>JBOGEA010000186.1:0-11499 GCA_050743205.1 Egibacteraceae bacterium | reverse complement strand
ACCTAAAAGGCCCTTCGCGAGCGAAACCCGACGAGGCGCGACCCTTCACGCAGAGGCGGATCAGACCCTTCACGCCAGTTCCCCCAACACGCTCTTACGCGCAGCGGCCTCCTTACGCGCAGCGGCCTCCCAGCCCGAAGGCCTCCGCGCGCGGGCCGGCTATGAGCCGGTCGTGCGCCGCCACCTGGCCGCTCAGGAGCAGGGACCGCCGGCTCTCCTGGCAGGCGGTGCGCGCCAGCCAGATGCCCACCTGGCCGGAGTCCGGCAGGCGGCGCAGGTGCTGCCCGAGACGCAGCCAGGTCACCCGGGACACGTCGGCCGCGTCGGTGGCACCCAGCCCGTAGTCCTGGGTGGCTGCCCAGACCAAGCCGGCGAAGCGCTGCACTAGGGCTGACCAGGCGAGATCGTCCCCATCGGCGGCGGCGCGCACAAGCGCGGCGTCATCGCGCTCGAGGACCGAGGCGCTCCCCGAGCACTGCAACTGCTGATTCGTCTCCACACCCATTCATACCTTCAATCCGGTGCGCATCCCGTGAAGCGGAGTTGCGCGAGACCCCCAGACGGTGCGTCAACGTGGATATTCCCCATCACGGCACCCCACTGCCAGAGGGCAGCCCCCTGATTCGGAGTCAGGAGTCAGACGGGTAGCGTGGGGGACGGCTCTTCGCAGGACCGTGGACGGGAGCAGGCATGGCGTTGGAGAGGCTGCGGCGGGAGTTCGTCGCGCTGCTCGGCGAGCGGGGCTGCCTGTGGGAGCGCACCCAGATGCGCACGTACGAGTGCGACGGGCTGACCGGGTACCGCGTGACGCCAGGGCTGGTCGTCCTGCCCACCACGACCGCGCAGGTCGCCGCCGTCGTCCGCGCCTGCGCCCGCCAGGGCGTGCCGTTCGTCGCCCGCGGGTCGGGCACGGGGCTGTCGGGAGGGGCGCTGCCCCACGCCGGAGGCGTGCTCGTCGCGCTGACCCGCATGTGCCGGATCCTGGCGGTCGACGCGCCCAACCGCCGGGCCGTCGTCGAGCCGGGCGTGACCAACCTGCAGATCTCGCAGGCCGTCGCCCCCTACGACCTCTACTACGCGCCCGACCCGTCCAGCCAGGCGGTGTGCTCGATCGGCGGGAACGTGGCCGAGAACTCGGGTGGCGCTCACTGCCTGAAGTACGGGTTCACGACGAACCATGTGCTCGCGCTCGAGGTCGTCATGCCCGACGGCGAGGTCGTCGAACTGGGCGCCTCCACCCTGGACCCACCCGGCTACGACCTGCGCGGCGTGTTCGTCGGCGCGGAGGGCACGTGCGGCATCGCGACCAAAGTCGTGGTCCGGCTGCTGCGGACGCCACAGCACGTGCAGACGCTGGTCGCGGACTTCGCCAGCCCGGCGGCGGCGGGCGACGCGGTCACCGGGATCGTCGCCGCGGGGATCGTGCCCGCCGCTGTCGAGATGCTCGACGCGCTGGCGATCGAGGCGTGCGAGGCGGCGACCGGCGCGGGCTACTCGCTGGGCGCCGGCGCGGCGCTGGTCGTCGAGCTGGACGGGCCCACACTCGAGGTCGAGGCCGAGTTCGAGGCCGTGCGGCGGATCTGCCGCACCGCCGGCGCGTCCCGGATCCGCATCGCCGCCAGCGCGGGCGAGCGCGCGCTGATCTGGAAAGGCCGCAAGGCCGCGTTCGCCGCGATGGGACGCCTGTCACCCGACTACTTCGTGCAGGACGGCGTCATCCCGCGGGTCCGGCTGGGCTCCACGCTCGACCGCATCGCCGAGATGGCCCGCGAGGCCGGCCTGCGCGTCGCGAACGTGTTCCACGCCGGCGACGGCAACCTGCACCCACTGATCCTCTACGACAGCGCGGTCCAGGGCGAGGCCGAGCGCGCCGAGCGGCTGGCGATCGCCATCGTCGAGCTGTGCGTCTCGCAGGGCGGATCGATCACCGGCGAGCACGGCGTCGGCACCGACAAAGCCTGCTCGATGCCCAAGATGTTCTCGCAAGAGGATCTCGCCGTCATGAACCGGGTCCGAGCCGCTTTCGACCCGGCCGGGATCTCCAACCCCGACAAGATCTTCCCGACGCCCCGACTCTGCGGCGACCGCCCCGGCCCCTACCGACCCCACCCCCTTGAGGCCGCCGGCCTCATCGACCGCCTGTGACCCGCAGCCTCCACCCGTCGACGGTCGCCGGCGCTCCAAACCCGTAGCCCGTAGCCCGTGTCCGCGCGCAAGGGGCGGGGGGACTGGCACCCCAACTCCGACTTGGGGGCGCATGCGCCCCCAAGTCGGAGTTGGGGTAAAACCGGGAGGCGCCGGCAGCGGGGCAGCGCCTCCATCGGCCTACGACTACGACGTGGGGCGGCTGCCAAGCCCGCGTCTACGTCAGTGGGCGTAATCGAACTGCCTCCCGCCGTGGGACGGCAGATCAGCCTTCGTTCCATATCGTCAGGCCATGATTCGACAACGGCCAGGCAGTGCGCCCACCGCACCCCTGCAAGCGCTGCAAGGAGGCCCACAAATGAAGGACCGAACTCCACTGTCCGGCCTCACCAAGCTGACCGTCTCGCCTTCGTCCCGATCGAGTCGATGTCAGCCTGGTTGCAGGCCTTCGCCGCCCGACAACCCATCGCCGCCGTCATCTCGGCGGCCTACGGCAGACGACGTCGCCGCCGCGATGCCATGGACGCTCGGCATCCTTGTGGTGTTCACCACCCTTGTCGCCTTCCACCCGCGCCGCCCGGCCCGCTGGGTCTTCGCATGATCTTCTCTCACACACCGGCGACAGGAGCCCCCGCCCGTCGAGGGCCAATGATCCCGCAGCTTTCGGGGCGACCCCGCACGCTCGTGCGTGCGGCCCACGTCGTCGTCTCGGGGGGATGGCTCGGCCTGGTCGTCGCGATGCTCGTCCTCGCCATCAGCGCCGCGGCCACCCGCGAGCCGACGCTCGCAATGGCGGGCTACGCCCTTATGGGCCACGTCGGCAACGTGGCCATCCCCGTATTCGCGGCCGGCACGCTGCTGACGGGCGTCGCGCTATCGGTCACGACGCCCTGGGGGCTGTTCCAGCATTACTGGGTGATCGTCAAGCTCGTCCTGACCTTCGCGGTCATCGTCACCGGGATAGGACTGACCGGCCAGTGGGTCCAGCAGGCGACCGCCGCGACAACCGCGGCGGCAGCGACCGGCGTGGGCGGGGCGGGCGTCGTCTCGGCGGCATGGCCGCTGGTTGCCGGGTCGGCCGCCCACCTGCTGATGCTCGGGTTCGCCGCCGTGATCTCGGTTGACAAGCCCTGGGGCAAGACCCCACGAGGCCGCCGGCTGGCCACCGAACGCGCCGCACGAGGCCGCCACCGAACTCGCGGCCACCGCGAGGAGGCCGCCACGCGGCCTCTCGGCAGACGCACACCTGCAGTCCCAGCCGCCACACCCGCGGTAAGGAGACGCAATGAGACTGAGCCTACAGATCACCGACAACGCGATCTCCGGCTGGCCTGCTCAGCTTCACCAGACCTTGGTGAGCGGGCGTCCGCTCACGCGCTGACAGCAAAGGACCTGACATGAACCAGACTGTCATCGAGCGCGGGACCAACCTGGCGACGGCCGCCGGAGCGCTCGCCGCGCTCTACGCCGTGTCGTTCTTCCTCGGGGCGCTGCTGCACGCGGGTGTGCGCATCCCGCTGGGGTTCGCGGTCCTCGCCGAACCCCTGATCGTGCCCGCGGTGATCGTGGAGTCGCTGTGCGGGCTGGCCCTCGCCATCGGCGCTTACGCCGCGCTGACCCGCCAGACCTGGGCCTGGCTGGCGGTATTCGCCGCGCACGCCTTCGCGCTGGCCGGCGTGCTCCTCGGCATCTCCGCGATCGCGGCGGGCCGCGGGCCGCACACCGTGCTCAACGACACCTACCACGCCGTGATGGTGGTACTGCTCGTCACGGGCATGGCCGCGCTGTCGACACGCGCCGCGAGAGCCGCGCTGGGAGCAGCTGGGAGCAGCCATGGCTACCCCAGGACCCGATGACGGGGGGCAGCGCGTGACTTACCGTATCGACATGCGAGCCTTCCGCTCAGCGCGTGCTCCCCTGGCCACGGCGGCTGACGTCGCGCTGGCGCTGGCGGTCGTGGCCGCCCAGGTGATCGGCAGCGCGCTCGTGGCGAGCGACGCGGTTGGCGTGCGCCCGCTCGACTGGCTCGGCTACGCGCTGCTGGTCACAGGCGGAGCCTCGCTGATGGCCAGCCGCCGCCGACCGAATGCGGTGATGGCGGCCACGGTCACGGCGGGGTTCGTCTATGACGCACTGAGCTATCCGGGCGCCCTGTACATCATTTCGATCTATGTGGCGGTGTTCATAGCGACCGTCCTGGGGCAGCGGGTGTGGATGGTCGCCGTCGCCGCCCTCTCGACCTACGGGCTGTTCCTCGCCGAGGACGTGCTGTTCGTGGGCGGCCATACGATGGACGTTGTAGGGTCGTTGTTCTTCGTCGGGTGGATGACGCTGTCCGTCCTCGCGGGCGAGGTGGTGCGAAACCACCGTGCCCGCCTGGCGGAAGCGGAGCGACACGCGGTGGAGGCCGAGCGGCTGCGGATCGCCCGTGAGCTGCACGACGTGCTGGCACACAGCATCTCGATCATCAAGATCCAGGCCGGGGTCGCCGCCCACCTTCTGGACACGCAGCCTGAGTATGCTCGCCGCGCGCTGCTCGCGATCAACGAGACGAGCAAGGAAGCGCTGCGTGAGCTGCGAGGGACCCTTGGTGTGCTGCGCCAGGTGGACGAGGAGGCGCCGCCTCGGGCGCCGGCCCCCAGCCTTGCGCGCCTGGACGAACTCGTCGCTGGAGTGCCCCTGCAGGTGGACGTGTCCGTGACGGGCGCGCCGCGACCGTTGCCCGCACAGGTCGACCTTGCCGCTTACCGGATCGCGCAGGAGTCGCTCACGAACGTCGCTCGGCACGCGGGCCAGGCGTCCGCCAAGCTGTCGCTGACCTACGGACCGCACGATCTGATCCTCCAGATCGATGACAACGGCCGCGGCGTGCCCGACATCGGACATCTGGCCGGTGGCACAGGGCTGCTGGGGATGCGCGAACGGGCGGCGGCGACTGGCGGCGAGCTGGAGGCCGGCCCCGGACCGCGGGGCGGCTTCCGAGTCTGGGCGCGGCTCCCCTTGGACGGTACGTCGTAATGGAACGTTCCCGTGACCGTGACGCAGGCGCCGGAGAACGAGGGGGCATCCGCGTCATGCTCGCCGACGACCAGGCGCTCGTCCGGGCCGGCTTCCGGGCGCTCCTGAGCTCGGAGGACGACATCGAGGTGGTGGCCGAGGCCAGCGACGGCAACCAGGCGCTCACGCTCGCCGCGAAGCTGCGGCCCGACGTGATCCTGATGGACATCCGCATGCCGGTGCTCGACGGAATCGAGGCCACCCGGCGGATCGCCGCCAACGCGCGGCTGAGCGATGTCAAGGTGGTGATCCTGACCACCTTCGAGCTGGACGACTACGTCTTCGAGGGCTTGCGGGCGGGGGCGAGCGGCTTTCTGGTCAAGGACGTCGACCCCGTCGATCTGCTCCAGGCAGTGCGGGTCGTGGCCGCTGGCGAGTCGCTGTTGTCCCCCAGCGTCACACGCCGGCTGATCGCCGAGTTCGTCGCCCGCTTCCCCGGCCGCCGGGCCACCCCGCGGCTCGACATCCTGACCGACCGCGAGCGCGAGGTGATGGCGCTGGTCGCCGCCGGCCTGACGAACCAGGAGATCGCGGCCCGGCTGGTGCTCAGCCCCGCCACCGCAAAAACGCACGTCAGCCGTGCCATGTTGAAGCTGGGTGCCCGCGACCGCGCCCAACTGGTCGTCTTCGCCTACGAGTCCGGACTCGTCAAGCCCGGCGCATCCAGCTGACCGGCTGTTGTCGTTCGGTGTGAGCCGATCGACGGGCCGGGGCCGTCGACTCCCGTGGGTTGGGAGGTGGCGGGCCGGGTAGGTACGACGTCATCAGGCTCCGGCGGCGGACATGGCAGGTGAGGCGACGATGGTGGGCGGTCGAGGGCTGGGGGCCGCGCGGATCCGGCCGGCCACCCTCGGCGAGGCGCGGGACGCGGTGCGCGACACGCCCGGGGCGCTGGTGTTCCGCGGCGGGGGCACCAAGCAGGGTTGGGGGGCTCGTGCGGAGCGGGTCGATGCGGTCGTCGAGACGGCGGGCCTGGACACGCTCGTCGAGCACAGCGCTGGGGACATGGTCGCGATCGTCGGGGCGGGGATGCGGCTGTCGGCGCTGCGGGACGCGTTGGCCCCGTCTGGCCAGTGGCTCGCCGTGGACCCGCCTGCCCAAGAGGCCGGCGCGACGCTCGGCGGGGTCGTCGCCACCAATGACCACGGGCCCAGGCGGCTGCGGTACGGCGCGCCGCGTGACCTCGTCATCGGGGTGACGGTGGTGCTGGCCGACGGGTCGGTCGCGCGGGCGGGAGGGCGGGTGGTGAAGAACGTGGCCGGTTTCGACCTGATGCGGCTGCTGTGCGGGTCGTTCGGCACGCTCGGCCTGATGACCGAGCTGATCGTCCGGCTTCACCCCCTGCCCGAGTCGAGCCTGACGCTCGCTGTCGAGGGCGACGAGGCGGCGCTGTGCGGCTTGGTCCTCGCGCTGCTGGCCTCGCCGGTCGAGCCGACCGCGCTGGACGTGGCCGGCGGTGTCCTGGCGGTCAGGATCGAGGGCCGCCAGGCCGGCGTCACCGGCCGGGCCGAGGCGGCGCGGGCACTCGCCAAGGCGCAGGACCTCAAAGCCGGCGACCAGCTGGAGGGCGAGGACGAGGCGAAGGCCTGGCGCCTGCTCACGGCCGCGCATGACGGCGCGCCAGGCGAGACGGTGGCACGCGCCGCCACCCTGCCCGATCGGCTCCCGCGGGTGGCCGCGGCCCTGCGTGAGGTCGCGCCCGAGGCGACCCTGGCGAGCCACGCCGGTCTCGGCCTGCACACGGCGCGGTTTCCCCCTGGGGAGCACGCCGAGGCGGTGCGGGCGTGGCGCTGCCGGGTGGCGGCGCTGGGGGGCACCGTGGCGCTGCGGCGTCACACCCGGGATCTGGGCAGCCCCGCCGATGTCTGGGGACCCGAGCCCTCGGCGATCAGCGTGATGCGGCGGGTGAAGGCGCGGCTCGACCCCGACCGCCGCTGCGCCCCCGGCCGTTTTGTGGGAGGGATATGAGTGGCAGACCACCACCATGAGGCCGGCGCGGTCGTCAGCGAGACCGACCAGGCCATCGGCTTCGGCGCGTTCGACGCGCGCCGTCCGCCGTCGGCGGAGCGGATCGACGACTGCGTCCACTGCGGCTTCTGCCTGCCGACCTGCCCCACCTACGCGCTGTGGGGCGAGGAGATGGACAGCCCCCGCGGCCGCATCTACCTGATGAAGCTGGGGCTGCGGGGCGAAGTGCCGATGGACAAGACGTTCGTCGGGCACTTCGACGCCTGCCTCGGCTGCATGGCGTGCGTGACGTCCTGCCCGTCAGGGGTCCGATACAACGAGCTGATCGAGTCCACACGCGCCCAGATCGAGCGCAACTGGACGCGCGGCCGGTCGGACGAGGCGTTCCGGCGCCTGATCTTCGCGCTGTTCCCGCACCGGTCGAGGCTGCGGGTCGCTGCGGTCCTCGGCTGGCTGTACCAGCGGGCGCGGGTCGGGGCGCTGCTGCGCCGGTCCGGCGCCTTCGACCGGCTGACACCGAGGCTCCAGGCCTTGGAGGCGCTGCTGCCGGCCATAACGCTGCGCGACCTGCGCCGCCGGGTCCCCCACGTGACGCCCGCGGTCGGCTCGACGCGCCGCCGGGTGGGGCTGCTGACCGGGTGCGTCCAGTCGGTGTTCTTCGCCGACGTCAACGAGGCCGCCAGGCGGGTCCTGGCGGCGGAGGGCTGCGAGGTCGTCGCTCCACCGTCGCAGGGGTGCTGCGGGGCGCTCGAGCTGCACGCTGGTGTGGAGGACGCCGCGCTGGCCAGGGCAAAGGCGATGATCGACGTCTTCGAGGAGATCGAGGTCGACGCCATCGTGGTGACCGCCGCCGGGTGCGGGTCGGCCATGAAGGAGTACGGGCACCTGCTGCGCGACGATCCCGAGCACGCCGAGCGGGCAGCGGCGTTCTCCGCGAAGGTGGCCGACGTCACCGAGCTGCTCGCAGAGCTGGAGCCCCGGGCCGTGCGGCACCCGGTCCGCGCGCGCGTGGCGTACCACGACGCGTGCCACCTCAGGCACGCCCAGCGGGTGACAGAGCAGCCCCGAGCGCTGCTGCGAGCGATCCCCGGCCTTGAGCTGGTCCCGATCGCCGAGCCGGACATCTGCTGCGGGTCCGCGGGTGTGTACAACCTGGTGCAGCCCGAGCCGGCGGCCGAGCTGGGCCAGCGCAAAGCGTCGCACATCCTGGCCGCCCGCCCGGACGCGGTGGCGACGGCGAACCCGGGGTGTCTGCTGCAGCTGCGGCGCTACCTGCCGGGCATGCCGCTGGCCCACCCGGTCCAGATCCTCGACTGTTCTCTGCAAGGGAAGGACCCGCCGTGGTGATGCACTACTTCTCAAGCGTCAAGGCGATCGAGCCGAGACCGACGAGGCTGCGGCGCTCGTGCCTGGCGGTGCCGGGGTCGAGCCCGAAGATGCTCCAACGCGCCGCGGCCACCCAGGCCGACCAGGTGTTCCTCGACCTCGAGGACGCTGTCGCCCCGAGCGCGAAGAAGGACGCGCGGGCCACCGTCGTCGAGGCGCTGAACACGATCGACTACAGCGGCAAGGTCGTCGTTGTGCGCGTGAACGACGCGACGACCCGCTGGCAGTACGACGACATCATCGAGCTGGTGCGCGGCGCCGGCCAGCGGCTCGACTGCCTGATGATCCCCAAGGTCCAAGACGCCGGGCAGCTGTGGTTCGTCGAGCACCTGCTCGGCCAGCTGGAGGCCGACCTCGGACTGGACCGCCGCATCGGCTTGGAGGTGCAGATCGAGACGGGCACCGGCTCGGTGAACATGACCGAGATCGCGCGCGTCACCGACCGGATCGAGACGCTGATCTTCGGCCCGGGCGACTACGCGGCCAACCAGGGCGTGCCCCAGCTCGACCTCGGCAAGATCGAGCGGGAGTATCCCGGGCACCAGTGGCACTACATCCTGGCCCAGATCGTCAACAACGCCCGCGCCGTCGGCTGCGACGCGATCGATGGGCCCTACGGCGATTACGGCGACCTCGACGGGTTCCGCGAGTCCTGCACGCGCGCCGCGCTGCTCGGCGTCGACGGCAAATGGTGCATCCACCCCTCGCAGATCCAGGTCGCGAACGAGGTCTTCTCCCCCACGAAGGAGCTGTTCGACTACGCCGAGCGCCTGCTGGAGGCCTACGCCGAGGCGATCCAGGCCGGCAGGGGCGCGGCCACGCTGGACGGCAAGATGATCGACGAGGCCTCCCGCAAGATGGCCGAGAAGCTCGTCACCAAAGGCCGCGCGGCCGGGCTGTAGCCCAAAGCGGGGTATGACGGTGGAGCTCCGGATTCCGGCTGTGAGCCGACACACCCCGCTTCTGACCGGCCTCGTGCTCGCCGGGGGCAGAAGCCGCCGCATGGGCACGGACAAGGCTCTGCTCCCCTACCGCGGCGAGCGCCTGGTCGACCGAGCGGTGCGTATCCTGCGGACCTGCTGCGCCGAGGTGCTGGTGGCACCCGGCGAGCTGCTGGTGGCGTCCGCCGACGGCGCGCCAGCCGCGTCCGGCGAGGGCGCGCTGGTGGCACCCGGCGAGGGCGCGCCAGCGGCGTGCGGCGTGCCAGCCACGTCCGGCCACGCGCTGGTGGCGTCTGGCGAGGGCGCGCGACTCGGGGGTTTGGACGCGCTTCAGGTCGCCGACGCCGTGCCCGGCGCCGGCCCGCTCGGTGGGCTGGTCGCCGGGCTGGAGGCGGCTGCGTATGACCTGGTCGCGGTCCTCGCCGTCGACATGCCCTACGCGGACCCGACCGTTCTTCAGCGCCTCGCCGCCCAGTGGGGCGGCGAGGCCGCCGTGATCCCCCGGACTGGGGGCCGCCTCCAGCCCCTCCACGCGGTCTGGGCCCGCGCCGCCGCCCCTGACCTGCGCGCCCTGCTCACCGAGGGCGAGCGCTCGGTCACCGCCGCCGCCGAGCGCCTCGGCGCCCTCGTCGTCGACGCCGATGCCTGGGGCCCGTTCGCCTTCAACATGAACCGCCCCGAGGACCTCCCACCGGGCGCACGCTGAGGCGCCAAGTCACACGTATGTAAGGACCCGGGGTCGAAATAGCGGTGCCATTGGCGGTGTGAGCCCTATTGGCCAGGATTCGGCACGGATGCAGGCTGTTGCAAAAATCGCGGTGCGTGGCTGTGAGGGCAGCCAACCGTCGAGGGGCCTGTAGGCGCCCTGGGTCAGTCACACTGCAGTTTTCCTCCGCATCCGGAGGAAAGTCGTAGGTCAGGCTCGCGCGATCAAGCTTGAGGCGCAGCTTTCCTTCGCATCCGGAGGAAAGCTGCATCTCTGGCCGAGCACCCCCGACCGGCGGCCCGTGAGATTTTGCAACAGCCTCGATCGTGCCGAATCCTGGCCGTATGCCGTTTCCTGGCCATTAGCGCTTGCGAGAAGCCGACCCGCCCCCTACATCCAGTGGACCCGCAAAGACGGACCTGAAGCAGCAGGCCGGTCATGGCCGGGGCGGCCTTCTCGGGCGCGATCAAGGCGCCAGCATCGAGGACGAACGTGTGCGCCCGGTCTGGGCTGCTCACGCCGCCTCGCCAGTGTTGTTGGCCGCCGCCGCCAGCTCCGCGCGGCTGGCTGCGGCCATCGCATCCCGCACCCAGGCCGCCGCGTCAGCGTCCGGCTCTCCCGTCTCAGCGATCATGCTGGCAATGAGCAGATCCAACGGCTCGAAATCACGCAGGCACTCGGCCGCTCGGGTGATGAACGCAGAAACCGACTCATACGCCGCATCAACCTGGCGGCGAATGTAGGCAGCCGGCTCTTCCGGCACGGTGACAGTGATCTTCTTCGTGGCCATACCCGCCCAGCCCGTCTCGGCGCTCAGGGGAGGGGCAGGATGCAGCGGGGGGGCCGGCAGTGGTCGAGGGCGGCCAGGTCGATTGTGGGGTCGACGAGCGGCGCCGGGTCGCGGCCGTTGAGGGAGACGAGGGTGCGGGCGTGGACCTGCACCCCGGGGATGCCGTACTCCTCCCAGCGGCGGGCCAGCTCGTGGGCGTAGTGGACGAGGAGCTGGGGCTCCGTGGCCACCGCGTCGTACTGCCAGCTCGTCAGGCGATCGCTGGGGTCGACGGACCAAGCGCGGCCGGCGGCGCGGTCGATGACCGTGAACTCGGCCGCGCCGCGCTTGTCCCGCAGCTTCATGCGCCAGGCGAACCGGTGGCCCTCCTCGGTCCAGGCCACGTCGCCGGGGTAGAGGTGATGCCGCAGCGGGAGCAGCAGCTGCGCCGCGACGTAGGCGCCCAGCAGCGCCGCCCCCGCGCGGCGCGCGGCCAGCGGCGCGCGGGCCGTGGCCCGGGCAGCGGG
>JBOGEA010000185.1:0-11505 GCA_050743205.1 Egibacteraceae bacterium | reverse complement strand
CCCCTGCTGCGGCAGGCGCGACGCGTAGGCGGCCCACCCCCCTGGGTGATGGCGGAGGCTGCCGTCGGGCTCGATCGAGTAGACGTCGCGGCAGACCCGGTCGAGGAAATAGCGGTCGTGGGTGGCGACGACGAAGGCGCCCGGCCACCGGTCGAGGTAGGCCTCCAGCAGGCCGAGCGTGTCGAGGTCCAGGTCGTTCGTCGGCTCGTCGAGCAGCAGCAGGTTGGGGGCGGCGGCCAGGACCCGGAGCAGCTCCAGGCGCCGCCGCTCGCCGCCGGACAGCTCACCGACCCAGCCGCGCTGGGCCTGCGCGTCGAACCCGAAGCGCTCGAGCAGCCCTCCCGCGCCGACCCACTCACCGCTGGTCAGCCGCGCCGTCCGCACCTCCTCGTCGACGACGTCGAACACCCGCTGAGCGGGCGGCAGCGGCTCGGGATCCTGGCCGTACCAGCCGGCCACGACGGTGTCGCCGGTCCGGACGCTGCCCTCGTCGGGTTCGATGCGGCCGGCGATCAGGCTGAGCAGCGTG
The DNA here is from genome assembly GCA_050743205.1 of Egibacteraceae bacterium. GTDB lineage: Bacteria > Actinomycetota > Nitriliruptoria > Euzebyales > Egibacteraceae > JBOGED01. The sequence continues at coordinate 10,976 of JBOGEA010000185.1, read as the reverse complement.
GTCTTGCCGGCGCCGTTCGGGCCGACCAGGCCGATCCGCGCGCCCGGCGCCAGCCTGTGGTCGATGCCCCGCAGGACCCACCGGTCGCCGTAGCGCTTGCCGGCGTGGTGCAGGTCGACGACCTTGCTGCCCAGCCGGCGGCTCGGCAGGTCGAACTCGGCCACGCCCGCGGGCTCCGCCGGCTCAGGCTGCTCGGCCAGCGCCTGCGCCTGCGCGACCCGGTGCTTCGATTTCGACGTCCGAGCGGCCGGCGAGCGGCGCAGCCAGTCCAGCTCGGTCCGGGCGCGGTTGCGGCGGCGCTGCTCGGTGGCCTCGGCGTGCGCGGCGCGCTGGGCCCGCGCCTCCAGGTACGCCTCGTATGACCCTTGATGAGTGTGCAGCAGCCCGCGGTGCACCTCGACGATCCGGGTCGCGAGCCGGTTCAGCAGGTAGCGGTCGTGCGTGACGAGCACGAGCGCGCCCCGCCGCGCGCCCAGCAGATCCTCCAGCCACTGGACCGCGCCGACGTCCAGGTGGTTCGTCGGCTCGTCCAGAACGAGCAGCCCGACCTCGCCGCCCACGGGATCCAGGCTCGCGTCATCGGCGAGCACCCGCGCCAGCGCCACGCGCTTGCGCTGCCCGCCGGACAGCTCGCCGATCCGGCGGTCGACCTCGCGTATCCCGAGGCGATCGACCATCGCCTCCGCCTGGCGGCCCCCCAGCACCGCCGCCACCTCCAGCGCCGGGTCGAGCGCCGGCTCCTGGTCCAGGTAGGCGACCCGCAGGTGGTTCGCGTGGACGGCACGCCCGCTGTCGGGCTCCTCGACACCGGCCAGGATCCGCAGCAGGGTCGACTTGCCGCTGCCGTTGCGGCCGATCACGCCGACGAGGTCACCGTCGTCGACGCCGAGCGAGACGCCGTCGAGCGGCAGCTTCTCGGCGTAACGCTTGGTGACTCGCTCAAGGCTGGCAAGGTTCACGGCAGGGGAGCCAGAAAGCCCACACGCTCGTAGGCCAGCTCCACGGTGCGGACCGCGACCTCGCGGGCCTTGGCGGCGCCTTTGAGCAGCAGGTCTCTCACCCCCGCCGGGTCGGCGGCCAGCTCGGCGTGGCGCTGGCGCATGGGCCGCAGGAACCCGTTCACCGCCTCGGCGAGGTCCCGTTTCAGCGCGCCGTAGCCTTGGCCCTGGTAGGCCAGCTCGAGGTCGGCGATCTCCCCGCCGGTCACCGCCGCCATCAGGTCGAGCAGGTTCGAGACGCCGGGCTTGTCCGGCGCTGAGCGGATCTCAGAGCCCGAGTCGGTCACGGCCCGCATGATCTTCTTGCGGGTCACCGACTCGTCCTCGCCCAGCAGGATCGTGCCCTGCGGCGACTCGGCCGACTTCGACATCTTGCTGCCGACCTGCTGCAGATCCATGATCCGGGCCCCGACTTTGGGGAGCGTGGCCACCGGCACGGTGAACGTGTCGCCGTAGCGGTGGTTGAAGCGCTGGGCGATGTCGCGGGTCAGCTCGAGGTGCTGGCGCTGATCGTCGCCGACCGGCACCTCGTCGGCCTGGTAGAGCAGGATGTCCGCCGCCATCAGCACCGGGTACGTGAACAGCCCGGCGGAGACTGAATCGCGGCCCTGAGACTTGTCCTTGAACTGCGTGATGCGGCTCAGCTCACCGACGGTCGCGGTGCACGCGAGGATCCAGCCCAGCTGCGTGTGCTCGGGCACCTGGGACTGGACGAACAGCGGGCAGACGCCTGGGTCGATCCCGGCGGCGAGCAGCCAGCAGGCCAGGTCGATCGTCGTGCTCGCCAGCGCCTTCGGGTCCTGCGGCACGGTGATCGCGTGCAGGTCGGCGATGCAGAAGAAGTGCTCCGGCTGCTGCTCGCGGGCCCAGCGGCTGATCGCCCCGACGTAGTTGCCGAGGTGGACATCGCCGCTGGGTTGGATCCCGCTCAAGACTCGAGGCCGTGCTCTTGGCAATGCGGTCGCTCCTTACGATGGGAGTCCCGACAGCTTACGCCAAGCCCTACAACGGGTTGCGCAGGACGAAGACCGCCAGGTCGTCCCGCACATTGCCGTCCTCCCACTCGGTGACCGCGCTGGCGACCGAGTCGGCGATCGCCTGCGCGTGAAAGCCCCGGCAGCGCGCGACGACCTGGCGCAGCCTGCCCGTCGTGAACAGCCTGCGCCCGCGGCGGGCCTCGGTCACGCCGTCGGTGAACATCACGATCGCGTCGCCGGGATTCAGCGCGACGCGCGCCTGCATGACGTCGACCGTCGGGAACGCGCCGAGCAGCAGGCCTGGGCAGCTCACGGCCTCAACCCCGCCGTGCCGGCGCAGCACGACCGGCTGCGGATGCCCGGCGGACGACAGGGTCACGACGACCGCGTCGCGAGGGCGGGGACGCACGCGCAGGCACAGCGCGGTGGCGGAGCGGGCGTCATCAGGCACCGTCTCCTCCCGCAGCAGCGCGTCGTTCAGCACGCGGAGGATGTCGCGGGGCCCTGAGTGGTCCATGGCCGCCGTCCGGATGACGTGGCGGGCCAGATTGGCCAGCGCCGCCGCCGGCAGCCCCTTGCCGCAGACGTCGCCGATCGCGGCCACCCACTCGCCAGCGGCGACCTGGAACAGGTCGTAGAAGTCGCCGCACACCAGCCACTCGGCCTGGGCGGGCCGGTAGCGCAGCCCGTGGTCCATGCCCGGGACCGGCGGCAGGGCCGGGGGGAGCAGGCTGCGCTGCAGCATCTGCGCGACGTCGTCACGCTCGCGGTACAGCCGCGCGTTGTCCAGCGCCACCGCGACGCGGTCCGCCAGCTGCTCGATCACCCGGCGATCCTCGGGTGTGTACTCCTTGCCCTCGAAGATGTGCGCGCATGACAGGCTGCCGAACGTGCGGCCGTGCAGCGTCAGCGGCGCGATGATCACCTTGCGCCATCCGGTCCGACGCAGGGCAGCCAGGTGATCGTCGTCCATGGCGAGCGACTGCAGCCACTCGTCGGTCACCGGGTCGACCACCTCGGTCTTCCCGGTGCGGGCAACGCTCGCCGGCCCGATGGGATGGTCGGCCGGGTACACGTCGTAGCTCGCGATACCGGCGAGCGGCCGCCGGCGGTCCCCCGGAGGGTCTGAGCTGATGGCGATGCGCGCGACCCGTCCGTCGTCGGATTGCTGGAACACTCCGCATACGTCGGCCAGCAGCGGCACCATCAGCCGGACGACGTTGTCGAGCGTGGTCTTGAAGTCCAGCGACTCGGCCAGCGTCATGCTGGCCTGGACCAGGATCTCCAGCCGGTCGCGGGCGCGCTCCGCCTCCACCCGGGCGTGCTCGGCGGCGCACAGGCCCGCCGACGCCTGATGCGCCTCCTGACGCAGGCTCATCTCGCTCGTGACCGCGGCGGCCAAGCCCTTGAGGATGCCGACCTCCTGCTCGCTCCAGCCACGCGGCTGGCGGTCCAAGACGCAGAGCGAGCCATGCACCTCTCCGTCCTGCAGGCGCAGCGGTATCCCGACATACGCGCGCACCCCCTGTCGGATGATCTCCGGGTGGTCCGCATAGCGCGGGCAGTGGCGGACGTCACGGACCACGAGCAGCTTGCCAGAGCGGATGAGCTCGGCGCACAGCGGCCTTGTCACCTGCTGCGCATCAGGCGGGGGGGGGACGAGGCCGACGCTCCCATCGACGAGGTTGCCCTCCGCGTCACACAGCGTCACCGCCGCCATCGGCGCCCGCAGCAGCTCGGCGGCGAGAAGGATCAACCGATCGAACGGCTCGCGCTCAGGCGAGCCGCTCTCCGGAGCCACGGCCTCCGCGCTCCGCCCCTCGTTCCCCGCCACGGGGGCTGGCGGCATCACGCTCAATTGCCCTCCGACCACTGGAGACCGCCCGACCCTCGTGCCGTACTCCCAGCGCTACCAGACTGTGCCTCCGCGCCGCTCCCGTCAAGCCGCATGTCCATAGGTCCCCACTGTGAAACGGATCCGCCGGCTTGATGCGTCCGTAAATCCCATCGGCACGCAGCGAAGGGACAGCCGCGGATCAGGCAGGCGGAGCCGAGGCGGGTCCGGCCACAGCGGAAGCCGGAGTCCTCAGCCTACCAGCAGGGTCATCACCGCCGCCGCCCCGCTTTCCCGGGCCCGGCGGGTCGGTCATCAGGCGACGTCCACAGCAGTCTGCTCGTCGAGCCGACACGCACGGATCATCATCCACACAATCGTGAGTAGCGTCCGCAAAGGGAGCTGAGGTGGCCACCGGAGCTGGCGCATGTTCGAGCTGGGGAGCGCAAGGCCCACGCCGAGGAACGGCAGAGCAGCCTCGGCAGAGATGGCCGTTCCCACGCTGAGCATCGTTGTCGGAAGGAAAACGATGTCATCATCATAGCCTAACGGGGCTTCGCCCCGGCCCGACGAGCATGGGCGGGAGGGACGGTCGCGCGCGGAGTTGACCGCAGTTTTGTGCTGGATCCGCGCAGCATGCTGCGCGGATCCAGCACAAAACCTTGCCCGAAGTGACCGCAACGCGTGCAACCCGACCCCGCCAAACTTGACTCACGCGCAACAGGTCTCGCCCCTCCAAGACCTTTAGTGGCGGATGAGGCCGACCGCCGCACCAAAGCTGGTGAGTAGCTGACAGTTCCGGTCTGCCAACAATGCCTCCACGTCTGGGTCTTCGAAATCTTTTGTGTTTCGGTTCGCAAACCACGCCTTCGACGATGGACGATCGTCAAGATCATCGAGCACGCTGGCGAGTACGAAACTATCTTGTGGCCCAATATCCATGTATTTTTGTAGATGGTAGGCTCTACGCACGACACGTGGAGTGAGGGGTAGCAGAGTGGCTGCCTCTGCCAGGCGCGTAACGGCATCCTCAAGGCGGGCAAGGTCCTCCTGGGCGCTGGCCGCGAAAAGCGCAGCTACCAGCTCGATCTGCTCCGCAGCCACTTTATAACTGGTAGACCGCCGTAGCTGCTTCAGCTCTGCCTCAATCTCGTTCTGCGAAATTTGACGCTTCTTGCGCCGACGGACAAAAGTCTCATGTGGTTCGGCTAAACAGTACGCAGGCACGACCAACTCTACCCTGCCTTCCTCTGCGAAGTCGCGAAGCTGTTCACATGCCGCACTCTGCTCTTGATCGAAAGTCAATTCGAGGACGAAGTTGGTCTCGACATAGAGACGGATCATGCGACGCTGAACCTTACGTCTGCTCCTCGAACCGCCTCAAACAAGCCCGAGTTTATGGCAAAGGACCGGGAGGCTGCGGGTAGGTCTTCAACAGACGATGCACGGATAAGCGCAGCAAGCCACGACGCGACCAGGTGTTCCAATGCCGCCCCACCGAGCGAACGTAGCCCGGTAGCCAGATCATCAAGTTGGGCTCCCAAAAGGTTACGCGTCTCCACTACTATGTCCGGCGCGCGCGAGGCTCCAAGGCTTCGAGGCGCATCATCCCGCCACAGATAGGTCTGGTCCGGTGTTACCAGGAGAAAGTAGCGACTACGAGGCGCGAGGCCGTGCACCAGCAAATTGCGCCGTAGCTGTGCAGCCCAGGCCGCATCCTTACCGCGACGTGCCTTCACTTCGACTGTGACCACGGGCTCGCCGCTCGAGTCCCTGACTGCAACATCGGTTTGCACGACTTACCCTGACGTTATTCGGTGCCGGACACTCTCAGTTTACCTCGAACTCTGGACGTGAGGCACCCCACCCCCAGCCCCTTGCCCCGCATTGTGCCGCCGATGTGCGCTCATCGGGCCGAGGCCGGGATGGTCCGCAGGTTTTGCAGGGAGCCGTCGGATTGGATCTCAGTGATCATGCATGTAGGTGGCCGAGCTGGGCTCACCGGCGTCGGTGAACTCCAACGGCCGGGAGGCGCCGTCGTAGTCGATGTCGGCACCCGCTTGGACGAGCCTCAGGCAGCCGGCGTAGCCGTGCACTTCACGCCGGCCCTGGTGACGCGGTTGATCTGGCGGGAGCGTCCGTGCCGGCGGGGGCGGCGGCCCGGCCCGGCGGGTCGGTCATCAGGGCTTGCAGCAGGCGCGATGGCGTCCAGCGCTTTGGGAAGCCCCGCGCGCCCGCCGGCCACCGCCGGCACCGCGTGGGCCTAACCGCTGGCTCGCCCAGCCCTCCACGTGCGGAACCGCGGCAGACAACGCAGCGCCGTCACCACATACTCAGCGGACCCGACACTGCTCTGGCGGCACTGGGCCAGCACAGACTCGACGACGTCGCCGGCTGACAGGCGCTCCACATCCAGCTCATCCGAGCCTGACCGCTGCGACAGGAACAGGCGGGCCACGTTCCGTGGGCGCCCACGGGTGATCGCCGTCAGTCCTCGAGTTATGTGTGCCCAGGTCCTGGGTGCCGCGCTGGCTGGCCTTGGCGGAGGGGGCTCAGGTCGTGGCAGGATAGCCCAGCGGCGTGGAGCGCTCGATGCCCGCCCGGGCATACGCCGTATAACCTCACCTACGGCGTGGGAGGACTACTCAAGTCCCGTGCGAGAGGATCAATGAGGTGGAACCCACTCGCCTGCAGGGCGGCGCGGTCAAGGCGCTGCTCGGCTGGGGGTTGCTCGTGGCCGCCGCCGTCGGGATCCTGGTGCTCAAGTCCTCTGGCGGCGCGCAGGCTCGGCAGGTCAGCGAGGCGCAGCGGCAGCAGGGGGCGCTGATCTACCAGCAGCAGTGCGCCCAGTGTCACGGCGGCGGTGGGCAGGGCGGGACCGTCCCGGGCACGAACCGGCAGGCGCCGCCGATGCTTGGCCTCCCTGTCGCCTCCATCGACCTGGCGCTGCGCACCGGCCGCATGCCGCCGGCCGGCGACCCGTTCGACAACCGGCTGCGCTCACCGACCGTGACCGGCGAGGACCGCGAGGCGCTGGTGGGGTGGATGCGCCAGGCGTTCAGCCTGCAGGGCGAGATCCCCGCGGTCCAGGCGGGGGATCCATCTCGCGGGCTGCCGATCTACCAGCAGCAGTGCGCGCACTGCCACGGCGCCAGCGGGGGCGGTGGGGTGGCGGGCGCCGGCGCCTACACGCCGCCGCTGACCGGCTATCCGCCCGTGGTCATCGCGGAGGCGATCCGCGTCGGACCGTTCGAGATGCCCCAGTTCAGCCAGGACCAGATCACCGACGAGGAGGCGGGAGACGTGGTCGCGTACCTGGACTATGTGGAGGAGGAGCGCGGCACGCCCATTTTCGGACTCGTTGAGCTGAATCCCGTCTACGCGGCCGCGTTCGTGGCCCTCGCCGCCGTCGCTCTGCTGTTCTCGCTGTTCTGGATCGGGGGCACACCGGCGTGGTTCCCCAATCCGAGAAAGAGACCCGAGGAATCATCTGGCCAGGAGGCGCAGAGTTGAGTTCCGAGGCTGACCAGCGCGGGGATCTGCGAATCATCGCCGAGCGCGTTCCGCCGCCCAGCCAGGCGAACGACGCGCTCGTGATCGGCACCGCCGTCGGCGCGGCGGTCTGCGCGGTCGGCTTCGGGGTCACGCTGCTGCTGGGTGCGCCGCTGGCGGCGTTCGGGACGCTGCTCGCGCTGTCGATGCTGCTGCTGGCCATCGCGGTCCGCCGCTACTTCACGGATCGCTACCCCGACGTTGACGCCGTCGAGCCTCGGCTCCACCCGGGCGAAGGCAGCGACGACCTCGCGCTTGCCGGCATCGAGCCGGTCGTCGGGCGCCGCCCGCTGCTGACGCGGGTCCTGATCGCCTGCGCCACCGCGCTGGGCGTGAGCTTCCTCGCGCCGGTCAGCTCACTGGGCCCCTCGCCGGGTGACCAGCTGCGGACGACGCGGTGGCGGGCGGGGACGCGGGTGGTGACGGGCGCCGGCCAACGGCTGCGACCCGGCGACATCGCGCCGGGCGGTGTCGTGACGGCCTGGCCCGAAGGCGCGATCGGCGTTGAGTCGTCCGCGGTGGTCGTGCTCCGGTTGACCGATGTGCCGGCGGCGCCGACCGTGCTCGACTGGGTCGTGGACGACACCGTGGTCGCCTACTCCAAGATCTGCACGCACGCCGGCTGCCCGGTGGCGCTGTATCGCGAGCGGGACAACGTGCTGTTCTGCCCCTGCCATCAGTCGACCTTCGACGCCAACCGCGGCGCGGCCGTCGCGTTCGGGCCGGCGAAGCGGCCACTGCCCCAGCTCCCGTTGGGCCTGCGCGACGGGGAGCTGGTGGCGCTGGACGACTTCACCGAGCAGGTCGGTCCCGCGTTCGGGTAAGGATCCAACATGACGCCGCTGTTCGCGCTGCTGTTCGACACCTTGGACAGGCGGGTGGGGCTGCGCCGGCCCGGGCGCAAGGTGGCCAACAAAGTGTTCCCGCACCACTGGTCGTTCCTGCTGGGCGAGGTGGCCCTGTTCTCGTTCGTCGTGCTGGTCGCCACCGGGACGTTCCTCACGTTCTTCTACCGGCCGTCGACCGAGATCGTGACGTACGCCGGCCAGAGCCCGCTCTACCGGGGCGTGGCGTTGCCGGAGGCGTTCGCGTCCGTCATCCGGTTGTCGGAGGAGGTGCCCGCCGGCCTCCTGATCCGGCGGATCCACCGCGTCGCGTCGCACCTGTTCATCGCCGCGACCGTCCTTCACCTGCTGCGCATCCTGCTCACCGGCGCGTTCCGCAAGCCGCGCGAGCCCAACTACCACATCGGGCTGCTGCTCCTGACGCTCGCGCTGGCCGAGGGGCTGGTCGGCTACTCGCTGCCGTACGACTCACTCGCGGGCACCGGCATCCGCATCGCCTACTCCGAGCTGCTCAGCTTCCCGTTCATCGGGGAGCAGCTCGCGTTCTGGATCTTCGGCGGCCTGTTCCCGACGGGTGACGTGATCCCGCGGTTCTTCGTCTTCCACGTCATGCTCATCCCCGCCCTGATCATCGCGCTGATCAGCGTCCACCTCGCGCTCGTCGCCCGCCAGCGGCACACGCAGTTCCCGCGCCGGGGCATCGACGGGCACCGGATGGTCGTCGGCAAACCGCTGTGGCCGGCGCAGTTCCAGGAGTCCGCGACGCTGATCCTGTGGATCGGCGGGCTGCTGACGGCGTCGGCCGTGCTGGTGCCATGGAGCGACGTGGCGCTGCTGGGTCCGTACGTACCGGGCGAGGTCGGCAACCAGGCGCAGCCGGACTGGTTCCTCTTCTGGGCCGAGGGGATGCTCCGGCTCCTCCCACCGGTCGAGGTGGGCCTGCCCGGCGTGACGATCTCAGGTCCGTTCATCGCCGGCATCCTGCTGCCCGGGCTGATGTTCGGCGCGCTGATCGCCTACCCGTTCATTGAACGCAGGGTGTACGGGCTGCACGGCGAGTGGCACGTGCTCTCCAACCCGCTGGAGATCCCGCTGCGGGCGGCGATGTCGATTGGGACGTTCTCATTCGTCCTGATCGTCTCGGCCGCCGCGACGAATGACGTCCTTTCACGCCTGTTCGGCATCCCGATTGAGACCGTCACCGGGGGATTCCGCGTCGCCGTGGTGGTTGTGCCACCACTGCTGGCGATCCTGTTCTACCGGTACAGCAGGCGCCGCCTGGCCCGCACCGGCCTGCGCGTCGCCGCCTCGGAGATTGAGGCGGACACGCGCATGGGCGAGCCGGCGATGTAGGCTGACTCGGAGAGACCGGAGGGCAGTAGCTACGGGACGGCCGTGACGGCGCTCCCGGCGCAGGTCCGTCAACACGATGGCCCCGTGTCCACGGGAACCATCCGGGTCTGCGCACGTGTACCGATGCCGCTGGCATCGGGCAGCCTACATGGACGCCAGACCTTCGGACCCGTCAGGCAGGCTATGTCTGCCCAGCCTTCGGAGCATCTATGTCAGATCCGGTCCTCTACGGCATATTCGCCGGTATTGTCGCGGTCCTCCTCGCGATCGACCTCTTCGTCGTGCAGCGCGACGCCCATGCCGTGTCCATTAAAGAGGCCGGCATCTGGTCGGCGATCTGGATCGGCGTCTCGATCGTCTTCGGGTTGTTCGTCACGCGGTTTCACGCAGGCGGTGTGGAGTACTTCACCGGGTATCTGATCGAGAAGTCGCTGTCGGTGGACAACGTGTTCGTCTTCGTGCTCATCTTCGGCGCGCTGTCCGTGCCCCGCGAGCTGCAGCACCGGGTGCTGTACTACGGCGTGCTCGGCGCGATCGCGATGCGCACGATCCTCATCTTCGTCGGCGCCACGCTCGTCCACCGCTTTGAGGCGATCCTCTATGTCTTCGGCGCGTTCCTGCTTTACGCCGCCTGGAAGACGTGGCGGCACCGCGATAAGACGACGGACGTGACGAACTCGCGGCTGATGCAGAGCGTCCGAAGGGTGCTGCCGACCACGGACGGCTACCGCGGCGAGCGCTTCTTCGTGCGTGAACACGGAAAGCTGCTCGCAACGCCGCTGTTCATCGTGCTCGTCCTCATCGAGTTCAGTGACCTGATCTTCGCAGTCGACTCGATCCCGGCCATCTTTGCGATCACGACAGACCCGTTCATCGTCCTGACGTCGAACATCTTCGCGATTCTCGGCCTGCGGTCGCTCTACTTCCTGCTCGCCGGCGCCGCCGACAAGCTGCGCTACCTCAACACTGGGCTCGCGGTCATCCTGGCCTACGTCGGCGTCAAGATCCTGACGGAGAACATCGGGGGCTTCCCGCATCCCAGCCCGCTCGTGAGCCTGGGGATCGTCATGGCCATCCTCGCCATCACCGTCGTGGCCAGCCTGCGCGCCAACAAGCACGACGCCCGCGCGGCGATCGCCTTCGACCGCGAGCCCGCACGTCTCCCCAGGCCAGACCCCCACCGCAGCTGACCTCCGCTACGCGTTCACGGCTGCGCCAAGCCCCAGCTCACCGCCTTCTCGGGTGAGATCGCGCGTGCGGCCCGCCGTCAGGCGATGGGACTGCGTCGAGCGCCTGGGCGGTGCCCCGCACATGGACGCAGCGGGGGCGCGGCCCGACCAGCGATGGGCGGGGGGGGCGGTGGGGCGGTGGCGCGCTGGTTGACGGCAGTTTTGTGGAGCATCGGCGACGTATATGT
>JBOGEA010000184.1:0-11638 GCA_050743205.1 Egibacteraceae bacterium | reverse complement strand
TGGGCCAGGGCCATCGCGATCCAGGCGCGCTGGCGCTGGCCGCCGGACAGCTCGTCGACAGGGCGGTCGGCCAGGTCGGTGGTGCGGGTGGCGGCCAGCGCGGCGGCCACGACGGCCTCGTCCTCGGTCGACCACTGGCGGAACCAGCGCTGGTGCGGGTAGCGGCCGCGGCCGACCAGGTCGGCGACGGTCAGGCCCTCAGGGGCGACCGGTGACTGGGGCAGGATCCCCAGCTGGGTGGCCACGACCCTGGTGGGCAGCCGGTTGATGCTGTGGCCGTCGAGGTAGACCATGCCGGCGAGGGGCTTGAGTAGGCGGGCGAGGCCGCGCAGCAGCGTCGACTTGCCGCACGCGTTGGCGCCGACGATGACGGTGATCTGTCCCGGCGGGATCGCCAGGGACAGGTCGTCGACGACCAGCCGCTCGTCGTAGCCCAAGCTCAGCGCCTCGGCGCGCAGGGTGGAGTCGGTCACGGCAGGAAGCCTCCCAGGTCGAGGATCATCAGAGGATCATCAGAGGGTCGAACCGCGGGCGGGGCGGCACGGATCAGCCGCCTGTGTGGAGTCGGTCACGGCAGGAAGCCTCCCAGGTCGAGGATCATCAGAGGGTCGAACCGCAGGCGGGGCGGCACGAATCAGCCGCCGGTCCCGACGCGGTTCGCCCGCGCCAGCAGCCACAGCAGGTAGGGGGCGCCGATGATCGCCGTGAGGATCCCCACGGGCAGCTCGACGGGAGACACGACCCGGGCGACCAGGTCGGCGCAGATCACGATCGCGGCGCCCGTCAGGGCAGCGGGCATCAGCGCGACCGTGGCCGCGCCCGCCAGCCGCCGGGCGATCTGCGGCGCGACCAGCGCCACGAACGCCACCGGCCCCGCCGACGCCGTGGCCACCGCGGCCAGGCCCACCCCAGCCACGATCAGCCCGCCGCGGGCCGCCTCGATGCGCACCCCCAGCCCGCGGGCGGTGTCGTCGCCCAGCTGCAGCGCCCGCAGCTGGCGGGCCAGCAGCAGCGTGACCGGCACGAGCACGGCCAGCGCGGCGCCGACTGGGCCGACGTGCTCCCAGCCGCGCCCGTTGAGGCTGCCGGTCAGCCACACGGCGGCCCGTTGCGCGTCGTACACGTTGGCGCGGGTGAGCAGGTACGACGTCACGCTGCCCAGGACCGCGGTGACTCCGATGCCCACCAGGATCAGCCGGTACCCGGTCACCCCGCGCCGGTAGGCGAGCAGGTACACCCCGGCGGTGGTCACCAGCCCGCCCAGCAGCGCGCCGCCGGCCACGCTCACGCCACCGCCGCTGCCGATCACCAGGATGACGAGCACCGCGCCGGTGGCGGCGCCGGCCTCGACGCCGATGATGTCGGGGCTGGCCAGCGGGTTGCGGGCCAAGCTCTGGAAGATCGCGCCCGACATGCCGAACGCGGCCCCCACCAGCACCCCGGTCAGCGACCGCGGCAGCCGCAGCACCCGCACGATGAAGTCACCGTCCGCGCTGCCCTGGCCCACGATCGAGGGGAACACCTCCGACAGCGGGATCGGGAAGTCGCCCAGGCTGATGTTGAGCGCGAACACGACCGTGATCACCGCCGCCAGCGCGGCGGACACCGCGACGACCCGCGCCGAGATCCGCGCCGACAGCTGGGGGCTGGCCAGGCGGACCGCGACCTGGTCCGCCCCCAGCTCCGGCACGCGCCGCACCCGCAGGCTGCTCACAGCTCGGCCAACTTCCGGCGACGGACCAGCGCGATGAAGACCGGCGCGCCCAGGACCGCGGTGATGATGCCGACCTCGACCTCAGACGGGCGGGCGATCACCCGGCCGACGATGTCGGCGCCCAGCAGCAGGATGGGCGACAGCACCGCGGAGTAGGGCAGCACCCAGCGGTAGTCGGGGCCGGTGATCGCGCGGGCGACGTGCGGGACGGTCAGGCCGAGGAAGCCGATCGGCCCCGCCGCTGACACGGCGGCGCCGACGAGCACGACCACCGCGGCCGACGACACAGCTCGGGCCACCGCGACCCGCTGGCCCAGCGAGCGGGCCACGTCCTCACCCAGGCTCAACGCGTTCAGCGCCCGCGCCGACCCCAGCGCCACGACCGACCCCACCACCAGGAACGGGGTGACGTGCTGCAGGATGCGCAGGTCCCGGCCGGCCAGCGAGCCTACGGCCCAGAAACGGTACTGGTCGAAGGTCGCGATGTCGATCAGCAGCACCGCGGTCGTCAGCGCGCCCAGCAGCACACTGACCGCCGCGCCGGCCAGCGCCAGCTTCACCGGTGTCGCGCCCTCCCGGCCCAGCGCGCCCAGCGCATACACCACCGCGCTGGCCGCGGCCGCGCCGCCGAACGCGAACCACACGTACCCCAGCAGGCTGCCTACGCCGAACACGTAGATCGCGATGACCACGGCCAGGGCGGCGCCCGCGTTGACTCCCAGGATGCCGGGGTCGGCCAGCGGGTTGCGGGTCACCCCCTGCATGACCGCGCCGGCCAGCCCCAGCGCGACCGCCACGCCCAGCCCCACCAGCGTCCGGGGCACCCGCAGGCTGCGGATGATCAGGTGGTCGTTGGATCCGTCGAAGTCCAGGAACGCATCGAACACGGTGTCCATGGGGATCGGCTTGCTGCCGTAGCGCACGCTCAACAGCGTCACCGCGCCCAGGGCCACGAGCGCCACCAGCAGGCCGATGGCCCGCCAGCCGCTCGTGCGCGCCAGCCCGACGCGCCCAAGCCCTTCCAGCCACGATCGGCCGGGTTTCGGGGCTTCCGTTCCAGTCGTCTCAGCCCGCGCAGACCCCTCCCGCCGCGGTCCCCGTGCCGGGGCACGCGTGTCAGACACCTGGCCTCATTCCCGCTCCCATCAGTGAGGTATCCCTAACCTAGCGAGAGCGTTAACGCAGGTCAACCAGCGTGTACCCCGAGCCGTGCCCATAACCGACGCTCACACGCCACGCGCGAAGAAAGGCGACGCGGGCGTCCGGCGGACGGCGCTCGACCATCCCCCGGCGGCGGCGATCGTGGTCAGCCAGGCGTCCGGCTCGGCCTGGAGCAGATCGAGCGCTAAGTGGCCCTGACGAAAATTCGTTGCGCATCGAGGGGCGGCACTGCGCCCCGCATCGCTTGTGCGCGTCGATCCTGAAAGGCATCCCATAGCCTCCAGGCTGTGTAAGCGAGGCGCGACGCCGCGAGCGGGGATGCAGGGCCGTCCGAAGACATGCGAATTTACGGAAGGGTGTACTAAGGACCTGGGCATGAATAACGTGGCGGAAGTTACGGTCGCGTGACTCGCTGACCAGGTCAAATCCGGATGAAAGCGTCAAGTTATTTGTGCCCAGGCCCTAAGGCGATCTGTCAGGGTTGCAAGGTCGTCACGCGCTGTCGTGCACGGCCGCTGGCGACATCGCAGCGGTAGGCCCAGGGCGGCGCAGATCCTCAATCTCGTGCGGGCAGCCACGAGTATGGCGTCCAGGTGCCCGAATACCTATAGGGTGCGGCTCTGTTGGAGTGATGGCCGGCGGCCCCTTCGCCCGCTCCAGAGGGCTGCTCGAGTCGATCATCACCGACCTCGAGAGCGCACCCACAGGGCAGCTGACCCACGCGCAGATCGAGGACAAGATCACCCGCGGGAGGGAGCTGCGGCGACGCCTGCACCGAGACCACCTCGACCTGCGCGCGGTGGGGGAGGCCGACCGCCACGACGTCATCGGCGCCGACGGGACCGAGCGGACACGCACTCCAGACGGGGCATGACCGCAAACTGATCACGGTGTTCGGCCAGGTCAACGTCGAGCGCAAGGCCTACCGCGCGCTCGGGGCCTCCAACCTGCACCCAGCCGACGCCACCTTGAGCCTGCCGGTGGAGCGCCACAGCCACGGGCTGCGCAAGCTGGCCGCGCTCGAGGCCGCCCGCGGGTCGTTCGAAGACGCCGCCCAAGCCATCAGCCGGGCCACGGGCGCAGCGATCGGCAAACGCCAAACTGAGGAGTTGGCCGCGCGCGCCGCCGGGGACGTCTGTGACTTTGATGTGACGCCCGCGAGCGCCGGGCGTGCCCCGACAGTGACGTGCTGGTCATCTCCGCCGACGGCAAAGGCATCGTGATGCGACCGGGAAGCTTGCGCCCCCAGACCGCTCAGGCCGCGAACAGCAGCGGCAACAAGCTGGCGACCCGCCCCTCAAGGGGAGAAAAACGCAAGGGTGCGGCTCTTCGGAGGGACTTCATGCTGCTGAGGCCTGGGCAGCAGTGACGTTGCTGTTCTCGGATGTGCGCTGCCTCCGAGAGACCGCCGGACCAGCCCGCGAGCAACTCAATGCGATCTTTGAGCGCCACATCCTCACCGTGCGTTATTCTCGCAAGCGCTAATGGCCAGGAAACGGCATATGGCCAGACTTCGGCACGCATCCGTGCCGAACCCTGGCCAATAGGGCTTCTTCCGCGTAGGCGCGGGAAGGATGCATTCGCTCCGCGCGGAGCGAACGGTTGGCGGTGCAGTTCACGGGAGGCGGCAGTGAGGTGGCAGGACGATGCGACGTCACTTCAGAAGCGCCGCACCCAAAACGTAACCGCGAACGGACGCCTTGACCTACGGTTGGTCCTAGCGCCCCCACTCCCTCGGCGGGCTGACGATCGGGCGCCTATGCGCACAATCTCTCACCCGAGAGCGCAACTGGTAAAGAAGAGTTAACTCATGACCGCTTCGGGCATAAGTTCGCAGCTTCTGTTCGCCTGAGCGTCGGCAGCGCCGTCACAAACGCCTGGGCTGCGGAGCGACTGCCGGTCATTCTTGAGAACGCCGTTCAACTTGTTCCGCAACAGGAGTACTGCCCGGAAGGCAGAGCGCACCGCTTCCTCGCTTGGAGCCAGGCGAGGATCGACGGCGAGAGAGTTCAGCATGCTGATCAAGATGTCGAGACGATCGGCGGGATCGTTTGGCAGGACTCCGATCATCCTGTCGTTCGGACCCGAACATCGGTCAACTTTGACTGCTATCCGTCGAATGGTCCCGTTTTCGTACAGCGCTTTTTCACCGTAGCGTTCAATCAGGGTCTTCCTCACCCAGTAGGCGACCCCGGCAGTGAGACGTTTCGGTAGCGGTCCGTTCCGATCGGAACTGACTGCGCCGTACGCATCACGAACTGCAATGCGATACGGAGACGAGCGTCCCTGCAAATCGGGCGGTTCACCGTTCGGTCCTGGGAACTCATGGCGCAGATCGACGAGCGCCTGGGCGATTTTCCGATAGCAACCGTGTGCGCGTTGCACTGCCTCTTCGAGATCGACCTCGGTTGGGATAGCTTCATGGATTGCTTCGATCAATTTTGCCTGGAGATTCCGTTGACTGCCGGTCAGGTGATCAGCAAGCGATGGCTTCGGTGCATTGAGCAATGTCCACCTCCTCCCGAGGTTCAAAGCAATTGTGAGTCGGCAAGCCCCCTGACCCCAACTCTAAACCGCTGCTTTCCTCCTGTGAGCAGCCATATACGAAAACCCTCTTGCGGCGGGGCGGTGGGGACCCCTCGGTCTCGAAAGACGGTCCCAGCTTTCCACATATCACCCTTGGACGGCTACCCTTAAATGTGGGCGTATTGAGCTAGCGCGTGTCCGGGGTGCCTGACCTGACCTGACCTTACCTGACGGTTTCGTGAGTGTTGAGGCTGGTGTGCGGTTTTGTGCAGGTGAGGTCATGGCGTGACGGGTGGGCCGGCAAGATTCTTGCCGGCACTGGCTCATGACCGGTGACGCCACTCGCACAGGGCGCAGGCTGGCGATGAGTCCCCTGACCTCGTCACCGACCCCCGACGCGACTTCACCAGAACATTTCGACATGATTTCAGTGCAGTTTACTCGGTCGTCTACCGTGATCGGCGTGCTTGCACGCGTCACCTATTCCGGTCATAACCAGCAGTTGATCTCGTGGGCGAACACCACAATGATCGGGAGCAATGTGTCCTCGGAGCCACCCATTGACGGCCCCTATCGACCGTCGTTAGCGTCCTACCCGTGGAACCCATTCAGTTCTTGGATACAGAGGGCGCCCTGTTGGAGGGAGCCGAGGTGCGGCTCTCCGACGAGGAGGCGCTGGCCGGCTTGCGGCTGATGATGCTGTCACGCGCCGCGGACCGGCGGGCCGTCAGCCTGCAGCGCCAGGGGCGGTTGGGGACGTTCGCGCCGGTGAGAGGGCAGGAGGCCGCGTTCGTCGGGTCGGCGATGGCGCTGGATCCCGCTCGGGACTGGATCGTGCCCCAGTACCGTGAGATGCCCGCGTTGCTGCACCACGGCTACCCGCTGGAGCGCTTCTTCGGCTACTTCAAAGGCAACGCCGCCGCCGCCGAGGTTCCCGACGGTGTGAACATGCTCCCCATCCAGATCGCGCTGGGCGTGCAGATCCCCCATGCCGTCGGGTTGGGGTGGGGCCTTCGGCTGCGAGGTCTTCCCGGGGTCGTCACCTGCTACTTCGGCGACGGCGCCTCATCCGAGGGCGACTTTCATGAGGGCTGCAATCTCGCAGGTGTCGTCAAGGCCCCGGTCGTGTTCTTTCTCTCGGACAACGGCTGGGCGATCTCGACGCCCCGCGCGATGCAGACCGCGGGGGCGACGTTCGCCGAGCGCGGTCCGACCTACGGCTTCCCCGGTGTCGTCGTCGACGGGAACGACCTGTTCGCGGTCCACGCGGTGACGTTAGAGGCCGTCGAGCGGGCCCGCGCCGGCCTGGGCCCGACCCTGATCGAGGCGCGCACCTATCGCATGGGCCCGCACACCACCGCCGACGACCCGACGCGTTACGTCGATCCCGCCGAGCACACGGCCTGGGAGGCGCGCGACCCGATCGACCGCGTCCAGCGGTACCTGGCGGCGAAAGGCTTTTGGGACGGCGTAGCTGAGGAGATCTGGACCAAGGAGATCGCCTCCGAGGTCGAGGCCGCCGTCGAAATCGCCGAGGCTCACGCCGCGCCGGGTATCGACGATCTGTTCGAGCATGCGTACGCCCACCTTCCTCCACGGCTCCTGCGACAACGTGACGAGATGGCAAAGCGCGGATCGCCATGGCCGTGATGACGATGGTCCAGGCCATCCGCTCCGCGCTGTTCGAGGAGATGGCGCGCGACCAACGCGTCATGGTGCTTGGCCAGGACATCGCGCGGCTGGGCGGCGTGTTTCGCGCCACCGAAGGCCTGCTCGATGCCTACGGGCCGGATCGCGTGGTCGACACCCCGCTGGCCGAGGGCGTGATCGTCGGCTCGGCGCTGGGCCTCGCGGTGGCCGGCATGGTGCCCGTCGCCGAGATCCAGTTCCTGGGGTTCGCCCATCAGGCGTTTCACCAGATCGGTCCGCAGGTCGGGCGGTTCCGCTTCCGCACCCATGGCAGGTTTGGGGCACAGGTGACGATCCGGGCGCCGTTCGGGGGAGGCGTACGCGCGCCAGAGCTGCACTCCGACGCACTTGAAGCCCAGTTCGTCCAATGCCCCGGCTTGAAGGTCGTGATGCCGGCGACCGCATACGACGCGAAGGGCCTCCTTCTGGAGGCGATCCGCGACCCTGACCCGGTCCTGTTCTGCGAGCCGCTCCGTGGCTACCGGCTCGTCAAGGGCGAGGTGCCGGACGGCGACTACACCGTGCCGTTCGGGCAACTCCGCGAGGCGCGACGCGGCGACCACCTGACCCTCGTGGCCTGGAGCGCGGCGGTCCAGATCGCCGAGCGGGCCGCCGAGCGGCTCAACGAGGAAAGCATCTCAGCCCAAGTGCTCGACCTGCGAACCCTCGTACCGCTCGACGTCGATGGCCTCGTCAGCGCCGTCGAGCACACTGGGCGGTGTGTGGTGGTCCACGAGGCTCCCCTGTCGGCTGGGTTCGGAGCCGAGGTCATCGCCACGATCCAAGAGGAAGCGTTTTACTCCTTGGAGGCGCCGATCGCCCGTGTCACCGCCCCCGACACGCCCTATCCCCTCGCCGGGGCCGAAGACCTCTACATCCCGACCGTCGACCGCGTCGTCGACGCCGCCCGCAGGACGGTCAAAGCCGGATGAATCCGCTCGAGTTCCGGCTGCCCGACCTCGGCGAGGGCCTCAGCGAAGGCGAGATCGTGGCCTGGCGTGTCGCGGTCGGCGACCACGTCGCCCGGGACCAGATCATCGTCGAGGTCCAGACCGACAAGTCGATCGTCGAGCTGCCGTCACCATCCGAGGGCGTCATCGCCGAGCTCGGAGGCAAGCCCGGCGACATCCTGCCGGTAGGCGCGGTGCTCGCCGTGCTGCGGGTCGACGGCCTTGAGGCAGCCGGCCCGCCAGCGACGGCGCTGGCGCCGCCGGCTGTGTCAACCCAGCGCGTCCTCGCGTCACCCGCGACGCGCAGGCTCGCGGTGGAGCTGGGCGTCGACCTGGCGCAGGTCCAAGGGTCAGGGCCAGGCGGGCGCGTGACGACGGAGGATGTGCAGGTCTCGGCGGCGCCGGCCATCGCCGCCGGGACCGGTACCTCCTCTTCCGAGACGGTTCCGCTGCGGGGGCTGCGGCGACGGATCGCGCAGGCCATGACGCAGGCGTGGCAACAGATCCCGCATATCACGGACTTCCGCGAGATAGACGCGACACGGCTGATCACCGCGCGGGAACGCCTGAGGGGTCGGCTCGGCCCAGAGCTCACCTACCTGCCGCTGTTCGTGGCGGCTGTGGCGGCGGCGCTCTCTCGCCACCCGTCGTTGAACGCGAGCATGGACCTCAAGGCCGAGACGATCACCTATCACCCGCGTTGTCACATCGGCATCGCCACCGCGACCGACGACGGGTTGATCGTGCCGGTGCTGCACGACGCCGATCGGAAGTCGCTGGCCGAGATCGCCACCGAGGCATCGGCGTTGGCGCAGGCAGCGCGCTCGCGAACCGTCACGCCCGAGCAGACCGCGGGCGGAACCTTCACGATCACGAACTTCGGCAGCTACGGGGGATGGCTCGGCACGCCGGTGATCCGCCCTCCCGAGGCCGCGATCGCCGGGTTCGGCCGGATCCACGACGCGGTCGTCCCGGTGGACGGCGTCCCGGCCATTCGACCCCTGCTGCCCATGGTCGTCGCCGCGGACCACCGGCTGATCGACGGCGACGTGCTCGGCAGGTTCGCCACCGACCTCGCAGCCCTACTCGCCGACCCCGTACTGCTGCTGGCCTAGCGCGATGGTTGTTGGCGAGGTCCCTGAAGGGCTCGATCTTCTCGTAGTGGGAGCGGGGCCAGGCGGGTACACCGCCGCGCTGCGGGCAGCGCGGCTCGGCCGCCAAGTCACGCTCGTCGACGGGGACGGAGCCGCGGGAGTCGGCGGCGTCTGCCTACGGACCGGCTGCATCCCCAGTAAAGCCCTGATCGAGATGGCCGACACGGTGCACCGAGCCAAAGCGTGGGCTCCGATGGGGCACGTGGACCTCACAAGGTTCCAAGCGTTCAAAGCACAGATCGTGCGCCGGCTTGGCGACGCCGTCCGGCGCCAGCTCGACGAGGCGGGCGTGCGGATACTTCAAGGCCGCTTCTGCTTCACACGTCCAGGGCAGGGCGCGGTCCAGCGGGACGACGGCGGTCCCTCAGGATTTGTCGAGTTCCAGGACGTGATCCTGGCGACGGGATCGCGGGCCGTACCGCTCGAGGCGTTGCGTCAGGACGGCGAGCACGTCATGGATTCCGCCGAGGCGTTGGCGCTGGCTGCGCTGCCGAGCAGCGCCGCCGTGATCGGCGGCGGCTACGTCGGTGTGGAGCTCGGCACCGCATTCGCGAAGCTTGGCACCAAGGTGACCATCGTCGAGGCGATGGATCGACTGCTTCCCAGGATGCCGGCAGCGGTCGCGCAGCCAGTACAGCGCCGGCTCGCGGCGCTGGGCGCCCAGGTGCTCCTCGGCGCTCAGGCCAGCGACTTCGACGGCACCCGGCTGAAAGTCGAGACAGCGCACGGTTTCGCGGAGGTCGAGGCGGCGGTCGTCATCGTGGCAGTGGGAAGGCGGCCGAACACCGACAACCTCGGGCTCGAGCTGATCGGCGTGCGACCAGGCCCCGGCGGCCGGCTCGAGGTCGCGCGGGACCGGCGGCTCGCCCCGCATGTCGCGGCCATCGGCGACCTCACCCCAGGCCCCGCGCTCGCGCACAAAGCCACGGCCGAAGCCGAGGTCGCCGCCGACGCGCTCTGCGGCCGGCCCGCGGTGTTCGATCCCGCCGCGATCCCCGCCGTTGTGTTCGGCGATCCAGAAGTCGCCACCGCCGGGCTGTCCGCCGAGGACGCCCGCGCCGCCGGCATCACGGTCCGCATCGTTGCGGTCCCTCTGGCGGTATCAGGCCGAGCGGCGACGATGGGCGCTGGCGAGGAGGGCTTCGCCCGGCTCGTCGTCGACACCGACGCCGACGCCATCGTGGGCGCACAGATCGTCGGCCCCCACGCCTCCGAGCTCATCTCTGAGGCCGTCCTCGCCATCGAGATGGCCGCCTCACCCGCCGACCTCGCCGCAACGATTCACCCCCACCCCACGCTCAGCGAACTCCTCGCCGACGCCGCCCGCCGCGCCTGAGTCGCCCCGTAGCGGCTTGTCCGTGAACGCGTCGAGGCCGCGGGTGTGTGATCCCGCAGATCTCCGCGATCATGGGTCCCTGCGCGGGCGGCGCCGTCTATACGCCAGCGCTGACGGACTTCGCAGCACCTCCTGTCCTTCCTGCCGTCGAACAACCTGGAGGACCCGCCCTACCGCGAGCCGCTCGACGACCCAGGGCGTGCCGACGAGGACCTCGACCTGTTCCTGCCAGACAGCGCGAACGTGCCGTATGACATGCGCGACGTGATCGCGCGGGTCGTCGTCGACGACGGCGAGCTCCTCGAGGTCCAGGAGCACTGGGCCCAGAACATCGTCGTCGGGTTCGCGCGGCTCGACGGGCACGCCGTCGACCGGACCTGCGACGAGTTCAACCTCCCGATCCTCACCTTCGTCGACGTACCCGGCTTCTTGCCTGGCACATCGCAGGAGTGAGGCGGGATCATCCGCCATAGCGCCAAGCTGCTCTGCGCCTCTGCGGGGCGGCGGTGTCCAAGCTCACGGTCATCACGCGCAAGGCCTACGGCGGCGCCTACGTTGTGATGGGCTCGAGGCACGCCGGCGCCGACGCGAACTTCGCTGGGCCGTCCGCCCAGATCGCGGTCATGGGCGCCCAAGGCGCGGTCAACGTCGTGTACCCCAGGAGTTGGAGCGCCCTGGACGTCGAGGCCCAACGCGTTGAGCTGATCGAGCAGTACGAGGAGCAGCTCTGCAACCCGTGGCGCGCCGCCGAGCACGGCTACCTCGACGACGTCATCGAGCCCTCCCACCCGCCCCACCCTCGTCAAGGCGTTGCGGCTGTCCCTCACGGAGCCCTCTGTGCGGTATCTGCGAGGCTGTGGGGTTCGGGTGCGTGGTCCGTCGGTTGATGAGCTGTGACCGCGACCGACCGCCGTGGGAGTGTGATCACGCCCGGGCACGTGCAGGCTCGACGTCTCTGAACGTGATGGGAAGCTTCTCTAAACCGCGGATAGTGAGGTTGTCCGTGTACCGAGGCTGATCAGTCGCGAGGGCGGGGTCCACGAGCCGCTCGGCGAGGGTCCGCAGCGCGATCGCTCCTTCCATGCGAGCCAGTGACGCGCCGAGGCAG
>JBOGEA010000183.1:0-11655 GCA_050743205.1 Egibacteraceae bacterium | reverse complement strand
AGCCTGTGCACAGCAAGGTCAAATTGATCAAATCGGTCGGGCCGCCATTCGCCCACGGCACGATGTGATGGGCCTCACACCACGCGGCCGGGGCCTGACAGCCGACGCAGCCTTTGTCGCGGACCGTCAGGGCGCGGCGTTGGGCGGGGGTGACGGTGCGGGTGGCGCGGCCGGCGTCGAGGATCTGGGACGGGCCGTTGACGATCACCCTGCTGACCGCGGCGTCGCAGGCCAGCCGTCTGGCGGTCTCTCCGCTGATCGCGCCGAGGCGGTCCAGCCGTGCCGCCTTCGCGCCTGGCTGGCCCAGCAGGGTGGGCAGGTCGACGATCACGGTCAGGTGTGGGCGGACGCCGCCGGTGTCGGGCAGGTCGCCGTGGTTGAGGCTGCGTCGGGCGAGCTCGACCAGCGCGTCAGCGTGCCGCTGCTCGGCGGTGCGCGCGTCGTCCTCGCCGTGGGGGGCGGCCAGCGGCGCGAGCGCGGTCAGGACGGTCTCGGCGCCGACCTTGTCGAGTTTGGCCTCGATCAGCGCGCCGTCATCGGCGGTGGGGGTGACGGTGAGCCGGCGGGTCGCCCATGCCCGCTCCTGCCGTGTTTCCGGGCTTTCGGGCGCCACGCTGTGGGCGTAGTCGTCGACCGCGGCGCGTAGCTGGCCGGCGTCGGTGTGGGCGCCCTGCTCGGCGACGAGCCGGTCCAACCCTTCGACCGCCTCGTCGGGCAGGCCACGCACCGCCTTGGCGGCCACCTTCGCATGGGCGGGGGTGATCGTGCCGTCGGCCAGCGCTTGGGCGGTGGCGGGTAGCTGGGCCAACCGCCGAGCGGTAGCTGCCCGCCCCGCCGCTTCGCCGATGCTGGTCCGGCAGTGGGTGGCCAGCCACTGTTTCTCTGAGCGGCAGCCGTCACGTTTCCACGCCTGGGCGCGGTCGTGGGCGGCGATGGCGAGGGTGCACAGTCCGTCGAGCCGGTCGCGGTGGCGTGTCAGGTCGATCACGCAGCGGCTCAGCGTGTCGGCGTCGAGGGTGTCCCAGGCGACGGCGGCGAGGGTGTCGAGCGGCGGCGCGAGCGCATCGACGGCGCCCCGCGCCGTCTGACTCTCCCCCACTGCCCCCGTCTCGTACATATGTTTGATTATGGCATGGCCGAGGCGGCAATGCAAGGATATTGGCAAGTTAATGTGGGATGGCGTGAATTCAGTAACCGACATATCTGGTATGCGTGGATCGTCATGCCGCTTGGTGACGCTGTGTTCGTGGTGGTCCTCGAGGACGTGGGCTGGCCGCGTGCACATCCCGAGCCCGCTGACCTGTGCGCGGCCATGCTCGGCGGTGGAGATCTTGAGCCGGGTGACCGCGAGCGTGACTCTGCTTGCGCCCGGACAGACCCGACCGCCCACGGAAGCTGCGGCGCTATGTCGAGTCGGGGAAGGCCAAGCCGGGGCGAGTCGTCGAGCTGGCGCGCGAGTTGCGGGTGGTTACACCGGTCATGACCGCATTGCGCATCCTACAGGCATGAGCCAGCCACGGCGTGAGACGACGGCAGGTCGTGTCTAGGGACTTGATCTGCCCGCACTGGCGCGGCAGGAGAGACGGCCGACTGACGAGTTGCTTGTGCGCTATGGGCTTGAGCGCGGTTCTTGTACCGGCTGTCGATCTCGCCCCATCGGAACCGGATGATCCTCAAGGGCGGCATGCTGCTTGCTGCTCTCGATGGCCGCCGACCCACCCGTGACGTCGATCTCCTGGTCAGAGGGGCCGCCAACGACATCGAGTCGATCGTCGCGCTGATCCGCGGCGTGCTTGGGCTTCAGGTAGACGATGGGTCGTCTACGACGTCCAGCGCATCGTCGGCGGGACGATCCGAGAGCAGGACATCTACACCGGCGTCCGCATCGTCGCCGGCCCACATTGATCGGGCTCGCCAGCCCTTGCGGATCGACGTAAACGTGGGCGACCCCGTGACGCCGGCTCCTGTGGAGACCACCTACCCTGCGCTGCGTTTGTCGGTGGAGAGCTTGTTGGTGGCGGCCTTGCGCCTGATCGCTGCGGCGACGACGCCCGAGCCGCCTTCTGATCGTGCACTCGAAACCGTACCGGCCGCAGGGGCGGGGGAAGAAGGAGCGGTTCTTCCGCACCGTGGCCGAGCAGTTCGCCGTCGAGATCGACACCACGGGAGTGCCCACCTTGGCCGAACTCAACCGCTGGTGGGCCGGCTGGGTCGAGCAGGTCTACCACCACCGCGTCCACTCTGGCACCGCCCAGACCCCGCTCGATCAGCAGGCAGATCAGACTGACCCTGACGGGGCCAACGCCATCCAGCAAGTCGCGCAACAACGGGTTCCCGTTCTCTGCGGAATGCTCACGGTGGCGGGAGGTTGGGCCGTGTGACGGACGGCGCGGGCGTTGATGCCGAGTTTGCCGAGTCGGGCACGTGTCCGGGGAACAGCCAGCGGTTGGGCTGTGATCTGGTCAGCCGAGTTCCCAGATCCCAGTCTCAGGACCAAAGCCACTGTCCAGAGCGAACTGGAACCGGGCAGGTGAGGCCTCGACGGGCACCTCATAGACCAGGCAACCGACCGCAACAGCATCGGGAGGCAACGTCACAATGCCGCCAGCGAACTCTTGGCAGCCTTCCACTCGCGCGAAGGTGTCGGTGAACTGCTCATTGGCCGTATTGATCAGACGGGCCCCGTTGCTCGGCACGTCCGAGTAGACGGCTTGACCTGTGTTGGACAACTCCAACCGCACCGCGATGAGCTTGTGTCCTGCTTCCGGCTCGGAGTACTGAGTAGCGTCAGCTCCGTCGATCACCTCAACGACCTTCACCGAGACCTCGGCGCCCTCACCGCTACCGCTCAGAGTAATGGTCGAACCCACGGTCGCGGTCTCGGTGGGCTCTGGTTCCGGGGCCGCCGGTTCCGACTCGGGCGGTGCGGAGGTCTCGGCGGCCACATCGGGTGCCACATCGTCCGGCGTTGTGGTGACCTCCGGATTCCCGCAGGCGGTTAACGCGATCGCTCCGATGAGCAGCAGCGTCAGTATCTTTCTCATGGAATATCGTCCCCTACGTGTCTGAGGCGGGCGCCATGACTGCCCGCGAGGTCAACTGTCGCGGGCATGGCGTTCGATCAGAGCGCGAAGCTGGTCCGCAACCCACGCCGGAATCACGCTGCGCTGATCGCCTGTGCTCTCCCACCGCTGGATCGTCGGCTCCGCGACGCCCAGATGGGCCGCAGCCGCCCTGATGGAGAGCCCCGCAGTTGCGCGAAAGGTCGCGAACCTGAACGGCCTCATCGCCCTCTAAGGATGTACCGCCCGCAGGCACACTGTACCCCCGGCGCGGCTGGGGGTCGCCGGGCGGCGTGAACCGGCGGTGCTGGCCGAGTTGGCCAAAAGGGCGGATGCGCCCCAAGATCCCTCGACTGCGCCAGGCGTTGAAGTGATGTGCCCGACGCCGAGCATCTGGCGTGGTGGGCGGGCATGTGCCCACAACACCGGGCAACAACGAATCCGCCGGCAAACGTCAGTCGGGTCGGACCCGGAAGGGGCCGGAGTGGCTGCCGTAAGGGGTTGGTCGAGGCGGCTCAGGCGCCGGTCGGAGTAAGGACACCTACTTGTCCGCCCTGATCGCCCGCCTCCGCGGTCGTCGCGGCCCTGAGACGACCGCCGTGGCCGTGGGGTGTCGCCGAGCCAGGCGTGCCCGTGCCGGGACTGATCAGGCAGGCTGGAGCGATGCAGTCGATGATACGTTCGGTGGTCCGGTGGGACGCGTACGTTCAGGAGACGTGTCTTGAGGGGTGCGTGAGCAGGTCGACGCTCGGGTGCGAGCCGGGAGCGGCGAGTTTACCGCCGTCCGGGGTCTTGGTCGGTCAGCGCTGACTCGAGGGTGTGGCCGAGGGCGGCGACGATCAGGCCGGTGGCGACGATGCAGGCGCCTGGGGCGAGTGCGAGCAGCGGGGCGCGGTCCAGGTACGGCTGGGCTGTGGCGAGCATGGCGCCCCACTCGGGTGCCGGCGGCTGCGGGCCGAGTCCGAGAAAGGACAGCCCGGAGACGGTCAGCAGGATGCTGGGAAAGCGCAGGAAGGCGTGCGCCAGCAGCGGGCGGGCGGTGTTGGGCAGCACCTGCCGGACCAGCAGCCGGGTCGTGCCGGCGCCGAGCGTGACGGCGGCCTCGACGTAGCCCGCGGCGGCGACCTTGGCGGTGAGCTGGTACGCCAGCCGGGCGAACGGTGTCCAGTTGACCGCGAGCACGGCGAGCAGCACCGTCGTGATGCCCGGGCCGGTGATGGCGACCAGGACCAGGGCGATGACGACGGTGGGCAGGGCGACGAAGGCGTCCGTGCCGCCGATCGCCGCCGCCCCGAACACCCCGCCGCGCCAGGCGGCCGCCATGCCCAGCGCGGTGCCGAGCAGGGCAGAGCCGGCCAGCGCCGCCGAGCTGAGGCCCAGCGACAGCCCCGCCCCTTGGACCAGGCGGGCCAGGACGTCGCGCCCGAACTCGTCGGTGCCCAGCGGATGCATGGCCGACGGCGCAGACAGGCGATCGGCCAGGTCGGTGGAGGTCGTGGAATGTCCCAGCCACGCCGACCACAGCGCCGCGGCCAGCCCTGTCAGCACGGGCAGCGCGAGGATGGCGACGATCCGCCGCCACGCGACCCCGGTCACCTAAGCGGTCCCCTCCGCAAAACGGCGCGCACAGGCGAGGTGGGGTGCAGGGACGCGTCGGTGCGCAACGTACCTCCGTCAGCGGTCACCGGAGCCTCGCGGTCGGCTCGAGCGCGGTGTGCGCGACGTCGGTGAGCAGGCCCAGCGCCAGCGCCACGACGACCACGGCGAGCAGCCCGCCCTCGAGCATCGGCAGATCCGCGCTCGTCACCGCCCGGTACAGCAGCCGGCCGACGCCGGGGACGGCGAAGATGACTTCGACCACGACGGCGCCGCCGATCATGCTGGCGGTCATGACGTTGCCCAGCGCGAGGGTCGAGGTCAGGGAGACGCGGCTGGCGTGGAAGAGCACTCTGGCTGGGCTCAGCCCTTTGGCGCGTGCGGTGCGCACGAACGGCTGGCTCAGCGCGTCGGCGGTCTCGGCGCGCACCAGCTGGGCGATCAGGGCGGCGGGAAACACCGCCAGGGTCAGGGACGGCAGCACGAGGCTGGCCGGGCCCCGCCAGCCACCGGTCGGCAGCAGGCCGAGTCGCAGCGCGAACGTGAGCATGAGCACAGGCGCCAGGACGAACTCGGGCAGCGCGAGCGCGAGCCGCGACGCCAGCCTGACCGTGCGGTCGAGGGGGCCGTCGGGCCTGGCCGCCGTCGCGATCCCGAGGGGAACGCCGACCATGACCGCCAGCGTCATGGCGACGGCGGCCAGCGTCGCGGACACCCGCAGCGCTCTGCCCACCTCGGTCGCGACCGGTGTGCGGCTCACATAGGAGCTGCCGAGGTCAGCCCGCGCCAGCCTCATCAGGAACAGGCCGTAGCGGACCGGCGCGGGCCGGTCCAGCCCCAGCTCGTCACGCAGACGCTCCAGCGTCACCGGGTCGAGGTCGGCCTCGGCGACCCTGGCGCGCAGCGCCGCACGGGCCGGGTCGACCCCGGTCAGCTGTGGCAGGGCGAACACCAGAAGCGTCGTGACCAGCAGGATGACAGACGAGGCAACCAGGCGCCGGGCGAGTGTCACGGGCGTCGGGCGCCGACGAGGAAGGCCTCAGGGCGCTCGCCAGCGCCGTCGAACCGTTGCGGGGTGACGAACCCGGCCCCGATCAGCAGGCTTGCGGCGTCGGATGCGGTCAGCCCACGCCAATACGGCAGGCGCCAGCGGACAACGGCGTAATCGCGCAGGAACCGCCACGCCACGCGCTGTCCCGCCGGAGCCCGCAACCCGTTGCGGCACAGCCGCCACTGCTGGCGCGCCGTGTGCCATATCCCATCCGAGATCAGGACGGCGCCGCCCGGGCGCGTCACCGCGCGCCAGCCGGCCAGCGCGGCCCCTGGGTCCGGCAGCGTCCACAGCAGGTTGCGGCAGGTCACCAAGTCGAAGAGGCGGCCCAATGGGGGCAGGGGCTCAGCCGTGCCCGAAAGCAGGCGGACCTCGACCTCGCGTCGTTCAGCCTCATCCCTGGCCAGCGCGAGCATGCCCGGCGACACGTCGAGCCCCGTGACCCGGTGGCCCAGCTCGGCGAGGAGCAGCGCCACGAACCCCGTCCCGGTGCCGACGTCGAGGACGTCGAGCGGCTCGCCGCGGCCGGGCTGCAGGGCCGCGAGCGCGTGCCGGTACGACCGCAGCCAGCCGTCCCGACCCTCCTCTTCCATGTCGCGCTGGTAGCTGGGAGCGCGCCAGTCCCAGTAGCGCGTCACCGCGCTGATCACGCCGTCTCGGGTGGTCACGAGATGCCGAGCTCCGGTGTGAGCAGGCGCTGCTCCAGCGGGTCCGGGACGAAGCCCACCACCTTGTCGCTCAGCGCGACTCTGGCCTGGTCGTGCAGCAGCGGCACGCCGACCACGTCGTCGGTCAGCAGCTGCGCCGCCCGCACGAACACCTCACGGCGCGCGTCGGGATCGTCCGCGTCGGCGAGCGTGGCGAGCAGCGCGTCGAGCGCTGGCGAGCAGTAGCGGTTGAGGTTGTACGAGCCGTCGCAGGTGAAGTCGCTGCGCAGGAACGCGCCCGCGTCCGGAATGTCGGTGAAGTGGCTGCGCGACAGCAGGAACAGGTCGTAGTCGCCCGCGAGGAGCTCGGGCTCCAGCGTGTTGTACTCCGCCACGCGGATCTCGGTGTCGATGCCGGCCTCGGCCAGCATCTGCTGGACGACCGTGGCCAGCTCCGGCAGCTCCGCTCGCGCCGGGTAGGTCCACAGCCGCAGCTGGCCGGGCTCGTAGCCCGCGTCGGCCAGCAGCTGCCTGGCCGCCTCGGGATCGGGCAGGGCGGCTTCGGTGTTCGGGTCCCAGGGCACGGCTGGGCCGAAGTATCCGGCGGCGGGGGTGGCCGCTCCCTCGAGGATGGCCTCCGCCAGGGCTTTCCGGTCGACGGCCAGGTCGATCGCCCGCCGGACGGCGAGATCAGCCGTCGCGCCGCCGCTGGTGTTGACGTACAGCGTCGTGGTGCGCGGGATGTCGTAGATCTCCAGCCGCACGCCCGCAAGGTCGCGGAGGACGGGCAGCTGCGCGGGAGGGACGCCCTCGGCGATGTCGACCTCCCCGGCCTGCAGCGCCGCCACCCGGCTGGCCGGGTCGGGCAGCAGCGCGACCTCCACGTGTGCCAGGCTGGCCGCTGTCCCCCAGTAGCCGTCGAACCGCTCCAGGACGATCCGCTGATCGGTGACGTACTCGACGATCTGGAACGGCCCCGTGCCGGTCCCGAGCGCATTCGGGGGGCCCGATCCCTCATAGGCGCTGGGGGCCAGAATGCCCGTGTTCGGGCTGGACAGGCGCAGCGGCACGATCGGGTCGGGCACGTCGGTGGCCACCCGAACCGTCTGCTCGTCGATCGGCTCCGCGGTCAGCTCCAGACCGGCCAGGCCCCGCGGCGGCGTCGCCGACGACGCGACATAGCGGAGTGACGCGGCGACCGCCTCGGCGGTCAGGGGGCTGCCGTCCTGGAACTCCACCCCGCCACGCAGCCGGAAGGTCCAGGTCAGCGGATCGTCTCTGGTCCAGGACTCCGCCAGCAGGGGCTGCGCCTCGCCGTTCACGTCGGCCCGGACGAGCGTCTCCACCGCGCCGAGCTTCGTCAGGAGGAACGCGTCGTCGGTGTCGATCGCCAGGCCCGCCCTGGGCGGGAAGCTGACGGCGACCCGCAGCATGCCATCCGAACCGCTCTCACCGACCCCGCACCCCGCCACGAGCGCCAGCACCACGACCACCAACCGCCACCGCGCACTCACCACGTCGCCCTCCCGCAAATCCCGCCAACCTCAGGCTGCAACAGTAACCTCAAACAGATGACATCCGCAACCATTTTCGTTTATAGTGATCGAGGCCGATTGGGGTCGATCCCGCCGTGATCGGCGCC
The DNA here is from genome assembly GCA_050743205.1 of Egibacteraceae bacterium. Lineage (GTDB taxonomy): Bacteria > Actinomycetota > Nitriliruptoria > Euzebyales > Egibacteraceae > JBOGED01. The sequence goes on along the minus strand of JBOGEA010000183.1, from coordinate 3,657 downwards.
CCGCCGCGCCTGCACCTCCGGACATCCGAGCGCGAAAGGAAGTCCACCGCCAGTTAGGCCATTCGGTGCGTCTCATGACGCTTCCCGTCGCATGCTTGTCGTCAGCTTACCTTGTTGCGACACGCACACAACAGGTAACACCTGTCGCAACAATGGCTGACGGTCCTGGCGGTGCTTGAGTAGGTGGCGAACTGGGAAGGGCCGCTGGGCGGTGGGTGGTGGTAGCGTCCCGGGCATGGCTTTGAGCACTGACGAAGTGCGTCACGTCGCGCGGTTGGCGCGGCTGGCGCTTGAAGACGACGAGGTCGCCGCGCTGGGGTCGCAGTTATCGGACATCCTCGCCTATGTGGAGAAGGTCGGCGAGGTGGCGGCCGCTGATGTGCCGCCGACCGGGCACGCCTACCCGCTGCGCAACGTGCTCCGCGCGGACGAGCCTCGCCCGTCCCTGCCGGCGCAACTGGCGATCTCGACCGCGCCCGAGCCCGAGGATGGGCGCTTCCAGGTGCCGCGCATCGTGGGGGAGGCGTCGTGAGCCTGCTCACCATGACCGCCTCCGAGCTGCGCGATCTGGTCGGCCGGCGCGAGGTCAGCGCGGTCGAGGTCGTCGGCGCGCACCTCGACCGCATCCACGCGACGGACGCTCGCGTGCACGCGTTCCTGCGCACGATGGACGAGGCCGCGCTCACGCACGCCGCCGACATCGACCGGCGCGTCGCGGCCGGCGAGCCGGTCGGGCCGCTGGCCGGTGTCCCGCTCGCGCTCAAGGACATCCTGTGCACGAACGGCGTCGAGACGACCTGCGGGTCGCGGATCCTCGAGCGCTACCGCCCGCCCTACGACGCGACCGTCGTCCAGCGGCTGCGCGCGGCCGACGCGGTCGTCGTCGGCAAGACCAACCTCGACGAGTTCGCGATGGGCTCCTCCACAGAGAACTCGGCGTTCGGCCCCACGCGCAACCCCTGGGACCTCAGCCGCGTTCCCGGTGGGTCGTCGGGCGGGTCGGCGGCGGCGGTGGCCGCGTTCGACGCGCCGCTCGCGATCGGCACGGACACCGGCGGGTCGATCCGCCAGCCGGCCGCGCTGTGTGGGCTGGTCGGGGTGAAACCGACGTATGGGCTGGTCAGCCGGTATGGGCTGATCGCGTTCGCGTCCTCGCTGGATCAGGTGGGCCCGTTCGCGCGCTCGGTGCGCGACGCGGCCATGCTGTTTCGCGCGATCGCCGGGCACGACCCGATGGACTCGACGTCGATCCCCGTCGAGGTGCCCGACGTGCTCGGTGAGATGGAGGCGGGCGTCGAGGGGCTGCGCGTCGGCGTCGTCCGCGAGTTCTCGGCCAGCGAGGGGATGGACGAGGGCGTGCGGGCGCGGGTGCGCGAGGCGATCGAGCGGCTGGACAAGCTGGGGGCCGAGATCGTCGAGGTCAGCCTGCCCCACGCCCCCTACGCGGTCAGCGCCTACTACCTGATCGCGCCGAGCGAGTGCTCGTCGAACCTGTCCCGTTACGACGGTGTGCGCTACGGCCTGCGCCGCCCGGGAGAGACCGCCGAGGAGATGATGGCGCGGACGCGCGGCGAGGGCTTCGGGCCCGAGGTGAAACGCCGGATCATGATCGGCACCTACGCCCTGTCCGCTGGCTACTACGACGCGTATTACGCCCAGGCCCAGCGGGTGCGGACGCTGCTCATCCGCGATTTCGCCGCGGCCTACGAGCAGTGCGACGTCCTGGTCAGCCCGACGTCGCCGACGACCGCGTTCATGCTGGGCGAGAAGGTCGCCGATCCCCTTGAGATGTACCTGAACGACGTCTTCACGATCCCGACGAACCTGGCCGGGGCTCCCGCGATGGCCGTGCCCATCGGCCTGGACGGCGCTGGCCTGCCCGTAGGCCTCCAGATCATGGCGCCCGTCCTGGGCGAGGCCGTCATGTTCCGCGTCGCCCGCGCCGTCGAGGCCGAGACCGCCTTCGACCCCACCCCCCGCGGCCCGAACGCGCTGGACGCCCCGCCCACAACAGCCTGCAATGGAGGGCCGCGCCCGTGACCACAGTTGAGCAGGCCACCCGCTACGAGGCTGTTATCGGGCTCGAGGTGCACGTCGAGCTGGGGACGCGGACGAAGATGTTCTGCGGCTGCGCGACGGACTTCGGCGGCCAGCCGAACACGCGGACGTGCCCGGTGTGCCTGGGACAGCCCGGTTCGCTGCCGGTCGTGAACGCGCGGGCGGTCGAGTACGCGATCTCACTGGGCCTGGCGTTGGGCTGCGAGATCGCGCCGTCGAGCCAGTTCCACCGGAAGAACTACTTCTACCCGGACATGCCGAAGAACTACCAGATCTCGCAGTACGACGTGCCGATCTGCCTCGGCGGCCACCTCGACGTCCAGACCGAGGACGGCGTCCGGCGTGTGGGGATCACCCGTGTGCACATGGAGGAGGACACCGGCAAGTCCGTGCACGTCGGTGAGTCCGGGCGGATCCACGGCGCGGACTACTCGCTGGTCGACTACAACCGGGCCGGCATCCCCCTGCTGGAGGTCGTCTCTGAGCCTGACATCCGCAGCGCCGCCGAGGCCCGCGCCTACCTGACCGAGCTGCAGGCGATCGTGCTCGCGCTGGGCATCAGCGACGCGAAGCTGGAGGAGGGCTCGATGCGCTGCGACGCGAACATCAGCGTCCGACCCGTCGGGCACACGGTGTTCGGCACCCGCGCCGAGGTGAAGAACATGAACTCGGTGCGGTCCCTGGGCCGCGCCGTCGACTACGAGGTCTTCCGCCAGATCGGGCTGCTGACCGCGGGAGAGCGGGTGGTCCAGGAGACCCGCCACTGGGACGAGAGCGCCGGCCGCACCTCGACCCTGCGGGTCAAGGAGACGACCCAGGACTACCGCTACTTCCCCGACCCCGACCTCGTCGTCATGGAGCCCGACCCCAGCTGGATCGAGGACCTGCGCGCCGCGCTGCCCGAGCTGCCCGCCGCCGCCCGCCAGCGCCTGCGCGAGACCTACAGCCTGGAGGCAGCACAGGCCGCGCTGCTGTACGGCGCCGGCCTGGCCGGGCTGTTGGAGGACGCCGCGGTCGCCGGCGCCCCGGCCGACCAGGCGGCGAACTGGCTGGTGAACGAGGTCACGTCGTGGCGCAACGAGCACGGGGCCGCCCACATCTCCGGCGGCCAGCTCGCCGAGCTGATCGCGCTGGTGGCAGACGGCACCCTGTCGACGAAGCTGGCGCGCCAGGTGCTGGCGGACGTGCTCGAGGGCAGCGGTGACCCAGGTGAGATCGCCGAGCGACGCGGCTTCCGGCAGCTGTCCGACGAGGCCGAGCTGAGCCGGATCATCGACCAGGTCCTCGCCGAGCAGGCCGACGCCGCCCAACGCGTGCGCGACGGCAACCACAAGGCGATCGGCGCCTTAGTAGGCGCCGTGATGCGCGCCACCCAGGGCAAAGCCAACCCCCAACTCGTAAACCGCCTGCTCGAAAACCGCCTCCGCCCCGAGAACGCCTGAGAATCGCGGCGTGGTGACCCGCCTGAGAATCGCGGCGTGGTGACCCGCCTGAGAATCGCGGCGTGGTGAGTCGCCTGAGAATCGCGGCGTGGTGAGTCGCCTGAGAATCGCGGCGTGGTGAGTCGCGGGCGAAGCGAAGCGGAGCGCGGTTCAACAC
>JBOGEA010000182.1:0-11667 GCA_050743205.1 Egibacteraceae bacterium | reverse complement strand
CGGAACGTCATCCACCAGGCCGAGGACGTCCTGGGCTACCGCTGCAAGCCGACGGTCGCCGGGGTCATCGACGCGTTGAGCCTGTACGGCTACGACGTCCTCGAGGTCCACGTGGGTCTGGCGCTCGCGCGGGAGATGGACCGCGAGGCCCTCTCGGGCTCCCACGCCGAGAACCTCGCGTACCTGAGGACGGTCGAGGCGCATCCCCGCGTGCCGCGCGAGCTGCACCGCCGACCGGACGGCCGGGTCGAAGAGAAGATGGTCGACGTGGCCTGCGCGGTCGAGGTCGCGCGGCACGCGACGCTGATACGGCAAAGCCGCTCGCCGTTCCGCGCGATCGTGATGCTGTCCGCCCGACCGCGACCTCACCCCCGCCTACCGGATGGCGGTCGACGAGTACGGGGTGGCGCTCCACGTGGCAGCTTCGGCGCTTGGCGTGGCGGCGCCGGGCGCGGCTCGGCGATCGGCATTCTCCCGCTGCGAAGGCAGGAGTCGACGCTGGCCTCGCCGACGCCGACCGGGCTCAGGCCACGGAATGTCCCCTGGCTGTCGACGCCGTGACAGCACGCGCAGTGAGCCGCGTAACTGTCCGCGCCCAGCCGCATGGGGGGCCTGCCGGCCCCGCGCCTGACCGTTGAACGCCCCCGGAGACCAGCGGTAGGGCCAGCGCCAGCAGCCCGCTCCAGGCGAGCAGCATGCCCCCCCAGAGGCCTCCCCCTGGGCGAACCGCTGCGTGCACGCACCGCGACCCCTTCACCGCCGCTGCCCCTCGCGTAGCGTGACAGACGCCGCGGGCGCCATTACCCCTCACCGGACCTCGCGTATGCCTCACTGGAGTGATGGACACCGGGCGCTGGGAGATCGACGATTGGCGGCATGCGATCGCGGCCCAAGGTGCGGTTGGAGCAGGTTGGGCGCCAGCCCGACTACCGCTACTCACTGGCGAACGAGCGGACGTTCCTCGCGTGGATCCGCACGGCGCTCGCCTTGGACGCGGCCGGGTTGGGGGTGGCGAGCCTCCTGCCCCAGTTCGGGATCCCCGGCAGCCGTGAGGCTGTCGGGGTCGGGCTCATCCTGCTCGGCACGGCCGTGGCCGCGACGAGCTTCCGGCGGTGGGAGTCCAACGAGCGGGCACTGCGCCAGGACGAGCCGCTCGGCTACTCACGCCTGCCGCTCATCGTGACGGTCGGGGTGAGCGTGCTCTCAGGGCTGGCGATCGTGCTGCTGCTGGTCGGGGATTGGTAGGCGGCCCCGCGTCAGTCCATGTGGAACGCGGCCAGGCGGTCCGCCTCGTCGTCGAGATCGCGCCGCGCCTGGGGCGGCAGCGGGTGGAACGGCTCAAGGTGAATCCGGCCCTTCTCCCAGCGCCACTTGCCCGCCACCTGGCCGTCGACCAGGAACGTCGGCACGGAATGTGGCGTCTTCGTGTGGAACACGAGGGGCCGGTAGTCCTCGGGGAGGATCTGGGTCCGCCGGGCATGCACGAGCAGCGTTGCGTCCCACGTCGGCAGGAAGCGGACCGGGGCCGGCGTATCCGGGTCGGGCAGGGGCGCCTCGGGCAGATCGAGGAGCTCACCGCCCTTCTCATCCCGAAACCGGCGCAGGTCCATCCGCTCCACCGCGGGACGCAGGGTCGTCACGGGCAGGCCGGCCCAGTTCGCGGCGTCCTTCAACGACGCGGGGCCGAAGCCGCCGAGGTACCGGTGCACCAGGTGCGCCAGCCCCTGCGCCTCGGTCACCTCCCACCCCCCGAGCCAGTCCCGCGCCAGTCCATACAGGTCGGCGCGGCGCTTCTCCCAGGTGCCCGAGGGCGGGACGCGCACCAGGTCGAGCCACAGCCCCGCCCCCGACCACGCGATCCGCAGATGGCCTGGGCCATGAGCAGCTCAGTCAGCTCGGCCTGCCGGCGTGGTCCGCTCTCGAGGCGCTCGCGGAGCAGCGCAGCCACGGCCTGCATGTCCAGGCCTTCGACCTGGTGACGCTGCACACGGCGCCACCACTGCCGGCGCTCCCTCCGGATGCCCTCGGCGAACAGTGGGTAGTCACGCGCCGAGACGATGTGGATCGTGACGCGCATCAACGTCCCCTGCACGACGCGCCGCTGCTCCAACGCCTGTGTCAGTGTCTCACGGCGGAAGCCGTGCAGGCGCGACCACAGCCCGATGTACGCGGACGGTGCGTACTGGGTCTGCAGCCCCCCGACGCGCTCGATCGCATCGTTGAGCGAAAGGTCCGAGCGCTCCAGCAGGAGCTGGCGGGCCAGCAGCGCCCTGTTCAGCTCCCCTGTGGACAGCACACGCATCGCACCCTCACCTTGCACGATCAGCCGGGATCCTGAACTGATCCTGCACGATGCGGCCAACCCGAGCACTCCGGCGCGTTATCGCAGACAATTCGCCTCGGGACCTGCAACCCCGCGGGGTACGCTGCCGCCATGGCCATTGGGGAGCGCGTTTCCACAGACCAGGACGTCGAGCCCGCACCGCCGTTGTCGGATCACCGTCTGGTGAGGGCCGGCGTGTATGCCTGGGCGACGATCGGCGTGCTTGCGCTGGCTGTGGTGGGCGCCATCGTGGTGGGACGGCTTACGCTCGTCGTCGTGCCGCTGGTGCTCGCGCTGTTCCCGGCCGCGGTGCTGGCGCCGCTGACGAGGCGGCTCGTCGACCGGCGTGTCCCTCCGGGGCTGGCGTCCCTGCTCGTGCTGCTGGGATCGCTGGGCTTGATCGCGGCGCTGTTCTCCCTCATCGCCCCGCAGGTCCGCGCGGAGCTGGGCAACGTCGGGGCAAGCATCCAACAGGGGTACGCGCAGGTCGAGGCGTTCCTCGACGCCGGCCCGTTCGGCCTGGACCCGATCCCGATCGACGGGGTCATCGCGCAGGCACGTGAGCAGCTGGGCCAGGTCGGGGAGTTGAGCGGCAGGGCGTTGGAGGTCGCAAACGTCGTCCTCGAAGGGTTCGCGGGGTTGGTGCTCCTGCTGTTCGCGCTGTTCTTCTACCTGAAGGACGGCGCGAAGATCGGGCGCTGGCTGCGCAGCCTGTTCCCCGAGCCCGCGCAGCAGGACGCGGAGCGGATCGGCGGGCTGGTCTGGGTCACGATCGGCGGCTACATCCGGGGGCAGCTCCTCATCGCGCTCGTCGATGCGACCTTCATCGGCATCGGGCTGTTCGCCCTGCGCGTGCCGCTCGCACTGCCGCTCGCGGTGTTCGTGTTCTTCGGCGCCCTGTTCCCGATCGTGGGCGCGATCGCGTCCGGGGCGGTCGCCGTGCTCGTCGCGCTCGCCACCAGCGGCGTGACGACGGCGCTGCTGGTCCTGGTGCTGGTCGTGGCGGTGCAGCAGCTGGAGAGCCACCTCCTCGCCCCGATCGTGCTGGGACGGACGACGCAGATGCACCCGCTCGCGGTGATCAGCGCGCTGACGGCGGGGGGCGTCCTGCTGGGCGTGCTCGGCGCATTCCTCGGCGTGCCAGTGGCGGCCAGCATCGCGCGCGCCATCGGCTACCTGCGCAGCAAGGGGCAGACTTCTTAGCTCAGTGCGCTGGTATACCTACATACGCCGACGCCAAAAAATGCTGTCCTTCCAGCGCGTTTCAATGCCATAGTATTGTCGTTGGACAGCAAGAGAGTGGCGAAAAGAGTGAGCCCGCGAAAGCGCATGAACTCTGAGTTGTTCGACGTCTCCGCTGATCACAGCCCGAGAAATCGAGGGGGCTGCATCGATGCCATCCTTGACTGCCCGTTCAATACCCGCTCCTGAAAGGGGATCAAGAGACCAGGCGGCATCTCCGATCGAGATCCAGGTGTTCCGCCAGAGGACATTCCGGACGGAAGTGCGGGCGTCGCAAACATGAACTCTTGCGTCTTTCGGGAGCGGGTGAGTAAGCCGGCGAACGTGCGAGGTCGCACTCAAGACGGCATTGAGCCAGTTGAGGCGGTTTCCCCCAGGCTCGACCAGGTCGGCGTCCGTGAACAGGGCGACTATCTGCTTGCCATTGGGAACCTGAACGGTGTACCACCAGCCTGTCCTGCAGGACTCAACCAGGGCGATGGGATCGTCGGACAGTTGTTCGGTCAGTTCGACCGATAGACAGACCAGCGCGTCCGTGAAGAACCTCTTGGCGTCCGGTTGAACCACCGATCGGGTCCTCCGGCCGGTCGCCTCCACCACAAAACTGGCGGCAAGCGTTTGTTCCCTCCCGTCTATTACTCCGCTGAGTATCCATTCCTTGTCGCTCCTCCGACCGCTGACGACGTGGCATCCTCGAAGGACGGTGACACCGGCAGCTTCCGCCGAACCGAGAAGCCAGTCGTCAAATGTCATTCGATCAAGCACGAGTCCATTTTCGGCCTGCCAGAACGCGAAACGGCGTCCATCGACCTCTTCGGAGCCCCACGCGGAGGAAAAAGTGGTGAGAGGACGATAGGCAGTGCGCGGAGGGGAAAGGCTGCAGAGGCCTTCCAGCAAACGTCGTGTTCCCGGCCCGCAGGTCTCTCCTACACGGGGGCGGGAACTGCTGCTTCGTTCCGCCAGTAGGACGTCGTGTCCGAGGCGGGCGAGCTGTCGAGCGCAGATGCTCCCTGCTGGCCCGCCGCCAATCACGGCGATGGGTGGTTGCATGCCTGTCTCGTGGTTACAGGTTTGGGTCGCGTTCGACCTCGAGGAAGACCTCGCCCGCCCCTTGTTGCACGACGAAGCCGAGGCGGGCGGACCTTTGTACCAGTAGCTGATGGGTGTTTGCGCCGCGAATCCAGTTCTCTGTCGTTCCGTCATTTTGGGGAGCAAGATCGGGGCGTTGCGTCGGCCACCACTCCGTGTTGCATTTCAGGAAATCCGCCTGCCACGGCTGTGCCATCAAAGCCGTGAGGTCGCCGGCGGACACGGATGAGTGGTTGATCCGGAAGTCGAATGGCGTCGTGTAGAGCGTGTTGTCGAGGAGGATGATCCCCGCTTCGATGCCGGGACAGAAGCCCTGGCCGGCGGCTCCGCTCAGGGACGCAGCGGTGAGTCCTTCGGCGGAGATGCTCGCGCCTGGTGCGACGGGAGTGTTGTCGAAGGTGCCGGCAACCCAATCATCGAGGATCTTCCTCTGAAAGGTACGCAACCGGTAGGGCGGACCTGCCGGATTTGTGTGTCCCTCGAACGCGCTCTCGACCCGCAGGACTAGGTTCCGCACGCCTAGGCGCAACGGTTGGTCGGCGGGGGCACGGCTCCGCAGATTCGGACTGTCGAGCCGAGCGTCAGACCAGTTAGCATCGTCGTGCACCCATCGGAGGCGGCGTACGCGCGTGAGAATGGGGTCGATGTCGAGATCAAAAGAGGGTGTTCCCGGTGCGGGTAGGCCGAACGTGTCGATCCCCAATTGCCGCATCACGTCGAAGAGCGTCACCGGGCAGTCGACACCGGGGGCGTAGTCCGGGGGAGCGACGATGACCCATGCGCCTTCCTCAGCCGTTATCGGCGCTGAGGTTGGGGAAAGCCGAATGTCTGCGGTGATGGGTCCGTCTGCGACATCGTCATGCCATTTCGGGTTTCTGTAGTAGGAGGCGCCGATGGGCACGCCCGCAGGCGCGCTGGAGAATCCTTCACCGCCCAGGACGATGAGCCGCCCCTGGTTGTCTGTCCGCAGTCGCCCCAGTTCGACGTCGACTCCGTAAGGCGTACCGTCTGGGGCGGTGGTGGTGTAGGGGCCCTTGAACGGAGTGCTGACAGCGCCGGGTCCACTGATTTGTTTCGTCCCGCCCTTGATCACCAGAGCCTGGCTGCCGGCGGGCACTTGCGACCGCACGGGAGCTATGGGTGGATCGGCGGGACGGGTGACCGCAGACTTCTTGTTCTCCAGCGTCACTGTCCAGGTGACGGTCGCGGTCGGTGGCAGGTTCGCGGGGTCCCAGTTCACGCCGTCGCTCGATTCAAAGAGGTGGAAACGGGCGCCATGTTTCCGAATCTTGGTGCGAGTGGCATCCTTATAGTGGGTCACCGGAGTAACGGATCCGTCCGGCTGCAACTCACCCGCCCCCGCCCTGGGGCGCTCTGGACCGAGAAAGAAATTGTCGTCTTCACCGAGACGGGCGATCCCGATGGACGGAAAGATTCGGTAGCTCAGCATGTGGTCCCTCCGGGCTATGGTCGTTATGAGAACAGGTCCCGCCTGCGTCTGTCAAAGGTTCGCAAGTTCGCCAATTCGTTCGCATGGTCGGGATGAGACGTGAACTCGGGTGACGCCTCGATGGCGCTGTAAATACTTGCCAGGCGATCAAGCAGGCCGAGGTGTCGATCCCTCAACTCATCGTCGTCGTCGTTGGATTCCAGAATCGACGGGTCCAAGTCATAGGGTGGTCCCGCTTTGTTGGGACTGCCGTCCGCGCGCAAGGGCAATGACCCAACGAGATCGGCCACGGGGCCAATGACTCGTCGCATCCCGCGCAGCGCCAGACTGGTAAGCTCGTCGCGCAATCCAACACTTCCGTCGCCCGGGCGGGGCGTGACGAGGGCGTGATAGATGGTCAACACCAGTAAGGTGTACTGCAGGCTGAAAACCTCGCCCCATCGCCGCGTATATGCGTGCGAGATCACCTCGCCTCCCTGGCCCCCGTGAGCACCCAGAGTGGGTGACTTCGCTATCGGTTTGACGGAAACGCTTCCGACTTCGAACGCCGCGACCATCTCCAGGAACTCGCCAAAATGGGAAACATCGTTGTGCTGAAGTCCTTCCCCTTGCTCCGCAATTTGAGCGATCGCGTCACGAGCCTCTGCGCAGGTGTGCGCCGTGGCGAGAACCACGCCCTCTTCAAATACCTGCCACTCCTCTGGGAGTGCCTCATACAGCGCTATCTCCGACGCATCACTCAGGTCTTCTGCAGTAAGGTGAGGATTTTCCGGCAATGGCGCGTACATCGCAAAGTCAATGTCTCCGACGGCTTCTTCCGGAGATGCAAACATCCACGCGAGGAGCTCATAAATGACCCCGACTCGGTGAATATCAACGCCGGCGTCTTCTTCCGCCAGGGCGACCAGCTCGTCAACCTTGGCCGCGTGTATCGGAGGCACCTGCGCTGGTTTCTCGGCCGCCACGTACTTTGCCAACGAAGTCTTGCTGATAGGTTCGAGCACGAACGGTATAGGATTATTTTCGTTGGCCATGCGGATGAGGTCACGTTGCACATAAAAGAGTCGTGTCCACCGACCAGCAGCAGTAGATTTTGAACCGTTGCGAGATGCCCCATCTCCTGGATTGCGACGTCCATCAACTTCTCGTGGTAGTTCACCGAATCCTGGCCGGGCTCGTCTGGAAGGGAGGCCGCTGCATAAAGGTATTGCACCAGCAATGCGTGCTCGACTTCTGCGGCTAGCTTCAACAATCCAATAGCGAACTCTCCTGCACTTTCCACTCCCTCAACGACGGGGATTCCCACGTCCATCAGAACTTCACGAACAGCGTCGAGATCAGGGGCGACAGGAACAACGTCAACGGCCAACAGTGCTACTTCTTCATTCACCGGAGATACGGGCTGGTGCCATAGAATCCGGGTAGGAGGTGATTGCATGGCAGCTCTTCTCCAACGTCTGCTTGATGGGTTCGTGACGAAATAATCTTGGGCCTGGGCCTGAGCGCGGCCTATCATCTCAGCCGTCGTGGTGGTTGACCCTGCGAGGGGGGCGCCACGTGGACTACCAACGTAATCCCGAGCGGGCTGCGACAGCGGTGATGATTGTACGCCATCGGCTCCTGCGCGACGTGCATGCGTTGCTGCACAATTCGGTGACCACATTATCGCTCCGGGCCATGTCCTCATCGTCGCTGATGACCTTGTTGTCAGCCATGCACCTCATCCCCCTATGCGTAAATCAAGCGTGAAAGCCTCGTGAACACGCCGGCGCCTGACCAGGCTGGCCCTGACGTAGACGGACGGTAATTGTAACCGTCGCGAGTCCTGGACGCAGGTTTTGACCAGGCCACAGATCCGCCCTCGGTGTCCGGTTGTCTCGCGCCACAGCGCGGCGATGTCGGTGACGTGCAGCGTTGCCTTGCTCGGCCACCGACGCCCCCGTGTCCGAGGCGAGCTTCGAGCACAGCTCAGTCAGTCTGGCTGCAGGTCCATCACTGGCGCGTTGAAGTCATGCGTGCTGGTCACATCCTCACACCCAGCGACCGATCGCAGTATGGTTGCGATCAGCATCGTCCGCAAAGGACGAGCATGTAGCATTAGCTGACTTAGCGGGTGGCCCGGCGGCTGATATAGCCGCCCGTCCCCGAACGTCGCCCACTCAGAGCCTTCCGCATCTATCTTGGCCTGGACCGTGACCTCAGCCTTGGCGCGTTTGTCTTCCTCGGAGAGCGTACTCATGTTCATACTCCCGTTCTAGTGATTCGGGTGGGATTGCGTTGATCGGCGGGACCTTGATAACCCCTGACCAAATGGCCGGGCACCCGCCCCATGTTTCCTTTCAGTGCGCCCGAGATTCCCTCCTAACTTGCCGCTGAGGACCGTGGATGGGACCGATGTCGGGCGAATGAGGAGATTAATTGTGTATTCCGCGCGGTGTTCAGTCGGAATGGAAACCCGCGCGCTCAACCTTCGGTCGCGCCGACGAGAATAGATTAACTCTAATCTTTCAGACTGCATTCCACCTGAGGAGGCGATCCGAACCATCGACTTCTTCAAACCAGCCGATCCTGTGCCCCCAGGACGGGATCCTATCGCTGTGTCCGCATCTGCGCATCCGATGCGCAGAGCAAGTGTAGGACTGAGAGCCTCCCTTCGTCAAGGTTTTAGGTCGCGTCCGTGGGTGAATCCAGCACGCTGTTTCAAGACCTTGATCACCAACGGGCGGACCTCGGGAGGTGTGCGGAAACGCTGCGCGAGGCTATTGCCGGCTATGCCCAGCCGGCTCGACGAGTGTCTAGTCAGGAGGCTGCTGAATAACTCCGTTTCCGGTGATTGAACAGACGTCTGACCTGCCGCTTACCGCCCGGCTGGCCCCGAAAAATCGACTTATTCAGCAGGCTCCAAGAGAATGCGGAAAATTGGAGGTTGGGCGGTTCCAAGGTTTTCGCTAGCTCCGATATACTAAGGCATGAGCGTTCCGGATCACGAGTCGTTGGACACGGCGAGGTTGTGCGGGGCACCTGGTCCCCGCCGAGTCGATGTACAACCTGCTGGCGCAGCATCGTAAACAGATTTCCCCTGACGAGCTGTTCGCCTCCGAGCAGGGCACCCGTCGATCCTTGTCGACGTGATCGCGGTCGCGATGGTGCTCAAAAAGCTGGAGGGACTGTCGGACCGCCAGGCCACGACTGCGTTGGAGACCGACCTCCGCTGGAAGACCGCGGCCGGATGACGTTGGGCGAAAAGACGTTCGGCCCCTCGGTCTACACCTTGGGCCAACCCGGTTGAACGCCTCGGACCGGCCGCACCGCATGGACGAGTCGGTCAAACAGGTGGCCGCCCAGACCGGGGTCCTGGCGGCCGTTCACGCGTGCGTGGATTCCTTCGTGCTCGACGACGCGTTCACGACCCAGGACACCGTCACGCCGCTGGTCGCCGCGATCCGCAAAGTCCGCAAGCTCGTGCGCGCCGCGCGGCAGGTCGTGGTGTCCGCTCACGACTACGACCGGGGCGGCAAGCGGGACTGTGCGTGGGACGACAAGGTCGCCGCGACGCGTTGGTCACCGGGCTGGTCACCGACACGTCGGCGATCATCAACGCGCTCCCGGTGGTCGGCCTGGAGGAGGGCCAGAGCGGGTGGTCGCGCTGTTGGCGCTGGTCGCCGACCAAGAGGTCGAGCCAGGCGAAAGCCGGGACCTGGCGGATCGCCCGTGCCGTGGCCCGTGACCGGATCGTGTCCACGGTTCATCCGGAGTCGCGGCAAGCGCACAAGTCTGGCAGCTCCTAACGGGACGGGTGCAAAGCCACTTCGCGGTCGAGCCCGAAGCCGGGTTGATAACCTCCAATGCACTGGCCGATGCGAACACCAGCGACGGACAGGTCGCTGCCGAGTTGATGGCCAAGGAGCCCGACCTGGCCGAGACGCTGGCGCATTCGGCGTACGGGGGCGGCGGACCGCGCCGATTCGGCCGACGCCGGCCACACCACAGTGATCAAGCCGCTGCGCCCGCCGGTGCTCGACGGGTTCGGCCGCGACGACTACGCCGTGGATCACGAGGCCGGCATGGTCACCTGCCCGAACAACCACACCCGTCAAGATCAGCGCGAAGGGCAATGTCAGCTTCGTGCCCCCTGCCACGGCTACCAGCTATGCTCCCGGTGTACGACCGCGAAGTCCGGGCGCAGCCCGCACGTCGGTGAGCGCGACGCGTTTGCTGGTCGCCGCCCGCGCCCAAGCCAAGACTGATCCGTTCACTCAGTTTACCGACGTCGTTCGCTGGCCGAGCGGTCGATCGCCTGGGTCGTCAACCACGGGCTCGTGCTGCCGCTACCGCAGCGTCACACGCAACCAACTGGGCCTGAGTCTGCACGGCGCTGTCAACCCGCTGCGCGTGCTCGCCTGAGCCTGCACCACGAGAACGGCTGGAAAGTACGCGCAACCGCCTAGTCCAGCAGCTTTCGGATCTGTCCTGGGTCCTCGATGCCCAGCAGCGGCCCGATCCACAGCACGGCGCGCTCGGGCTCGGCGGCGAGATTGCGGAGTGTGGCCAGGCGTTTGCCGGGGGGAAGGGTCGTGAAGCTGGGGTGGCGCTCGGCGACGCGGTGAAGGTCCGGGGTCATATGCGGGTAGCGCTCGGCGAGGTGGCCGAGCAGCAGCCCGAAGGCGCAGGCCTTGACGGCATCGGCCTGGTCTGACTTGCGCCAACCCGGCTCGATCCGTTCAAGGCGGGCACCGACCTGCGCCTTCACGTCACGCAGCCAGGCGGCCACGTCTGGGGTCAGCTCGGCGCGATCGATCGCGACGGCGTTGGCATCGAGTTCTGCTTTGGTCACAAGCAGATGGTACATAAGGGGAATCCTCTGCGCCTCGCAAGGGGCTGACGCCCGAGCCGCCCCCGACATCTCAAGATCGGACGAACGCGATGACCGAACGCATCCGCTTCCACTTCGATCCCATCTGCCCGTGGTGCTACCGGACCGCCAGGTGGATCTGGCGGCTGGTCGAGCTGGGGGAGGTCGAAGCGGACTGGGCGGTGTTCAGCCTTGCCAGGGCGAACGAGGCCAACAGCGAGGGCCGGACTAGGCGTCACGAGCGCTCAGAGCAGGCGCTGCGCACGATGATCGCCGTCCGCCGATCCCACGGTCGGCCAGCGGTCGGCGCGTTCTACCGGCAGCTCGGCCAGCGGGTGCACGAGCTGGGCGAGCCGGTGGAGGAGACTGTCACCATCAAAGGCGCGCTCGCCGACGCCGGCCTCGACGTCACGCTGTGTGAACACGTCATGAGCGACGACGGGATCAAGGCGGCGTTGGACGCGGAGCACTGGGCTCTCATCGATCACACCCGCAGCTTCGGCGTGCCGACGGTTGTGCTCGACGGCGGCGACGGCCCCGCGATCTTCGGCCCAGTGATCTCAGCGCTTCCCTCTGACGAGGACGCCGTCCAACTCCTGCGCGCCACGTCCTGGCTCGCCCGCCACGAGGCCTTCGCCGAGCTGAAACGCGACCGCACCCCCATCGTTTGACTACGTGGCCTTGAGTCGCGGGCGAAGCGAAGCGGAGCGC
>JBOGEA010000181.1:0-11674 GCA_050743205.1 Egibacteraceae bacterium | reverse complement strand
GCGCAAGCGCGCTTGCGCGACGGGATGGAAACGGCTGGCCCAGCAGCCGTATCGTTCCTGCACAGGGCTGCGTCAGCCCCAGCAGCAACCTGATCAGCGTCGTCTTCCCCGCCCCGTTCGGGCCCACGTAGCCATACGCACAGCCACCCGGTACCTGAAGGTTGACATCATCGACTGCGACTCGCCCCCCGAATCGTTTCGTCAGCCCTGACGTCTCGATGACGTGCTGCATCGTTCACCCTCCGCTTGCGCTGTCCAGCAGGTTAGGGAGCGGCATCTCCCGCGCCATCAGGCACGAGATGGATTTCGCGACGACGAAGTTTCGTCCGCAAGGCTGATGCCCTGCCCCTCCCACCGGCTGATCACGACGGCAAGGCCTGCTCCGCCACGACCCGCCCCCGAACGGTCCCGGTGATGGGAGCGGCCCTGCCGGCACGCTTGCCCGCCGGCGCCTCGACCGGGCGGACCAGCCTGTACTCGTCGCCATCGAGCAGGTGGAGGTCGGCCGCGAGCCCGCACCAGGCGAGCGGCGACGTGGCGCACCGCACCCCTTTGCCGCCGCGGCCCTGGACGGGGAATTCGGCGAGCGGCGAGCGCAGGCCCTGCCCGTCACGGCGGAGGGCCAGAACCTCGAGTCCATCGTCCGCCCCTCCGTCCGCCCCCCCGTCCGCCCCTCCTGGGACGACGCTCAGGGTCACCACCCGGCCGCCCGGGGGCACCGTGATCCCCGCGACACCCGCGGCGCTGCGTCCCATCGTCCGGACGTCGATGACGGGGAAGCGGATCGCCTGCCCGCCGTCGTGAGCGAGCACGACCTGGTCACCGTCACGGCACGCCACCACACCGGTCAGCGCGTCGCCGTCACGCACACCAGCAGCGATCATGACGCGGGCCCGTCCCTCGTACTCGGCCCGCTCCGTACGCTTCACGAGTCCACGCGCTGAAACGAACAGGACCGTCTCGACAGGATCCGCCAGGCGGGTCGCTCCAACCAGCGGCGTCACGGCACTCTCGTCGCCCAGCAGGGCGGTCAGCGCGACACCGCGCTGGCGCATCGTGGTCACCGGGACATCGGCCAGCACGATCCGGTACCCGCCGCCCCGCTCGTCGACTGCCAGCAGCGTCTCGTCGGTGCGGGCGCGCACCACCGCCACGACGGGATCACGTGGCTGGGTGTGCAGCGCCGAGGTGAGCCGCTGGGGAACGCACTTGAGCCAGCCTCCGGCCGTCACATACACGGTGACAAGCTGGGCGTCGAGCAGCGCGCGAGCCTCGGCGCCCGCCCCTCCCGACGCGTCCGCTGGTCGCGCCAGCCGGCTGAGGCGGCCAGTGCCATGGCGGCGCTTGATCTCCCGCAACTCGTCGGCGATCAGCGAATCGCGCATCTGCGGTTCGGCGAGGATCGCGTCGAGCCTGGCGATCAGGGCGAGCAGGTCGCGGTGCTCGTCCTCGAGCTTCTGGCGCTCAAGGGCTGCCAGGCGCCGCAGCTGCATGTCGAGGATCGCCGTGGCCTGAATCTCTGTGAGCGCGAAGCGGGCCATCAGCGCGGTGCGGGCGGTATCTGCGCTGGGCGCCTCGCGGATCAGCGCGATGACCTCATCGAGATGGTCGAGCGCGGTGAGCAGCCCCTCCAGGACGTGAACGCGGGCGGCGGCCTTGTCGCGCTGAAACCGCGTCCGCCGGGTGACGACCTCGCGCTGGTGGTCCAGGTAGGCGACGAGCACCTCGCGCAGCCCTAGGGTACGCGGCTGGCCACCCACGAGCGCGACGAGGTTGACGTTGAAGTTCGTCCGCAGATCGGTCAGCCGGTAGAGCTTGTCCAGCACGCGAGCCGGGTCCTCGCCGCGCTTCAACTCGATCACGACACGCATGCCGTCGCGGGACGACTCGTCGCGCAGGTCACGGATCTCCTCAAGCTTGCGATCCTTCACCAGGCCGGCGATCCGCTCGAGCAGCAGCGCCTTGTTGACCTGGTAGGGGATCTCCGTCACGACGATGCGCGGCAGACCGCCGGAGCGCATCTCGGTCGTCGCGATGGCCTCAACCGTGATCGCTCCCCGTCCGGTCAGGTAGGCGTCACGGATCCCGTCGGTGTCGAGGATGCGCGCGCCGGTGGGGAAGTCCGGTGCGGGCACCAGCTTCATGAGATCGGCGACCGTCGCCGCCGGGTTGCGGATCAGCTCCAGGCACGCATCGATGACCTCGCCGAGGTTGTGCGGCGGGATATTCGTCGCCATGCCCACGGCGATCCCGCTCGCGCCGTTGACGAGCAGGTTCGGGTAGCGCGCCGGCAGCACGACGGGCTCGGTCTCGAAGCCGTCGTAGTTGGGGATGAAGTCGACCGTGCCCTCGTCGATCCCGTCGAGCAGCGCCATCGCGATCTGGGCGAGCCGCGCCTCCGTATACCGGTGCGCCGCCGCCGCATCGCCGTCGACGGAGCCGAAGTTCCCGTGCCCGTCCACCAGCGGATGGCGCATCACGAAGTCCTGCGCCATCCGCACGAGCGCGTCGTAGATCGACGCGTCCCCGTGCGGGTGGTACTTCTTCATCACGTCGCCGATCACCGCCGCGCACTTGCGGTGCGCTCGATCGGGACGCAGGCCGGCCTCCTCCATCGCGTAGAGGATGCGCCGCTGGACGGGCTTCAGGCCGTCGCGCACGTCGGGCAGCGCCCGGCCGACGATCACGCTCATGGAGTAGTCGAGGAACGACTGCTCCATCTTCGCTGCGATGTCGACGTCGACGACCCGTTGGCTTTCGAACAGTGACTGCTGGCTCATGCAAGGCATTGTGCCCCGGATGAGCGGCGCAGCCGCCGATCACCCGCCGATGTGCTTGTCGAGGAAGGCGGCGAGGCGCTCAGCGAACAGCAGGCGGTTGTCGAGTTTGGCGAACCCGTGGCCTTCGTCGTGGAAGTAGACCTGCTCGGGATCGAGGCCACGGCGCATCAGGCCCTCCGCCAGTTGCATGGCCTCACCGATCGGGACGCGCGGATCGTTGAGGCCGTGGGCGATCAGCATGGGGACGCGGATCTGGTCGATGCGGTTCAGCGGTGAGATCGAGTCGAGGAACTCCGGATCGCTCAGCGGGCCGTACTCCACCTCACGCAGCTCGCGGCGGTAGTCACGGGTCTGCTCAAGGAAGGTCCGCATGTTCACGATGCCGACGACGTCGATCGCCGCGCCGAGCACAGGGTCAGGGCTGGCGCCGTCCTCGACGGCCGTCGCGACCGCCATGAACCCACCGTAGGAGCCACCGTAGACGGCGATCCTGCCAGGCTCGGCGTAGCCGTTCGCGACGAGCCAGCGGGCGGCCTCAAGGCCGTCCCTCACGGAGTCCAAGCGCTTCTTGTAGTTGTCGAGCTCGTGATAGGCGCGACCGTACCCCGTGGAGCCGCGGACGTTGGGGAACAGGACCCCGTAACCGCGGGAGAGCAGGTACTGGGTCTGGCTGCCGAAGCCGGGCCGGCTCTGGCCCTCAGGCCCGCCGTGGTAGTTCACGACGAAGGGGATGGCGCTGCCCTCTCGGTAACCGGGGGGCGTAAACAGCAGCGCCGGCACCTCAAGCCCGTCGAATGAGGAGTATCTGACCAGCTGCGGCAGCGGAAATGCGGACAGGTCAATGCCCTGGGTCTCGGCTACGGTGATCTGACGCGGGGCGGCGTCGCCGACCTTCCACGCATAGGCGAGGTTGGGCGTCCGCGCATTGCTGAGGGTCCAGATGAGGGTGTCGTCTCGAAGCCTCAAGGCGCCGAGCACACCCTCCTCGATCTCGGGGGCGGGGACCGGCTCGAACGCGGGCAGGCTGACGAGCTGCAGCGCCGAGAAGCCGTCGCGGTTGGTCGCGACGCCCAGGAGGGTCCGCTCCCGGTTCATGACGAGGCCGTCGAGCTCGTAGGGATCGATCACCGGCAGCGGTTTGCGGGTCGCCTGGGTGGCGAGATCCTTGATGAACAGGCGGGTGATGCCCTCCTCGAGGTCGGAGGTCATCAATATCTCCCGCTCCCCAGGCAGGTAGGCGGCCGGAACGTCGGCATGAGGCGTGTCATCCATTGCGAGCGAACGCAGCTCGCCTGAGGGCAGCGACAGCTCGTACGGGTGAACCTCAGAGATGGAGATGCTCTGGGCGACGAGAAGGCGCGACCCATCGTCAGTGATGTCTGAGGCGCCCCAACTGCCAGGCCTGGCGAGGAGCCTTTCGCTGCGCCCCGTGGCGAAGTCGTAGCGGTAGATGGAGAAGTCTGCGGGGCTCACGTCATTGGCGGTGTAGATGAATCCAGAGCTGTCATGCAGCCAGAGGTTGAGTCCATGCACGGCGTTCGGATTGTCGAGCAGCGGCGTGATCGCGCCCGTGGCGGGATCCAGCAGTGAGAGCTGGTACTGCTCATTGCCGCCCGGGGCGTGAGAGAGGACGATCCTGGTGCCATCAGGCGACAGCGAGTAACCGCCCAGCCCGTCAGGGAAGTCGGTCAAGCGGGTGAGCTGCGCCGACGGATCAGCGCCCGCCTTGCGGACGTAGAGCTGAAAGATGCCGTCGGGCCAATCCTGGACATAGAGCGACCCGTCGGGGGCCAGCGTGGGATCGGTCGGGACGCGGATCTTCAGGAACTGCTCGATTGTGGGTGCGCCCGCCTCCGCCTCCCCGTCCCCGGCAGGACCGGACGAGCAGGCAGCGAGCAGCGCCAGCAGGCTGGCGACCAGCAGGGCGAGGAAGCGACGCGGGATTGTGACAGGCGTAGGCATGGAGCGCGTTCCTCAGGCCAAGGCTGCGTCAAGGGTGATCTCGGTGTTGCCCTTGAGCAGCTTCGAGATGGGACAGCCGTCCTTGGCGGCGTTGGCGGCGGCGAGGAAGGCGTCATCGTCCATCCCCTCGACCTGCCCGCGGACCACCAGGTCGACCCGCGTGACCGCGAATCCTCCCTTGACGGGCCCGAACGTCACGGTTGCAGAGGTGTCGAGGCGCTGCGGCGTGCCGCCCGACTCGCCGATCACGTGCGAGAGCGCCATCGAGTAGCAGGCGGCGTGGGCGGCCGCGACCAGCTCTTCGGGGCTGGTGAGCCCAGCGGGACGCTCTGTCCTGGCGGGCCAGGACACATCGAACGACCCGAGGCCGGACGACTCCAAAGTGGTTGACCCCTTGCCATCCACCAGGCCGCCTTCCCACGTCGCCGACGCTCTGCGCTGCGTTGTCATGGTGCTCCCCTCTTGTCGTTGCATCCCAACCGACCTGCAGCGCAACCTACCGCGCGTATCGCGCAAAGGCGAGGTTCAATCCCCTTCACTCGGTAGAGTGCTGGCCATGGCCACCGCTCATGACGCGCTCGCCCGCCTCGTCGAGGCCGCCGACGACGGGCGGCTCGACGCGCTCTGCGAGCGGCGCCACGTCCGGATCATGTGCGCGTTCGGCAGCGCCACGGAGCCGGACATCCCCGACCCGCACGACCTCGATGTCGCGATCGCCTTCGAGCCGGGCTCGGGCGGGGACGTCCTTGCCCTCTGGAACGAGCTGTACGAACTCTGCGGCCCGGTCGAACTCGACCTCATGGATCTGGATCGAGCGCGGCCGGTCGCGCGCGCCAACGGCCTCGTCGGCGTCCCGCTCTATGAGCGTCGGCGCGGCGAATTCGCGCGGGCGCAGACCCTCGCGCTGGCCAAGCGCATGGACACGCGGTGGCTGCGCCTCCTCGACCGACGGCTGCGGGCCGGATGACCGCCCTGCGCTTCGATCCTGAGGTCATCGACGAGAAGCTGCGGCTCATGGAACCCCTGCTCGACGTCCTTGAGGAGTTCGGACCGCTCAGCGGAACGCGTCTGAGGAGCGAGCGCGTGACGCGGCTGGCAACGGAGCGAATCCTCACCCAACTCGTGGACCTGGCGAGCAGTGCGAACGCGCGCATTGCCGCCCGGAGGTTGGGTCGCGTCCCGAAGGACTACCACGAGTCATTCCACCTCGCCGCCCCAGCGCCGTATAGGGTCGCGTCGCGTCGGGTTCCGCTTCGGAAGAGCCTTTAGGTCGCTTCACCCGACGCGACGCGACCCTTCCCGTCACTCACGTCACCGGTTTTCATAAAGCTGAGCGGTTCAGGCGGCATCGAGCCGCCCGAACCGCGCTCCGCTTCGCTTCGCCCGCAAGTCAAGGCCGCGATTCTCAAACACGCTCTTAGACGTCGACGTTGTCGGCGTATTTGGCGTTGGCCTCGATCCAGTCGCGGCGGTCGGCGGCGGATTCGCCCATGAGAAGGGAGAAGACGTTGTCGGCAGCGGCGGCGTGCTCGACGGCGACGCGCAGCAGGGTGCGGCGGGCGGGGTCCATCGTCGTGTCCCAGAGCTGGGCGGGATCCATCTCGCCGAGGCCTTTGAAGCGGCTGATCTCCGCGCCCTTGAACTGGCGCCTCAGCAGGCGGTCACGCTCGGCGTCGCTCATCGCGTAGACCCGCTTCGTGCCCTTGCGCAGTTGATAAAGGGGAGGCTGCGCGAGGTAGACGTGGCCCTTGTCGACGAGTTGGCGCATCAGGCGATAGAAGAACGTGAGCAGCAGGGTCGTGATGTGCCCACCGTCGACGTCGGCGTCAGCGGTGAGAATGACCTTGTGGTACCGCAGCCGGCTGTAGTCGAAGTCGTCGCCGATGCCGGTGCCGATCGCCTTGATCAGATTCTGGATCTCGGTGTTCGCGAGCACCCGGCGCAGCTGTGCCTTCTCGACGTTCAGCACCTTGCCGCGCAGCGGGAGGATCGCCTGAGTGTGCCGGTCACGCGCCATTTTCGACGACCCGCCAGCGGAGTCGCCCTCGACGACGAACAGCTCCGACTCTTCGGGATTGCGCGATGAGCAGTCAGCCAGCTTGCCGGGCAGGCCAGCGGACTGGGTGTCGAGCAGACCCTTGCGGCGGGTGAGGTCGCGGGCGTGACGCGCGGCCTCACGAGCCTTGGCCACGACGATCGCCTTGCGCGCGACCTTGCGTCCCAGGGTCGGGTTCGCGGTGAGCCACTCCCCCAGCGCCTCGTTGACGACCCGCTCGACGAACCGGCGCATGATCGCGCTGCCGAGCTTGCCCTTCGTCTGACCCTCGAACTGCGGGTCGGGCATCTTCACGCTGATCACCGCGACCATGCCCTCGCGGAGATCGTCGCCGGTCAGCGACTGCGGGTCGCTCTTCGCGAACGCCCGATTCGCCTGCCCCCACCGGTTCACCGTGCCGGTGATCGCCTTGCGGAACCCCTCCTCGTGGGCACCGCCGTCCGGCGTCCGGATCACATTCGCATAGGAGCGGACCCGCTCGTCGAACCCGCCCGCTGACCAGTTCACAGCGACGTCGCAGGCCAACTGGCGGCTCTCGAACAGCTCAGTCCGGCTGATCACCACCGGTTTGGCGAGCAGCGGCTCGTCGCCGCCGAGCAGCTCAGCCACGAAGTCCACCAGGCCTCCACGGAAGCTGAACTGCTGCTGGAGGCCCGTGCGTCGATCGGTGAACTCGATCCGCAGACCCGGGTTCAGCAGCGCGGTCTCGCGCAGCCGGGTGGCGATGAGGTCGGCGCTCAGATCGAGGCTGTCGAACACCTGAGGGTCAGGCCAGAACCGGACCGTGGTGCCCGTCCCCCGCGCCGCGCCGATCACCTCAAGCCTGCGGGTCCGCTTGCCCCGCGCGAACGCCATCGTGTGGCGCTTGCCGTCGCGGGCAACCTCCACCTCGGTCACACGTGACAGCGCGTTGACCACCGAGACGCCGACCCCGTGCAGGCCGCCCGACACGGCATATGCCTGCTGGTCGAACTTTCCACCAGCGTGGAGCTTGGTGAGGACGACCTCGACGGCCGGCTTGCGCTCCTTGGGATGCAGCTCGACCGGGATCCCACGCCCGTCGTCGGCGACCTCAACACCTCCGTCGGCCAGGACGGTCACTTGGATACACGTCGCAAAACCTGCGAGATGCTCGTCGACCGCGTTGTCGACGACCTCCCAGACCAGGTGGTGCAGGCCCCGCGTGTCGGTCGACCCGACATACATCCCCGGCCGCTTCCGCACGGCCTCCAGCCCCTCAAGGACGTTGATCGAGCTGGCGGTGTACTCAAGCGCGGGGGAACTCCCCCCGGGATCACGGGGTGCCACAGTCTGGTCCTTGCTCACGGGCGTCAGATCCGAGCGTCACGCCGTCATTGTGCGTGCCCGACCGTGGAAACCCGCGTAGGTGGTACGGCGACCGTACCACGCGCGATTCCAGAGGCTGCGGCTATGGCGGGCATCGCGCCTGTAGGGCGGAAGCGCCCGGCGCGCCCGGGTCGGGAGGGGACGGAGGGGACGGGAGGGGTCGGTATGGTTGGGAGCATGTTCACGCACCGGCCGAGGGTGGCGAAGGAGGATGTGCGCGACGCGCTGGCGGCCGTGCGGGACCCGGATCTCGACCTGCCGATCACCGAGCTGGACATGGTGCGCGGGATCGTGATCGGGCGGCGGCAGGTTCAGGTGGGCATCGCGCTGCTCGTGCCCGACAGTCCCCACCGCGAGCAGCTGCGGGCCGCGGTGACGCGGGCCGTGGAGGGCTTGGGCGTGGCGGACGTCCACGTGGACTTCTCACACTTCGCCGACGACGAGCGGCGGGCGCTGCGCGAGCGGCTGCAGGGAGGCCGGCCACGCACGCCCGCGCAAGCGTTCGCCGGCGCGAGGGTGCTCGCCATCTCGTCGGGCAAAGGTGGGGTGGGCAAGTCGTCGGTGTCGGTGAACCTCGCGATCGCCCTGGCGGGCCGCGACAAGCGCGTGGCGCTGCTCGACGCCGACGTCTACGGCTTCTCGATCCCCCGGATGATCGGCATCGACCGGCGACCGGCGATTGTGGACAACCTGGTGATCCCGCCCCGAGCGCACGGCGTGGCGGTGATCTCGATGGCGTTCTTCACCGCCGACGAGCAGACGCCGATCGTCTGGCGCGGGCCGATGCTCCACAAGGCGCTGGAGCAGTTCATCACCGACGTCCACTGGGGCGACGTGGAGTTTCTGCTCATCGATATGCCGCCAGGCACCGGCGACGTCGCCCTCACGATGGCCCAGTTCCTGCCGAACTGCGAGGTCATCGTCGTCACGACACCTCAGGCCGCCGCGCAGAAGGTCGCCCAGCGCGCCGCCTACATGGCCCTCAAGGTCAACCTCACCGTGAGGGGCGTGATCGAAAACATGAGCTGGTTCACCGGCGACGACGGCGTCCGCTACGAGCTGTTCGGCAGCGGCGGCGGCACGCTGCTGGCCGAGCAGCTCCGCGTCCCGCTGCTCGGTCAGATCCCCCTGGTCCCGGCGCTGCGCGAGGGCGGCGACGAGGGCCGTCCGGTGATCGTCGCCGACCCCGGCTCGCCAGCCAGCCAAGCCTTCCAGGCCATCGCCGACAAGATCATCGCGCTGCGCCCCCGCCGCGTCCCCCTCCCGCTGCTCAACGCTCAGTAGGACCGAACTGGCCCTCGGTGGGCTCCGCTCAGCAGAACCACGGCTCGGTCAGGCGGGGAGGCGGGCGGCTGGAATTCGTGAGCTCCGCGGGCACCGGACCCAGCCCGGCCGCCTCGCGCACGGCGGCGTTCATGCGCAGGAACACCGCGCCGGGTGGGTCGCCGATCCCCTCGGCGGCGAGTTCGACCAGGTGGGCCTGCAGCCCATCGACGCGCGGGTCGGCCGCCCGCCACTGATAGGAGAGCTGCTCGGCGTCGTAGCGGCCCAGGTAGAGCGCCAACTCGGCCCGATCGAGCAGCAGCGATCCTTCGGGCAGCAGCAGCCGGATCGTGTACTGGACGGGATCGACGTTGCCGATGAGGTCGTGGGCCACGACGAAGTCGAGGATGTCGGCGACGTCGGAGACCGAGCTCCACGGGGTGAACGGCATCAGCGAGGGGCGCGGCTCGATGCCGTGGGCGCGCAGGACGTCGACCGCGCGAGCGGCGTCGGCGGCGGTGTGGCCCTTGTCGAGCAGCGCGAGGATGCCATCGCTCAGGCACTCGACTGCCGTGACGGCGAACAGGCAGCCCGAGCCGGCCAGCTCAGGCCACAGCGCCGCGTGGCGCAGGATGTGCTCAACCTTCACCGTGCAGTCGAACGTCAGATCGGGAAACCGGCGATGCATCGCCCGCACCACGCGCAGCGCGTGCGCCGGGCCGTTGAGGAAGTCGGGGTCGGCGAACGTGATGTGCTGTGCGCCGGCCTCGACGAGCTGAGCGACGTCGGCGAGGACCGGCTCCTGCCCCACCACCCGGAACGCGCCGCCGTACACGGTCGGGACGGGGCAGTGGCGGCACAGGTAGCGGCACCCATGGGTCGCCTCGACGGCGCCGACGAGCCGCTCCTCGTCACCCACCACCAGGCGCGCGTACCGATCGAGCGGCGGCAGCAGGTCACGGGCCGGCGTGTGGAACCGCGCCCGGCCGCGGCCGAGGTGGACGAGGGCGCGCTGCGTCCGGACACCGGCCTCCAGCTCGTCCACCCACGCCACGAGGCCCGGCTCGTACTCCCCCGCCAGCACCTGGTCGGCCAGCCGGCCCAGGGTCAGGTCACGGCTGACCGGCGCGTACAGGCCGTAGAAGCACACCGGCAGCGCCGGCCTGCGCCGGCGCACCGCCCGCGCCGCGCGCATCCCGAGCCGCATCGCGGTGTGCATCGGCACGGAGAGCCCGACCGCCTGCGCCCACTCGACGGCCTCGTCATCCCACGGCTGGACGGACAGGTCCAGCGCCCGCACCTCGTGACCGGCCGCGCGCAGCGCCGCCGCGGGCGACGCCACGTGAATCGGCTGATGCCCCAGCTCGTAGGTGGAGATCAGTAGGACGCGCACGGCTCGATCACCACGTCAAGGCACGCGTGGGCCGTGCGAAGCGCCTGCTCGACCTGGTCCGGTTTCTGGCCGGCGGCGAACAGGAAGCCGAGGTAGCGGTCGCCCTCTGGCAGCGGGCGGACGGGACGCCCCGGACGGATGGTCAGCTCCAGCCCCGCGATCCCCGGCACGGCGCGGGCCTCTGGCTGGCCGTGCACGGCGCGCAGCACTCCCTCGCGCGGGATGGGCAGCATCATGACGCCCGCCGCCGCCTCCTCCCGTCTGAGGTCGTCCAGCGGCAGCCCGAGGGCGTGGCGCAGGATGATCTGCTCCAGGCTCATGCCCGTCCCGAACCGCAGCGTCCGCGCGCACAGACCGCCGATCGACCGGGCGGCCAGCTCCAGCAGACATACTGATCCCCGCCCTCCGTCGGGCGCCGCCGCGCCCGCCTCCCCCGCTCGGTGGGCCCTGACGCGCAGCTCCGCATGCACCGGACCCTCGACCAGCCCCAGGGCGGCAGCCGCGGCGGCAGTCGCGGCGTGCGCCTCGCGAAGCAGCTCGGCGGGCAGGCGGGACGGGGTGACGTAGAGCGTCTCCTCGAAGTAGGGTCCGTCCATGGGGTCGGGCTTGTCGAACGTCGCGAGGATTTCCATCCGCCCGCCGCGGAGCAGGGCCTCAACCGCGATCTCGGCGCCCGGCACGAACCGCTCGACGAGCATCCTGGCTGAGCCCGGATCCTCGCCGGCCTCGACCAGGATCTTGCGCACCCACCCCGCGGCGTCGACGGCCCCCGCCACATCGTCGGCGCGGATCACCCCGCGGCTGCCGGACAGCGACACGGGCTTCACGACGACCGGCGGTCCGATCGCGTGGACCGCCGGTCGTCGTGAAGCC
>JBOGEA010000180.1:0-11713 GCA_050743205.1 Egibacteraceae bacterium | reverse complement strand
GTGCCGGCTCTGGCGCATGTACGGATCGAGGGTGAGGGCGTGGCGGGAGAACGCGGGACGTTCTCGTTCCGCGTCCCCAACGAGCGGGACGACGCCTCGACCATCATGCTGGAGGTGCAGTTCCCCGAGGACCACCCGCTCGCGTCCGTGTCGGTCCAGACCAAACCTGGCTGGACCATCGAGGTGGCCATGCGCACCCTCGACGAGCCCATCGTGTTGCCGGGCGACGAGGCCACCGAGGTCACCGAGGTCGTCGACACGATCACCTGGTCCGGCGGCATCATCGGTCCGGGCGAGTTCGACGTGTTCACCGTCAGGGGCGGGCCTTTCCCTGAGGGCGTCGAGCAGCTCGTGTTCCCCGCGCTGCAGACCTACGACAACGGCGAGGTCGTCAGCTGGATTGAGGAGGATCCAGAGGCCGAATTCCCCGCCCCCGTGCTCCCACTGGCCCCCGCCGCTGAGGAGGAGGTCAGCGAGGAGCCTTCGGAGGCGGTGTCGGAGGAGCCCTCAGAGACGGTCAGCGAGGAGCCTTCGGAGGAGCCCACCGAGGAGCCCACCGAGCAGCCCTCCGGCTAGACAGGGCGCGCTGCCGCCCCGGCCAGTCCAGCGAAGGCGCTGGGCTGGCCGCCGGGCGCGGCCCCGTTACGCTTGTGTCTCGATGAGTGAGGTGCTGGGCTCTGGGGTGGATCCGGAATCGCAGGGGTTCCGGCGGAACGAGGAGGCGCATCGGGAACTGGTGGCGGACCTGCGGGCGCGGCTGGGCGAGGTTGCCCGGGGTGGGGGGGAGCGGGCACGCGAGCGGCATGTGGCGCGGGGCAAGCTGCTGCCACGTGACCGGGTGGACGCGCTGGTGGATCGGGGCTCGCCCTTCCTGGAGCTGTCGCCGCTGGCTGCGCACGGCATGTACGGCGGGCAGGCGCCCTCGGCGGGGATCGTGACGGGGGTCGGGCGCGTCGAGGGCCGTGAGGTGGTGGTCGTGGCGAACGACGCTACGGTCAAGGGCGGCACGTACTACCCGATGACCGTCAAGAAGCACCTGCGGGCGCAGGAGATCGCGCTGGCCAACCGGCTGCCGTGCATCTACCTGGTGGACTCGGGCGGGGCGTTCCTGCCCCAGCAGGACGAGGTGTTCCCCGATCGGGATCACTTCGGGCGGATCTTCTTTCACCAGGCGACGCTGTCGGCGCAGGGGATCCCGCAGATCGCCGCGGTGCTGGGGTCGTGCACGGCGGGTGGCGCGTACGTGCCGGCGATGAGCGATGAGACCGTGATCGTGGCCGGCCAGGGCACGATCTTCTTGGGCGGCCCGCCGCTGGTGCGGGCCGCGACCGGCGAGGTCGTGACCGCGGAGGAGCTGGGCGGCGGCGATCTGCACGCCCGTACGTCCGGCGTGGTCGATCATCTGGCGGCCGACGACGCGCAGGCGCTAGCGATCGTCCGCTCGATCGTGGCGACGCTGCCGCCCAAGCCGCCTCGCCCGTGGGATCTCGCCGAGCCCGCGGAGCCGAAGGTCGATCCGGCGCAGCTGTACGGGGCCGTCCCGCCTGACAGCCGCACGCCCTACGACGTGCGCGAGGTCATCGCCCGGATCACCGACGCCAGCCGGTTCCATGAGTTCAAGGCGCGCTACGGGCCGACGCTGGTCACGGGGTTCGCGCGCGTCCACGGCCACCCGGTCGGGATCGTGGCCAACAACGGGATCCTGTTCAGCCAGTCGGCGCTGAAGGGGGCGCATTTCGTGCAGCTGTGCGACCGGCGGCGGATCCCTCTGGTGTTTTTGCAGAACATCACCGGGTTCATGGTCGGCCGTGACTACGAGGCGGGCGGGATCGCCAAGGACGGCGCGAAGATGGTGACGGCGGTGTCGTGCGCGGTCGTGCCGAAGCTGACGGTGATCATCGGGGGGTCGTTCGGCGCGGGCAACTACGCGATGTGCGGGCGCGCGTTCTCGCCCCGGTTCCTGTGGATGTGGCCCAACGCGCGGATCTCGGTGATGGGCGGGGAGCAGGCCGCCACGGTGCTCGCCTCCATCCGCCGGCCCGAGGATACGGAGCCTGAGGACGCGTTCAAAGACCGCGTGCGCGCCCAGTACGAGCGCCAGGGCCACCCGTACTACTCGACCGCCAGGCTGTGGGACGACGGCGTGATCGACCCCCTCGACACCCGCATGGCGCTCGGCCTGGCGCTGTCGGCCTGCGCGAACGCCCCCATCCCCGAGCCCCGCTACGGCGTCTTCCGCATGTGACCCAAGTGCAGCTTTCCGCCGTATCTGACGGAAAACTGTGGTCGAACCGCAGCCTCGCCGAGCTGACCCGCGGTTTTCCGTCAGATCCGACGGAAAGCTGCATGTCGGCCCGACGGGCGACGGCCCCTCGGGGCCCTATTGTTCGGCGGCGGTGCGGAAGGGGGCGTAGGGCTGCTGCTGGGAGCCCAGGCTGACGACGTCGCGCTCGAAGCCCAGGGCGACGGTCCAGTCCAGCCACACGCGGAGCTTGCGGTTGAGGCTGGGGATGCGGGCGATGTGGTAGAAGCGGCGGGCCGTCCAGGCGGGGAAGCCGCGCAGCCGCACCCCCAGGATCTGCGCGACGCCTTGGTGGCGGCCGAGGGAGACGACCTCTCCGAGCCTGCGGTAACGGAACGGCCTCGGCTGCTCGCCGCGCAGGACGGCGGTCAGGTTGTCGCCCAGCCGCCGCGCCTGCCTGATGGCGTACTGCCCGCTGGGCGGGCAGAGGCCGCCGCGCACGTTGTCCGGTACGGCCGCGCAGTCGCCCGCCGACCATGCGCCGGCCTGGTCGTGCACCCGCAGGCAGGAGTCCACGCGTACGCGGCCGGCGTCGTCGATCGGCAGCCCTAGCTGGCCGAGCAGCCGGACGGGCCGGATCCCGGCGACCCAGACCAGCGTGTCGGTGTCCAACTCGGTCCCGTCGGACAGCAGGACGTGCCCGCCCTCCGCGGAGTCCAGCTTGGTCTGCAGGCGCACGTCGATGCCGCGCTCGCGCAGGTGGGCGAGGGCGTGGTCGGCGAGGCGTGGGTCGACCGACGCCATCAGCCGGTCGCTCATCTCGACCAGCACCCAGCGCATACCCTCGGCGTTGACATGGGGGAACAGCCGGGCCGCGTCGGCCGCGAGGTCCTGCAGCTCAGCGATCGCCTCGACGCCGGAGTAGCCGCCGCCGACGAAGACGAACGTCAGCGCGCGCCGGCGGGCGACGGGGTCCGAGGTCGTCTCGGCGACCTCCATGCGTGCGAGCACGTGGTTGCGCAGGTGGAGCGCCTCGGCCAGGGTCTGGAACCCGATGCCGACCTCGGCGAGGCCGGGGATCGGCGGGACCCGGGCCATCCCGCCGAGGGCGATCACCACGTGGTCGTACGCCACGGGGTACTCCTCGCCCTCGACCGGGCTGACCGTCGCGGTTCGATTCTGGTGGTCCAGCGCCGTGATCCTGCCCGTCAGAACGCGCGTGCGGCGCAGGACGCGGCGCAGTGGCACGACCACGTGGCGCGGCTCGATCATGCCCGAGGCGACCTCAGGCAGCAGGGACTGGTACAGCATGAAGTTCTCGGGATTGACCAGCGTCACCTGCGCCTCGCCCGGCCGCAGCCGGCGCTCCAGCCGCAACGCGACATACAGCCCGACCAGGCCCCCTCCGGCAATGAGGATCTTCGGCACCGCTCCCACTGTAATCGCCGCGCCGCGGCGTTGTGCACTTCCGGGCGAATGAGCAGTTCCAGCCACATCTGTCACGATGTGCTCATCACCAGGCCTCAGGGTCCGATGGGCAGCAGGTGCGTGCAGAGGGCGTTGCGGAGGCGGAGGAGGCCGTCGCGCATGCGGGACTTGACGGTGCCGAGCGGGGCGTCGAGGAGTTCGGCGACCTCAGGGTAGGTGTAGCCGCCGTAGTAGGCGAGCACGACGGCCTGGCGCTGGAGCGAGGTCAGCTGGGCGAGCGCGTCGCGGACCTCTTGGTGCTCCAGGCGCAGCTCGACCTCCTCGGCGACCGTGTCGAACGGGTCGTTGTCGCGCAGGGCGCCGTTGCGGCCGTCGCGCT
Organism: Egibacteraceae bacterium; assembly: GCA_050743205.1. GTDB lineage: Bacteria > Actinomycetota > Nitriliruptoria > Euzebyales > Egibacteraceae > JBOGED01. Next base: position 7,664 of record JBOGEA010000180.1, on the reverse strand, counting down.
CGCGGGCCGCCTGCTCGCGGCGCACCCGGTCCACCGCCCGCCGATGGGCCATCGTCATGATCCAGGTTCGCCCCGATCCCCGAGCGGGGTCGTAGCGCGGGGCTGTCCGCCACACCTCGAGGAGGACCTCCTGCGCGACCTCCTCAGCCTGAGACGGGCAGCGCAGGATGCGGTTGACCAGGCCGTAGACCTGGCCGGCGACCTGCTCGTACAGCTCGACGAACGCGGCCTGGTCTCCATCGGCCAGTCGCCGGAGCAGACTCTCGACACGCGAGCAGTGCGCTCGTGAGCGGTGATCCATCGTCCGTTTTCCTGTCGGTCCGGGGGTCTGTACCCCGAATCTCCCGTTCTGCGCTGGCGGTACCATCGGGTGCCGATGGGCGAGCGTGCATCTGTGCAGGTCACGATCGACGACCGGGGCGTGGCGACCGTCACGATGAACCGGCCGGAGGTCCGCAACGCGTTCAACGACCGGCTGATCACCGAGTTAGGGCAGGCTACCGCCTGGCTCGGTCAGAACGAGACGATCCGTGTCGTGGTGCTGACCGGCGCGGGCAGCGTGTTCAGCGCTGGGGCGGATCTGGACTGGATGCGCTCGATGGTGGACCGCACGTTCGAGGAGAACCTCGCCGACGCCAGCCGCATCGACACGCTGCTCCGTACGCTCTGGGACCTGCCGAAGCCGCTCATCGGGCGGGTCAATGGACACGCGTTGGGTGGCGGGGTCGGGCTGGTCGCGGTCTGTGATGTCGCCGTCGCCGCGGTTGGGGCCGGTTTCGGGTTCACCGAGGTCGCGCTGGGCCTGGCGCCCGCGGTGATCTCACCCTATGTCGTGCGCAAGGTCGGCCGGTCGTTCGCCCGAGCGGCCTTCGTCACCGGCGAGCGGTTCGACGCCGAGCGGGCGCTGGCCGCTGGCCTGGTCCACCGTGTGGTCGCGCGTGAGGAGTTGGACGCCGCCGTCGAGGTCACTGTCGGCCACTGCCTGCGCGCCGGCCCCCACGCGGTCGTTGCCGCCAAACGGCTCGTCGACCTGGCGCTGCGCCCCCTGGACGAGGCCACCGCCGGCACCCCTGGCGTCATCGCCGAGCTGCGTGTGAGCCCCGAGGGGCAGGAGGGGATGCGGGCGTTCCTCGAGAAACGAGCGCCCGCATGGGCGCCGCCCTGATGTTCGACACGGTCCTGGTCGCGGGCCGCGGGGAGATCGCGGTGCGCGTCATCCGGACGCTGCGGCGGCTGGGGATCCGCGCCGTCGCGGTCTACAGCGACGCGGACGTCCACGCCCCGCACGTCGAGCTGGCCGACACCGCGGTGCGCCTGGGCCCGGCGCCCGCCGCCGAGTCCTACCTCGACGCTGGCCGCGTCCTGCACGCCTGCGCCCTCACCGGCGCCTCGGCGGTCCATCCCGGCTATGGGTTCCTGTCAGAGAACGCGGCGTTCGCCCGCGCCTGCGCGAGCGCCGGGGTCGTGTTCGTCGGCCCCACGCCCGAGGCGATCGAGGCGATGGGCGACAAGATCCGCGCGAAGCGCACCGTCGAGGCCGCTGGCGTCCCGGTCGTGCCGGGCGTGCACCGGCCGGGCCTTGATGACGACGAGCTGTTGGCGGCCGCGGAGGGGGTCGGCTACCCGCTGCTCGTCAAGGCCGCCGCTGGCGGGGGCGGGCGGGGCATGCGGGTGGTGCGCGGGGCCGAAGCGCTGCCCGAGGCGCTGGCCGCCGCGCGGCGCGAGGCCATCGGCGCGTTCGGCGACGGCGCGCTGCTGCTGGAGCGGCTTCTCGAGCGGCCCCGCCACATCGAGATCCAGGTGCTCGCCGACCGGCACGGGACTGTGGTCCATCTCGGTGAGCGCGAGTGCAGCCTGCAGCGCCGGTACCAGAAAGTGGTCGAGGAGTGCCCCTCACCGGCGTTGGACCCGGCGACGCGCCAGCGCATGAGCGCGTGCGCGGTCGAGGTCGCGCGCGCGTGCGGCTACACCGGGGCAGGCACTGTGGAGTTCATCGTCGAGGGCGAGGACTTCTTTTTCCTCGAGATGAACACCCGGCTGCAGGTCGAGCACCCGGCGACAGAGCTGGTGTACGGCGTCGACCTGGTCGAGTGGCAGCTGCGGGTGGCGGTGGGGGAGCGGTTGGACCTCGATCCGGCGCCGAGCGGCCACGCGGTTGAGGCGCGCGTCTATGCCGAGGACCCCGCCCGCGGGTTCCTGCCCACGGGCGGGACGGTGCTGGACCTGCGCCTGCCGGCAGGGGAGGGCGTGCGGGTGGACGCGGGGATCCGGGCCGGCTCGGTCGTGGGGTCGGCGTACGACCCGATGCTCGCGAAGGTGATCGCCCACGGCCCCGACCGGCAGACCGCGCTGCGGCGCCTGGACGCCGCGCTCGCCGGGCTCGTGGTGCTCGGGCTCAGCACGAACGTCGCGTTCCTGCGCCGCCTGCTCGCCGATCCGGACGTCCGGGCGGGCCGGCTCGACACGGGCCTGATCGCCCGGCGCCTCGACGCGCTCGTCGACGATGCGGTGCCCAGCGACGTGCTCGCCGCCGCGGCGATGGCGCGCCTGCTGGAGCTGGAGCCTGCGGGTGACGGCCCGGTGGACCCGTTCGACCTGCCGGGCGGTTGGCGGGTCGGCGAGCATGCGTGGACGCCGTGGCGGGTGCGGGCGGGCGCGGCGGTGGCCGACGTCCGGGTGCGCGGCCGGGCCGCCGCGGCTGAGGTGGCGGTGGGCGCGGAGGAGCCGGTGCGGGCCTCTGCCCGGTGGCATCTGGGGGACCTTGAGGTGACCTTCGACGGTCAGGCGCGCCGCTATGCCTGCGCTGTGCGGGGCGAGGTGGCGTGGGTGGGTCGTGACGGCGGCGCGTGGGCGTTGCGTGAGGAGTGCGAGCTTGGGCTTGCCGCCGCCCGGCGGCCCGCCGGGTTCGCCGAGCCTGCCGGCGCGGGTCCGCTGCGCGCGCCGATGCCCGGCACGGTCGCCGTTGTCCAGGTCGCGGTCGGCGACCGGGTGGCCGCGGGGCAGCCGCTGCTGGTCATCGAGGCGATGAAGATGGCGCATCCGATCGTGGCGCCTGTGGCCGGGACCGTCGCCGCGCTGCACGTGGCCGTGGGCCAGCAGGTGCGCATGGACGAGCCGCTGGCGCGGGTCACGCCGCCGTGACGGCGTTCCGGCTCGACGGGCTGCCCGAGCGGGTCACGATCTATGAGGTCGGGCCCCGCGACGGGCTGCAGAACGAGCCGTCGGTCGTGCCGACGGCGGTGAAGGCCGAGTTCGTCGCCCGTCTGGTGGACGCCGGCCTGCGGGTGGTCGAGACGACGAGCTTCGTGCGTCCCGAGCGGGTGCCGCAGCTGGCCGACGCCGACGAGCTGCTCGCGGCCGTGAGCCGGGATCATCGGGTGGCTGGGGTGCGTTTTCCGGTGCTGGTGGCCAACCTGCGGGGGCTGGAGCGGGCGCTGGCGGCGGGGGCGGCCGAGATCGCGGTGTTCGCCAGCGCGACCGAGTCGTTCGCGCGGCGCAACCTGGGCCGGTCGGTGGCCGAGTCGCTGGCGATGCTCGCGCCGGTGGTGGCGCGGGCGCTGGCCGAGGGTCTGGGGGTGCGGGCGTATCTGTCGATGTGCTTCGGGGACCCGTGGGAGGGGGCGGTGCCCATCGGGCGGGTCGTCGACGTCGGGGTGCGCCTGCTGGAGCTGGGCTGCGCCGAGTTGAGTTTGGGCGACACGGTCGGGGTCGGCACCGCCGGGCATGTGGCCGCGCTGGTGGAGGCGTTCGCCGCGCGTGGGGTGGGTCCCGGCCGCCTGGCCGCGCATTTCCATGACACCTATGGGCAGGCGTTGGCCAACACCCTGGCGGCGCTGCGCCGCGGTGTGACGGTGATCGACGCGTCAGCCGGTGGGATCGGCGGCTGCCCGTTCGCGCGCTCGGCCACCGGCAACCTGGCCACCGAGGACCTCGTGTGGCTGTTGCACGGCTTGGGCATCCCGACCGGCGTCGACCTCGACCGCCTCGTCGCCACCAGCGCATGGATGGCCGCCCACCTCGGCCGCCCCAGCCCCTCCCGCGTCGTCCAAGCCCTCACCCGCTCTGTTTACGAATAGGACCAGATCAACACACCGATTCGTGGACACTTTTCAGGAATGCCCCCATGGATCGTATGTGCTCGAGAGCTGCAGATGCGCCTGCGCTCAACCGTCGACGTTGAGCTGCTGGACAAAGCGGCAACTGGTTCTTGAACAGCCTGCGTATGGGGAATTTTTCGCGGCCCGAAATGCCGCCGATGGGCCTCCCACCGCGAGCTGGTTCGGTTGCTGTCCATGGATTATCATGCGTGTGGAATGGCTGCGGCCTTCAGTGACGGGAGCGCAGCTCATAGCGACGGAGGATGTCTCAATGAGCCAGGAGCGGCTCGCTCTGAGTGAAATTTCGCACTTCTCACGGTTGCAGCCGCTGGCCTGGGATTCGCGATCTGCGGAGGTGTGTCGGCTGAGTTTCGGATTCCGGAGTTCAGCTGCGACAGCGCGCTTCAGACCGCCGTCCTGCGGCTGTTTTTGGCGTCGATCAGTCATGCGGACGCTGACCGGTCGAAACGACAGGATTGCGCATCCAGAAGGGGTGGCGGCACGTGCTTGTCTCTCGATTCCAACGAGGCCTCGGTATCCTCGCGCTGTCTGCCCTGCTCCTTACGCTGTCGCCCCCGAGTGGCGTCGTCGCTAGGGCAACGGGTTGCGATCACATTGACTTCATCGGTGTGCATGGCGTTGACCAGGGCCCGGAAGATATGGGCGAGGAAGCCGCCGACACCTTGAAAAAATTTCAGCGCAGGGCCGAGGCGGCGCACGTACGCGTGACCGAGTCTTCCCTAAACTATCCAAGAGTTGGAATAATTGATCTGTTTAAAGAAGCGTTACAGGAGTTCCCCAGCGTCGCAACAGGCGCCGAAGCTCTTGGCGCGCGTATCGAAAGCCAGAAGGAAAAGTGTCCTGACCAACGCGCGGTGCTCGTGGGCAATTCATTGGGTGCCTGGGTGGTCGGTGAATTTCTGAAAGAAGCGCCGGGTGACCTTGTCAGCAGGGTAGAGGCCGTGGCGCTGTACGGCGATCCTCAGTTTGATCCTGCAGCCTCCGGAATTGCGCGGGGATCTCGGGACGGGTTCGGGGTGGCTCGTCTTCCGAACCTATTTGCCAGGAAAACCGACCTGCCGCAGGGCCTGTCAGGTCGGGTAGCCAGTTATTGCCTCTCGGTCGGAGCGTTTCCATTCAAAGCGCACGACCCGGTCTGCAACTTCACCGCCAGCAACGAGATTGATCTCGCGGTCTGCATCGCAAAGCTCCAGGATAGCTGCCCACACCTCCAATACGTAACACGGACGTGACGCAGCAGGGGGCTGATTTTCTTGCTGACGTGTTGATGCTGCCTCGGCTGCCCCCCATCTCGGTTCCGCCGCCTCCAACTCCCTCACCCGTGCCGACCCCTAACCGCATGGTCCCGGTCACTGTTCCAGCAACCGTAGAATGGGTGAACACCGGTGTTAACGTGAGGGCCGGCCAGTCCGTCACCATCGCCGCAACGGGTGCTTGGACACCCGGTCCCCTCGAAACCTTCGATCCCAATGGATCTATGATGGAGTGGCCGGATAACTTCCTCAACCGGGCCGACATCGGTGCGTGCAACTTCTGCGCAACAACTGCAACAGAGCACTGGGCGGCCCTGATCGGATATATCGGCAACGCGCCTCCACCAGCCGGAAGCTATACGTCGACCAGCGTGCTGAGCGAAGCGCAAAAAGTTTTCTTCGTAGGAAGAATTTTTCAGGGATCCGCCCTTCAGTCGGGTACGTTGTGGCTGAACTTCAATGATGATGCCTACAGCAATATCACGTCCGACAACTCGGGTCAGGTAATGGCCGCCATCATTGTGGTATAGACCTCCAGGACCGATCTGTCGCTGTTCTTCGAAGGAACAGGAGGAGTGGCCAGGTGAGGGGCTGCAAATCTATGGGCTTGGGCACAGATGACGTTGCGCTTTCGCTCCGGTTCGACGCGGTCAGCTAGTCTTATGCCCGTAACTTCGGCACCGTTATATCAGGCCCTGCCCTCCGCCCGAACAGGGACTTGGGGTGTATGCGTTGGTGGGACCCCGCATTGCGAAGGCGATGCCGACCCGGGGCTGCGGGCGATCGGGTGATCACCGTGCTCCTTGGTGGCGGTCAGGTCTGCGCATGCGTGGATGTGGAGCCGGCGCCGGTCGCTGACGATCTGCAGGTCGGTGGGGGTGAAGATCTGCCGGGTCATGATTGGCCTGGATTGATCGGTTCGGTGTAGGCCATGATCCATTGGCGCACGCGTGAGCGTACTGGCTGGTCGACATCGAGCGCCTCGGTGCGGGCAAAGAGGACGGTCGCCTCGACAAGCCCGGCTCGCAGCAACGCCGCGGCGAAGTCGTAGTCCTTCTCCCGGCCGGCGACCAGTTTGGCGATGACCAGGTCGTGACGTTCCAGGCACAGGCCTCTGCCTGGAACGGTAGCCGGCGTGTCGAGAACCTCCAGGCGATCATGCCAGCCAGCGGGCATGACGGCGGTTGTGATGCTGACTCCTTGCCCGTAGATACCGAACGTCTCGTGGAATTGCGCGAGTTCGCCGATTGCGCCGTCCACGCGATTGGACTTGACCTCGTCTTCGTCGTCGAAGAAGGCGAGGTCTGCTTCGATGGAGCCGATCGCTTCATCGGGCAGTGCCGTGTCGGGGAACGATCCGGGTATCGACTGGCTGCCCAGGACGACGACGTTGGGGTCGTCGGCGATTTGGGAGGCGGCGCGCAGCAAGTGCTCGAGCTGCTCGCGGTTCATCGAGCTAAGGACTCCGCCCGGGACCGGAACGCGTCGAGTACGCGCGAGCGCTCCTGTTCGCTGAGGACTCCGGCGAAGGGAGAGTTCTGCCGCAGTTCGATGGCTGCGGGCGATTTGGAGCACAGCACATCGAGAAGGTCATCGAGACGACCGTTGAGCAGACGAGCCCACTCACGCATCCGTCGGGCGGCCACACCTCGGGGGTGGGCTACGGACTGACGCTCCAGGTTCTGTGCTGCTCTGCGCAAGACGCCGTCCGGGTCAGCGACGAGCTTGCCTGCCACGGCTTGATGCAGCCACAGGCTCTGCAACGCCTCGCGGGTCATCCGGGACGAGCGGTGCTGCATGGCCTCAAGGTCGCCGCGACGGATGCGCCGATGTGTCCCTGCCGTGGAGTAACGAAGGGCCCCGCTGTCGCACAGGTCCACCACATGCTGACGGGAGGTGCCAAGCATCCGCGCTGCCTGCCCGGTCGTCAGAAGCTCATCCGGCGTGTGCAACATGGTGGTCGTGGAGTTGGTCACGACTCGAAGTCGTAGCACAAACACAAAAAACACAACCCATTACTGCTGTGGCCGTGAGTGCCAACGGCCGTATCGGCGCATTGGGGGTCACGCGATTGGTCGGCGCGGGGGTGAGGTGGTGTGGGTGGGTCGTGACGGCGGCGCGTGGGCGTTTCATGAGGAGTGCGGGCTTGGCCCTGCCGCCGCTCGGCGGCCCGCCGGGTCCGCCGAGCCTGCCGGCGGGGGTCCGCTGCGCGCGCCGATGCCCGGCACGGTCGCCGTTGTCCAGGTCGCGGTCGGCGACCGGGTGGCCGCGGGGCAGCCGCTGCTGGTCATCG
>JBOGEA010000179.1:0-11879 GCA_050743205.1 Egibacteraceae bacterium | reverse complement strand
CGATCCAAGTGGACCTCTGTCGGAAGCACTACCTCATCCTCCCTGTCCGGTAAACGTCCACAAAACCGGCCGAGGCCGAGCTGACCTGTCCGCTGGCGGCTGTCTGGCTCCTCGGTCGCCGAAATCCCTGACGTCGTGACCAGTTGCGGCACCCGCGGCGGCGTTGGACGCGCTGTGGCGGGCGTGCACGCCCGTTACGGCACACTGGCTCACGCAGATGTGCGGGCATGCCAGTTGTGCGGAACCCACTGGGTGACCGCACGAATGATCGCGCCGTGTCAGGAGCCTGGACTCTGGGATGGCGTCTGGTGGTGTGCGGCGTCATGGCGTGGTGTGCCGTCGCGTCGTCGTGTCCTGGCCTTTCGCTGCTGCGCGCTCAGGGCAGCCAGAGTTCGAGATTGGACGCGGCCGAGCGGGTGGGCTGATCGGCCAGCAGTTTGTCCAGGGGCGATGACCAGCCGTCCCAAGGTCGAGGGTTGCGCGCGGGGGGCAGCGAGGGTTGCTCGTCAGATCAGCCCGAAATGGACGTTGCCCGCAGCCGGCCATTCACGGGCGATTGGGCGCAGGTCTCGCGTGCTCTCGGTGACCAAGGCGCGGCGTCCCTCTTGCGCGGCAGCGAAGACATCCGCGTCAGGGAGCCCACGAAGGTCCGACCGCTCGCCGACCCCACACCACGTCGTGCCCGTACTGGTCGCGGAGCTGTTCTGTCACACCCGGCGGGAACATCTCGTCGATGAGCAGCCTCACATCCCGGCCGCATCATCAGCCTCACGGTCCACCTCGGCGATCCAGGCGTCGATCTCGTCGGTGAACTCGCGGTAGTAGCCGGCGGCAGCCCGCACCTGATGGACAGCGAGACCTGTCAGTTCGGCCGTCTGCCGTAGCGCATCCTCACCCTCGAGTCCCACGTCCCTGAGCGCCCGCGCGACCTCCCAGACGTCGGGTCCGCCGATGAGGCCGGGGCGGCGGCCGGCTGGCCCCGGTCGGAACATGATCCCTGGGTGCGCGTCCATACGAAGTCCCTCGTCGATCAGCCGTGTCGGGAGCCGTGACCGGTTCTCTGTGCTGCTGGCCCTTGCCTACCGGCTCAGACGCTCTTGGAGTTTACCCATGCACCCGCAGCGACAGATGGCGGCCGGCTGCGGATCGAATTTCCACAGTGTGTGACAAAGCTGATCGAGGCTCGCCTGCTCGCCTACCTGGACGCTGGACGAAGGACTGCCCTCCCATCCGAATCGATCCCCAACTGGATGGAATGCGGAGCTAAAGGACGAGGGCGGTGTCGTCGCCCATCGCCATCGCCAGGACATCGCATCACCTGAGCGAGCCGTCTGCGCGTATGCGACGTTTGCCGATCGTTCTGTCCTCTGGCTGAGCGCGTCACAATTTGACGTCGGATTGCTGCCGTGACGCGAGTCCTGCTTGACAGCTGCTCTTGGAGGGAGAATATTTTTCTCGTGGGAAGTTCGGAGAGATCGTATGGGCGGAAGGGAGAAATCTCTTCACTCTCCGCAATCGTCTTGGACACTGGAACGGGGCCACTGTGCAGGGCGGCCGAGGTGACCGGCGAGCAAGGGTCCGGCGGATGCGGTTGAATGGCTGCAAGGCGGTGCAACGATGGGCAATGCGAGAGTTCTCTGGCTGAAAAGCGCGTTCGTGGCGGTGGTCGCCATGGCGCTGGTCGGGTGTGGCGCGCTCGGAGAGGCCCAGGCTGTCGCTGGTAGCGCAGGATCGACAGCAGAACCCAATCTGGTGTATGAGGCCGACTGGTCGAGCGGAATAGGCGGGTGGGCCGGAGGGACGGGCTGGAAAACACTCAATGGCGCGCTGTTGAACGATGGCACGGGAGACTTCTTTGGTCCCCTCTTCGCGGACTTTGACTCGGGTTCACTGGCAGACCTTGCCGTAGAGGCCGAGATTCGTGTGACGCGAGGTAGTGGAACGAGTTTTGGTATCGAGGTGCGAGTCGACGGGAACGGTGGGGGATATGCTGCGGGACTCTACAAGGCTAGAACATTCGTCTGGTATCTGGATGGCGGAAACCCCATCTCTGAAGGTGAAGCCTTTGACCCCGGCGGTGACTGGCATACGTATCGGGTTGAAGCCAAGGACAATGTCGTCACGTTGTTAGTCGACGGCGCGGTTTTGGCGGAGGTGGCGGACAACAAGTACCTTGAGGGCGGCCAGGTAAGCCTCTGGAGCAATGATTATCAGCTAGAGGTCCGCAGCTTCAAGGTTTTTGCCATATAGGTCAGTGGGGCGCTGACGGTTGGGGGTCAGCGGGTGCGAGCGGTCCCGGCTGCTAAGGCGTGGTGGGAGTCCTCACGAAAGGCGAGGGTGAGGAGGGTGGAGTCGGAGAGGGCGGGGCCGAGGAGGGTGGAGGCGGGCCGGAGCTGGCCGTTGGTGGCGGGGCCGCGGGTGGGGAGGACGAGAGCGGCGAGGTCGAGGAGGTTGGCGCCGGTGGTGAGGCGGCCGAGCTGCGCGTTGACGCCGATGGGGTCGGCGGCGATGGCGGCCAGGGTGGGCAGCAGGGGGATCGTGGGCAGGACGAGGGCGTCCACCTCGGCCCAGATCACCTCGACGGCGCGGCGCAGCTCGGCCAGACGGTGGGCGGCTTGGAAGGCGTCGACGGCGGTGTAAGCGCGAGCGGGGGCCAGGACGTCGGCGATGACGGGCAGGACCTGGTCGGGATGGGCGTCCAGGAATGGGCCGATGGCGGCCCAGCGCTCGGCCAGCCATGGCCCGCCGTACAGCAGCGTGCCGGCCTCCAGCAGCGGCGCGACGTCGACCGGGACCGCGTCCAGGCCCAGCCCCGCGAATGCCTCGACGTCTCGGCGGTAGGCCTGGGTGACCACGGGGTCCAGCGGGTCCAAAGCCCCGGGGGCGGCGACGCCCAGCCGCCTGACCTCGGCCACCGGCGGGCGCTCACGTTGGCCTGGTGGGCGGGAGAAGGGGTCGGCGGGGTCGTAGGCGTCGAGGACGTCCAAGACCAGGGCGGCGTCTGCGGCGGTGCGGGTGAAGACGGAGACGCAGTCCAGGGAGCGGCAGGCGGGCACGACGCCGCGGGTGCTGATCAGGCTGCGGGTGGGTTTGAGGCCGACGATGCCGCACAGCGCGGCGGGGACGCGCCCTGAGCCGGCGGTGTCGGTGCCCAGCGCGAACGTGACCAGCCCACGAGCGACGGCCACCGCGGAGCCTGAGCTGGACCCGCCGGGCGCCAGCCGCGGGTCCAGGGGGTTGCGGGGGGTGCCGTAGGGGGAGCGGGTGCCGACGAGGCCGGTGGCGAACTGGTCGAGGTTGGTCTTGCCGACCAGCAGCGCGCCGGCCGCGAGCAGCCGGGCTACCGCCGGCGCGGTGGTCCGCGCGCAGTAGGCGAAGGCCGGGCAGCCGGCCGTGGTGGTCCAGCCCGCGATGTCGATGTTGTCTTTGACGGCGAACGGCAGCCCGTACAGCGTCAGCCCGTCGGGGCCGCGCCGTTCCAGCGCCCGCGCCGCGTCACGTAGCGCCGCGGGAGGAGCCCGGGTGATCCACACCGCGTCGTCGCCGGATTCGGCGATCCGGCTCAGGACCAGGTCGGCGACCTCAACAGGGGTGAGGGCTCCGCGCTGGTAGGCGTCGCGCAGGGTGACGGCGTCCGGTGGCAGGCCGTCGGGAGCAGGTGTCATGCCGCAGGTTGCGCGCTGGTAGGCGTCGTGGAGGGTGGCGGCGTCCGGTGGCAGGCCGTCGGGAGCGTGCGCCATGCGGCTGGCAGCACGGCCAGAAAGGTCGCGGAGTCGGCGACGGCGCGGAAGAAGACGCCGCCTCGTCGGCGGCAGGCGTCATGGGGCTGGCCGTGCGGCCCAAAAAGGGGTCTTCTCACGTTTCCGTGGGCGGTCGGGTCTGTCCGGGCGCAAGCAGAATCACGCTCGCGGTCCACCCGGCTCAAGATCTCCACCGCCGAGCATGGCCGCCCGCAGGCCAGCGGACTCGTAACGCGCACATGGCCAGCCCACGTCCTCGAAAGGCCACCGCGAAGGGCCACCGCGAACACAGCGCCACCAAGCGGAACACGCAACGGAAATACAGGCGGAGCAGATGGTTCCACACCATCGCCCATTAACTTGTGAATACCCTTGCACAGTAGCCTTCGCCGTGCCATAATCAAACATATGTACGAGACGGTGGTGTTGGGAGAGAGCCAGGCGGCGCGCGGCGCCGTCGATGCGCTCGCGCCGCCGCTCTACACCCTCGCCACCATCGCTTGGGACACCCTCGACGGCGACACGCTGAGCCGCTGCGTGGTGGACCTGTCACGCCACCGAGACCGGCTCGACGGGCTGTGCACCCTCGCCATCGCCGCCTACGACCGGGCGCAGGCGTGGAAGGCCGACGGCTGCCGGTCGGAGAAACAGTGGCTGGCCACGCGCTGCCGGACCAGCATGGGCGAAGCGGCGGGCCGGGCAGAGACCGCCAGACGGCTGAGGAAGCTGCCGGAGACCGCGCGGGCGCTGGCCAACGGCACGATCACGCCAGCGCACGCGCGAGTGGCCGCCAAGGCCATGCGGGATCTGCCCGCCGAGGCGGTCGAGGGGTTGGACCGGCTCGTCGCCGGGCAGGGCGCCCACACCGACGCGGGCCAGCTGCGCGCCGCGGTCGACGACTACGCCCACCGCGTGGCGCCGGAGAGTTTGCAGGCGCGGCAGGAGCGGGCGTGGGCGACCCGCCGGCTGAATGTGACTCCTACGGCTGATGACGGCGCGCTGCTGGAGGCCAAGCTCGACAAGGTCGGCGCTGAGACGGTCCTGACCGCGCTCGCGCCGCTGGCCGCCCCCCACGGCGAGGACGACGAGCGCACCGCCGAGCAGCGGCGCGCGGACGCGCTGGTCGAGCTCGCGCGGCGCAGCCTCAACGGCGGCGGCCTGCCCGACACCGGCGGGGTCCGCCCCCACATGACCGTGATCGTGGACCTGCCCACCCTGCTGGGCCAGCCAGGCGCGGCGGCGGCAAGGCTGGACCGCCTCGGCGCGATCAGCGGCGAGACCGCCAGACGGCTGGCCTGCGACGCGGCGGTCAGCAGGGTGATCATCAACGGGCCGTCCCAGATCCTCGACGCCGGCCGGACGACCCGCACCGTCACTCCGGCGCAGCGGCGCGCCCTGGTCGTGCGCGACAAGGGCTGCGTGGGCTGTCAAGCCCCGCCCGCGTGGTGTGGGCGCACCATATCGTGCCGTGGGCAGTCGGCGGCCTGACCGATTTGACCAATTTGACCTTGCTGTGCACTGTGTGTCACGGGAATGTTCATGAGCGGCGGTGGCGGCTGGCTCGGGAGCCCGACGGGCGGTGGCGGCTGCACCCCCGGACCGCCAATGACCGCCCGGCCGACAGGCAGCGGGCTTGGACCCGTCCCGGATGTCGCCGGGACAGGTCCAAGCTGGAGTAGCCCCGGATGTCGCGGGTGGCCTCGCCGAGACCAGGCCACCGGGTCCGCGCCGGTCGCGGTCGGGCCGCGGGGCCTGCCAGCGTCTCACCGCGCGCCCGTAGACCTTGCTCCTGCTTGTGCGACAGCCCGCGTGCGTAGACGCATCGGCAGGAAGCGGCTTCTACCAGGTCATACAGGGATTAGCCATCCACGGAAAGGTGACAAGAGCGAGAACAGAACCCGATCAGCAAGGACGCGTTCGGCGGCCAGACACGCGTCACGCATGACGAACTCGCTGACGTCGTGAGCTGAGCTTCGGCCGCACGCCGAAGTGCTCCATGATCCTCTGCCGACATCTCTGCCGACAGCCCGAGGTTGAGCCGGTCGGTCCTGGCATCCGCTCCATGACTGCACATACGAGGTCAGTACGGGCAAGCCAGCGCCCAGTGCGGTCGGCTCGCGGTACACCGTGTCCGCGAGTCGGTGGGCAGCCGGCCGTCGGGATCATGCCGCGCCCTTCTCTCGCAGCCCGTCGAGCCACAGGCGGGGCGCGTGGGCCCACTGGTTGGCGGTCAGCACGGGCACCGGCTGCCCGTCGATCATCGGCCGGGCGGTGGGGTCCTCGCCGGGAGCAAACACGATCAAGGCGCGCAGCGGCTGGTCGCCGGCCGGTTCGCAAGGTCCGGCCTGCTCAGCGACGCGGAGTTGGACGAGCTGGCCGAGTCGTTCCTGACCGACGAGATCGTGTTCAAGGCAGCCGCCGGCTGGCTGGGTCTGTCGTTTCGCGTGAGCGACGAGGAAGCGGCCAGCATCGCCGCCGAGAGCAGGAGGACAGCCGCCGAGGTGCACGAGTTCCTGCGGGATCCGCTGATCCCGTACAAGCTGGGCGTGCGTCCGCCGCTGCAGCACACGGGCCGCGGCCCGTGTGCTGCGGGCCAGTCCGGACCAGTTGGCCGAGCTGCGCGAGTGCGCGTCGTCCCTGGGCCCAGCCGATGGGGGATCGGTGCTGCACGGGCTCTGCGACGCCGTCGATGCGCTTGAAGACGACGCGGCAGGGGCGCTGCTGGGCGAGGCCGCGGGCCATCCGCGCTCGACGGTGCGCAAGGCGGCGCTTGCGGCGATGGCCCGGCGGGGCCAGGCGTCGCAGGCGCGAAGGCGAGGCTTGGGCGACCCGGACACCAAGATCAGAGCATGGGCGGCAAAGCTGCCAATCGGGACGTAGCCCAACCCCGTGCACGCCCGGACAGTGGCCACGCCTGGGTCCGGCGCGGCGGTGTTAAGGTGCCTGCTTGTGACAAACAGCTTGATTCAGACCCACCGCGCCACCGCGCGTGAACTCGAAACCGACGCCGCCGCGTATCCCGGGGAACGCGGAGAGGCCCTGCTCGAGGCGGCGGGGCAGTGGATGATGGCGGGCGACTTCGACCGAGCGATCGCCCTGCTGAACGAGGTCCTCGCCCTCGGTGGCGAGGACGCCGAGTACGCCCGCTGCAGCCTGGCCGATATCTGCTTCAAGCGTGGCGAGGACGCTGACGCCTGGGACCATCTGCGCACGCTGGAGGCGTGCGGGCCCAGCGACAGCGGACCCGCCAGCCTGGTCGCCGAGCTTCTGGAGGAACGCGGTGACTACGCCGCGGCGCTGCGCTGGTATGACCTGGCAGTCGGTCTGCTCGACGCCAAGACGCTCGCCGCGATCGGCAGACCCGGCTCTTTCTCACTCAATGCTGGTCTGCTGTTCGGCCGCCAGCACTGCCGGCGGGAGTTGAGGCTTCCCGCCGACGACCTCGACCATGCTGCGGACGTCGCCGAGCGCAACCGCCTCGACTTCGCCCGCCGGCTGAAGCGCGCCGCCCGGGCACGGCCGGTCGTCCGGATGCTGGTCTGGCAGCGGGAGCAGCAGGAGCAGGCCGCGCGGCGCTGGCCCGACGTCTTCACACCCAACATCATCGGCCACCACGCCCACGTCGAAGATCATCTGCGGGGGCTGTGCCGGGATCAGGGCGTCAGCGGGGCCATCCTGATCCCCGGCGAGGTGGATGGGTTCGCCGGCTATCTCGAGCGCACCGGTGGCGACCCGGCCGAGGAGGAGGTACGTCTCGCCTACGCTCAGGAGGCCGTCGAGCAGGGGCGGCGCATCGAATGGCCGCCGGGCCGGAACCAACCCTGCTGGTGCGGTTCGGGGCGTAAATACAACAAGTGCTGCAGCGCGCCCTGACGCTGAGGGCGGCGCCGGGGCGCTGTTTCGTGGAGACTTTGCCTCACCTGGTGGGGCAGAGTCTCCACATCTGCACAGCAAGGAGGAGCGATGCCTGGAGTCGAGGGTCGGGTCGCGGTCGTGACCGGGGCCGGGGGCGGCCTGGGTCGGCAGCATGCGCTGCTGTTCGCCGCGCGTGGCGCGAAGGTCGTGGTCAACGATCTGGGCGGCGCGAGGGACGGCACCGGGGCGGGCAGCGAGATGGCCGACGCGGTCGTCAAGGAGATCCGTGACGCCGGCGGTGAGGCGGTGGCGAACTATGACAGCGTCGCCACGGGCGAGGGCGGCCGGGCGGTCGTCCAGACCGCGCTCGACGAGTTCGGGCGCATCGACGTGGTCGTGAACAACGCCGGCATTCTCCGCGACTCCTCGTTCGCCAAGATCACCGACGAGCAGTGGGACACGGTGCTGAAAGTGCACCTGTACGGGACCTTCTCCGTCACCCGCGCCGCTTGGCCGCATTTCCGCGAGCAGTCGTTCGGCCGGGTGATCGTGACGGCGTCGACGTCCGGCGTATACGGCAACTTCGGCCAGTCCAACTACGGCGCGGCGAAGCTGGGCATGGTTGGGCTGATCAACACGCTGGCGTTGGAGGGCCGCAAATACTCGATCACCGCGAATGCGATCGTTCCGGTCGCGGCGACGCGTATGACGGAGGATGTCCTGCCGCCCCAGCTGTTCGCCCAGCTCGATCCTGCGTATGCCTCGCCCGCCGTGGTCCACCTCGCCTCCGAGGAGTGCACGGACACCGGCGAGATCATCCTCGCGGGCGGCGGCCACTACGCTCGGATCCACTACATGCAGGCGAAAGGCGCCCGCTTCGACCGTGTCCCGACGGTCGACGAGGTGGCCGCCCGGTGGACCCAGATCATGGACATGCGCGACGCTGACCTCGGCCGCCCCTTGAGCGGGTAGGCGCCGTGCGGCGCGGTTCGGCCCGGTTCCGCTACGGTCCGGGGCCGTCTCAGGTCGCCGAGCTGCACCTGCCGCAGTCGCGGCCGTGTCCGGTCGTCGTGCTCGTGCACGGCGGCTTCTGGCGGGTGCCGTACGGCCGCCCGCTGATGGCCCCGCTGGCCCGCGGCCTGGCTGCACGCGGATTTGCGGCGTGGAACATCGGCTACCGGCGCGTCGGCGAGCGCGGTGGCGGGTGGCCGGGGACCTTCGCCGATGCGGCGGCGGCGGTGGACGCGCTTGCGGACCTCGCGCGGGAGCATGGGCTGGACCTGGACCGTGTCGCCAGCGTCGGGCACTCCGCGGGCGGCCACCTCGCGCTGTGGACGGCCGCCCGCCCTGGGCTGCCCGACGGCGCGCCGGGGGCCCCCAGCAGGAGCTGGGGAGGAGGGCCTCGACGCTGTAGACGCGTCGGGGCCGGCCCGCTGGTGCGCGTCTCGGCGGCGGTCGCCCTGGCGGCGTCGCCGACCTCGCCGCCGCTGACCAGGCGTCTCTCGGCGCTGGCGCCTGCGCGGACCTGCTCGGCGGCAGCGCGGCGCGCGTTCCTCAGCGGTTTGCCCTGGCCTCGCCGATCGCACGGCTGCCGCTGGGCATCCCTCAACTGCTGGTTCACGGCGATGCCGACCGCCATGTGCCGATCAGCCAGAGCCGCGCCTACGCATCGGCGGCACAGGCTGCGGGGGATGTGGCCGAGCTGGTCGAGTTCCCGGGCATGGGCCACTTCGAGCCGCTCGACCCTGACCACCCCTCATGGCAGGCGGTCGCGGTCCGCCTGCCGGAGCTGCTGCGCGGGCCGGGTCCTCACCAGTCGGCTGCGTGGTAGCCGCGGGCGAGCAGCTGGGGCTCGCCCGGCGTGCTCTGGCGGTAGAGCACGCCGTCGTCGATCCAGAGCAGGTGATCGCCGCTGGCGTCGAAGTCCAGCCAGGTCGGCCGGCGGCCGGCCTCGATGAGGGGATCGCCGTCGTGGCTGGCGACGTCCACGAGGAGCGTCCGGGCGGGGCCGGTGTAGGAGTCCTCGAAGCAGCAGTCGAACGGCGCCGTGACCACCGCGAGCTGCCCGCTGGACGCCTGCCAGGCAGGGCTGCTGACGTCTCCACCGGCGCCCGTGACCTCGACATAGGCCTCCACGGGCAGATCGCGGTCCCGCCCGGTGTCCAGGATCTGCACTGAATCGCCCTCATAGGAGAACACATACGCCAGGCGGCGCGAGTCGGGCGCCCACGCGATCCTGGTCACCGCCCCCGGGAAGAAGCCGGCGGGCGGGCGCCACCCCTGCTGCGCGCCGGTCGCCAGATCCCGCACCACGATGGTGTCGTGGCACCATTCCTCGCCTGAGGGCGCGGCGAAGGCGAGCCTCCGGCCGTCCGGGCTGATCGCGGGAGCGCTGCCCTCAGCGACCGGCTCGGGTGTCGCGCTGCCGTCGATCGGCACCCGGTACACCGTGCCCTGGGCGCAGCCGTCGGACAGGGCGTAATAGACGGCGCGGCGGTCGGGAGCCAGCGACAGGCCATGCAGCCGCAAGCTGCCCGCCCGATGCGTCGCGAGCGTCCGCACCGGCTGGCCGCTGTCCGAGTCGAGGACGACGACCTGGTCCCGCGAGAGCGCCACGATCTCCTGCGGTCGGTCGCCAGCCTGATCGGCGACGGCCTCCCGCTGCGGAACAGGCCATATCACGGCGACCATAAGCAACACAAGCATCAACGCGGCCACCCGGCCCCCCCTTGCCCCATCCCCCATGCCTGTTTACGGCTGTTCTCCCGGACAGTCTTACCTGTCCTGTTCCGGAGTACCCAGAGGAAAAGTACCTTTTGGATAATCACGGAATGGTGTAGAGGCCGGCAGGCGCCAATAGGCCGGTCGCGAGGGGCCGGGCTGGCGTGGCAGCCTTGGGGGTCGAGCCACCACCGCGCATCACTGCCTCCCAGGGGAGCCCTCATACGATGACCGAGACCCTGCCCGTCAGCGCCCTTGCCGAGACCGATCCCGAGATCGCGCACCTCGTCGCCGAGGAGGAGCGCCGGCAGTCCGAGAAGATCCGCCTGATCCCGTCGGAGAACTATGCGTCCAAGGCGGTGCTCGAGGCGACCGGCTCGGTGCTGACGAACAAATACTCGGAGGGGTATCCCGGCAAGCGGTACTACGAGGGGCAGCAGGTCATCGACCAGGTCGAGACCTTGGCGATCGAACGGGCCAAAGCGCTGTTCGGCGTGGAGCACGCCAACGTCCAGCCGTACTCCGGATCGCCGGCCAACCTCGCCGTCTACCTCGCCTTCTGCCAGCCCGGCGACACCGTCATGGGGATGACGCTGGCCGCCGGCGGTCACCTCACGCACGGCGCGCCGCCCACGATCAGCGGCAAGTGGCTGCGCGCGGTGCAGTACGGGGTGCGCAGGGACACCGGGACCGTCGACCTCGACGAGGTCGCCGACCTCGCGAAGGCTGAGCGGCCCAGAGTCATCATCTGCGGCGGCACCGCGATCCCGCGCACGATCGACTTCGCCGGGTTCGCCGCA
The DNA here is from genome assembly GCA_050743205.1 of Egibacteraceae bacterium. Lineage (GTDB taxonomy): Bacteria > Actinomycetota > Nitriliruptoria > Euzebyales > Egibacteraceae > JBOGED01. Next base: position 763 of record JBOGEA010000179.1, on the reverse strand, counting down.
ATCGCCCGCGAGGTCGACGCGATCCTGGTCGCCGACATCGCGCACATCGCCGGCCTGGTCGCCGGAGGAGCGCACCCGTCGCCTGTCGGGCACGCCGCCGTCATCTCGACCACCACGCACAAGACGCTGCGCGGGCCGCGCGGCGCGATGCTGCTGTCCACCAGCGAACATGCGAAAGCCCTGGACCGCGCCGTCTTCCCCGGCCTGCAGGGCGGGCCGCACAACCACACGACCGCCGCCATCGCGGTCGCCATGCGTGAGGCCGCCACCGACGACTTCCGCCGCTACGCCCACCAGATCGTCGCGAACGCGAAGACCCTAGCCGCGGCGCTGACCGAGCGCGGCTTCGACCTGGTCTCCGGCGGCACGGACAACCACCTGCTGCTCATCGACCTGACGAACAAGGGCATCCCCGGCAAACCGGTGGCCAAGGCGCTGGATCAGGCCGGCCTGGTGCTCAACTTCAACGCGGTCCCGTTCGACCCCCGAAGGCCATTCGACCCCTCAGGAGTCCGCCTGGGCACCCCCGCCGTCACAAGCCGAGGCATGGGCCCAATAGAGATGACCCAGATCGCCACCTGGATCGACCAAGCAGTCGAAGCCACCCGCCAACCCAACGAAGCCACCCTGACCCGCATCGCCCAAGAGGTCCACGAACTCACAAAAACGTTCCCCGCCCCGGGCATAGTCCTATGAGAGAAGCGCAACGGCCAGGCACTGCGAAGCGCGGAGCGCGGTTTGGGCGGCTCGATGCCGCCCAAAC
>JBOGEA010000178.1:0-11984 GCA_050743205.1 Egibacteraceae bacterium | reverse complement strand
CGGCAGATCCGCCGCGGGGAGCTGGAGCCACCCGGCCCGGAGCACCCGGGCACGGCGATGTGATGCGCATCGTCTTCTGGGGCACGCCTGCCCCGGCTGTGCCCGCCCTTGAGGCGTTCGTGGCCGACCCGGACGTGGAGGTCTGCGCGGTCGTGACGAATCCTGACCGGCCCGCGGGCCGGGGGCACTCGCCGCGGCCGCCGCCCGTGAAGGTCGCCGCCGAGCAGGCAGCCGTGCCGGTGTGGCAGCCGCGGAAGCCGCGCGAGGTGCTCGACGACCTCGTCGCCCTGGACGTCGACGCCTGCGCGGTCGTCGCCTACGGCTCGATCCTGCCCCAAGGCGTGCTGGACGCCGGGGGCCGGGGGTTCGTGAACCTGCACTTCTCGCTGCTGCCCGCGTGGCGTGGGGCCGCACCCGTCACACACACCCTGCTCGCGGGTGAGGCCCGGACCGGGGTGACCTGCTTCGTGCTGGACAAGGGCATGGACACGGGGCCGGTGCTGCTGCGCCTGAAGACACCGGTCGGCCTCCGCGAGACCGCGGGCGAGCTGACCGCCCGGCTCGCGCAGCTGGGCTCGCCGCTGCTGGTCACGGCGGTGAAAGGGCTGGTCGACGGGTCGCTGGAGCCGGTTGCCCAGAACGAGGCCGGCACGTCGTATGCGCCCAAGATCTCCCCCGACGACGCGCGGCTGGACTGGACCCGGCCGTCCGAGCGGCTCGATCATGCCGTTCGCGCCTTCAATCCCATGCCCGGGGCCTTCACCGCCTTCGGCGGGACACGCCTCAAAGTGCACACCGTGACAGCCGTGGCCGCCGACGGCGCGCCCGGCGAGGTCGTGCGCCTCGACCGCGACGGCCCGGTGGTCGCGTGTGGCAGCGGAGGCCTGCGGCTCGAGGTCGTGCAGCCCGCGGGCAAGGCCCGGATGGGCGGCGCCGCGTTCGCGAACGGCTACCGGCCGCTGGGGGAGCGCCTTGGCGGCTGAGCCGCGGGGCCTGGCGTCGCGGCGCGTGGCGTGGCAGGTGCTCCGGCGTGTCCACGCCGACGGAGCCTGGTCGCCGCTGGCGTTGGGGGCCGAGCTGCGGCGGGCGGATCTCGACGCGCGTGACCGCGGCTTCGCCGCCAATCTCGCCTACTCCACGCTGCGCTGGGAGGGCACGCTCGACTGGGCGCTCGGCCAGGTCGTGACCCGCCCGCTCGACCAGGTCGAGGACAGCCTGCTCGACGTGCTGCGTCTCGGCGCCTGGCAGGTGCTGTTCGGCGGGACACCTGACCGGGCCGCGGTCGCCACAGCCGTCGACCTGGCCCGCGCCGTGGTCGGCGACCGCGCGACGGGGTTCGCCAACGGAGTGCTGCGCGGGCTCGCACGCAGACGTGACGAGCTGCCGTGGCCTTCTGAGGACACCGACGAGGGGCTCGGGCTGGCGCTGGGCTACGCCCCCTGGATCATCGCGGAGGCGCGGGCGCGCTTCGGCGACGGCGCGCGGGCGACGCTGGAGGCCGGCAACGTCCCGCCCGGCGTGACGCTGCGGGCGGCCGGCGACCGCGACGAGCTGATCGCTGAGCTGCGCGCCGCCGGAGTGGAGGCGGTCCCAGGTTGCTGGGCCCCCGAGGCCGTCCGCGCCCCCGGCGCCGACCCGTCGTCGCTGGCCGCCGTCGCTGAGGGCCGCGCCGTGCCGCAGGACGAGGCGTCCATGCTGGTCACGCGCGCGGCGGTGGCGGGCGTGCCCGCTGGCGCGCTGGTGCTCGACGCGTGCGCGGCGCCGGGCGGGAAGACGACGCACCTCGCCCAGCTCGGCCTGCGCGTCGTCGCGGCGGACGCGCGGCCCGGGCGCGCCTCCCTGGTGACGGCCGCCGCCGCACGGGCGGGGCTGGCAGCGGAGGTCGTCGCGGCGGACGGGCTCGCCCCGCCATGGCGGGGCGAGACGTTCGACGTCGTGCTCGTCGACGCCCCCTGCACCGGTCTCGGCACGGTCCGCCGTCGCCCCGAGGTCAGGTGGCGGCGCGCCCCCGAGGACCCCGCCCGGCTCGGCAAACTCCAGCTCGCCCTCCTCGAGCACGCCGCCCCGCTCGTCCGTCCCGGCGGCCGGCTCGTCTACAGCGCCTGCACCTGGCCGCTCGCCGAGACCGCCGACGTCGCCAGCGCCTTCCTCGCCGCGCACACGGGGCGCTTCACCGCCGAGCCTCCGGACCTCGGCGAGGCCGGCGCCCGCCTCGACGGCGACCCCGGCCTGCAACTCACCCCCGACAGGGACGGCACCGACGCGATGTACGTGTGCGCCTTCCGCCGCGTCCTCAGCGCTTGACGCCGAGTGTGCGTGCGGCCATCCGCAGCCGCTCGTCGAGCTCTTGGACATAGGACAGATCAGCCCAGGCGTCAGGAAACGCGCTCCGCACGATGAAGAGACGCCGCAGACCGAGGACGTATTTCACCTCGAGGATGAATCCGACCGCCTGCCCGGCCATGCCGCACGTGGCCTCTGCGTCGTCCAGCGCCGTGTAGACCCTTGTCAGGTCAGTGGCCATCCGAGCCCGTGGTCGGGCAAGCGATGACTGCGCAAGTCCCTCGTGCAGGAGACGCTCCGCCGCGGCCGGCTGTTCGAGCAGCCGCAGGCACGTCCCCTTATGGCCATTCAGGACGCCGCCGTCCCAACCGCCGAACAGCCCCAAGCGGCTTCGCGTCTGGGCCACGGCCGCCTCAGCCCGCTCCATCAGCCGGTGATATCCAGACGCGTCGTGAGACGCCGCATGCTCGACGGCTTCGCGGATGGCCAACCACGAACCAACGTCAGCTGGCGCATCCACAGGCAGGGCCGTATTGGCCCGCGCCGCCAACTGGAGGGCCTTGGCGGTGTCGCCGCCCTGCTGGGTCGTCGAGTGCATGCAGCTCAACGCCCCGAGCGCCCGGGCGCGCATCACGTCGTCAGGCGCCTCTTCCGCCATCCGCTCGGTGAGCAGAAAGTAGGCCTGGGCGTCAATGCGCTCATCCTGGTTGAACCGCAGCCAGCCGATGACCAGCACTGTCTCGCTGGTGCAGCGCAGCAGCCGCTGCCGCTGTGTCGGGTGCATGGAGGCATCCAGCAGCCGGGTCGTGCGATGCGCCAGCTGGCGGGCGGGCGCGAGCAGCCGGCGGGGAGCGGTGGTGTCGTAGGCGGCGCCGACCGCGGCCGTCAGCCGCTCGACGTCCCGCACGAGCGCCTCATCGACCGCTGCGGGCCGCTGGAGAGAAGCCGCGAGTCGCTCCAGGGCGTCCAACGGCGCTGGCGTGCAGGCGAACGCCCTGGCCAGCCCTATGAAGTCGCGCCGCTTCGCTGCTGTCCCTCCCAGCCTGGAGTTGCCGGTCAACCTTGCCGCGCCGGCGCGGCCTCCGCAACGGGGACATTCCCCGCCGTCAAGGGGTCGAGCGGGGGCGGCCTGGGGCGTCGAGTCGGGCTTGGCCGGCACCGGGAACCCCAATCGGTCCCGCTCGCTCCACGGCACACTCAAAACGTCACAGATCGCCTGCTGGTGGTAGGCGTCGGGATCGCACGCGCCGCATTCCCACCGGCGCGCCTTGCGGTGATCGACCCCGCAGTGCCCGCCGAACAGCTCCTCGCACCGGCGCTTCACTGCCCGGCTGAACTGGGTGCGGCTCGCAGGGCCGAAGGCCTCTTCTCGGGCTGCCTGCAGCCGATGGTTCGGTGTTCTGGGCGGCATCGCCAATCCATTTGGCCAAATCGTACTCACGCCTGCCGGCCGGCAGCAGGCGCCAGACGATAGCGAACGGTCGGGGGGCGTGGGAGGGGGCGTGGCGACCCTCATGCGACCCTCATGCGACCCTCATGCGACCCTCATAAGCCCCTGGCCCTTCGCCGCCTGCCCTGGCAGTTTCGTTCCCGTGCGCACGCCGTGCGCACGGGTGAAGGAAAGGGACCGACCCGCCGGCTCTGGGCCCAGAGCCGGCGGGTCATCGCCTCACCGGGTTGTGGGGCGATGCTTCCGCGAACATGCCGAAACAAGATCGGCGACACGAATGAAGCAGCTGGCCTTCCACAGCTGGCATCCAATCGAAGACCTCCCCGAGGATCATCGTCGCTTGGCGAGTCCCGAACTCGCGGCGCTCAGCCAAGTATGGGAAGAGCAGCGTCATCGTTTCACTGACGCCGACGCGCTTCCGGTCTTTCATGCGCGACTCCGAAGGCGGTGGGCGATCGAGACCGGGATCATCGAGCGCCTCTACAGCCTTGAGCGGGGCGTGACCGAAAGCCTGATCGAGCACGGGATCAACGCCAGCCTCATCCCTCACGAGGCCACTGACAGGGATCCGGAGCTGGTCGTTCGCATCATTCATGACCACGAAGAGGCCATCGACTGGATCTTCGACTTCGTCAAGGGTGATCGGCAGCTCTCCACCGCGTTCATCAAGGAGCTGCACGCATTGATGACCCGCCATCAGTTGATGGCGGTGGGCGTATTCAAGATCATGTCGAATAACCCTGTGAGGGAGGATGGCTCGGTCCATGAGTACTGTCCCCCTGAGCAGGTCGAGTCGGAGATGGACCGCCTGGTCGCTCTGCACCATCAGCACGTAGCCCAGGAAGTGGCACCAGAGGTGGAGGCGGCGTGGCTCCACCACCGCTTCGTCCAGATTCACCCGTTCCAGGACGGAAACGGGCGTGTGGTGCGCGCCCTCGCCTCGCTCGTGCTCATCCGGGCCGGATGGTTTCCTTTGGTCGTCACCCGGGACGATCGAGAACGCTATATTCAGTCGCTTGAGCAGGCCGACAAAGGGGATCTGGAGTCCCTGGTGACGATGGTGACAGCGCTTCAGCGGCGTGCGTTCGTTCAAGCCTTGAGCGTCGCCGACACGGCTGTCAAGGAGACCGAGCGTCTCGAACAGGTGATCCGATCGATCCGCGAAGAGTTCGTCGCGAAAGAGCAGCCACCGGCCCAAGAAGAGGTCAAGCGGATCGCTGATCTTGTGCTGCAGGATGCTCGAATACGGATGCAGCATGTCGCGGGCCGTCTCACCGAGGAGCTCCAAGCGGTCTTCCCGTCAGATGAGTTCTTCGCGGACTGCGCTGATTTTGTAAATACGCGTCGTGACTGGCATCGCTGGCAAGTGGTCGAGGTGGCCAGGACCATTGGGTACTATGCCAATATGCGCGACTATGCCGCCTGGTGTCGTCTGGTGCTGAAGAGCGGAAGCCAGGGGGAGATACTGCTCTCATTCCACAGCGTCGGGCGGGATTTTCGGGGGATCATCGCCGCCTCACTGGCCTTCTACCGCCGTGAAGAGATGGAGCCTGGCTCGCGTCAGGTGACCAACCTGACCCCAGTGATCGACGAGATCTTCCAGATGAACTACCGCGACGACGAGCGGTCGGTCCGGGAACGGTTCGGGGCCTGGCTGGAGGCCGGGCTGGTTCGGGCCCTGCAGATGTGGCGCCGGGGCCTCTGATCCGCGACCACGCTGGGAGGCTGGGCGAATCCAGACCTCCTGACACGGTGCGATAGTCGGTGCGGTGTCGCCGGCCGGTGCTCCTCACCCGCCAGCACCACACAAGAACATCAGGCCGACGCCGTAACCGTCTCGACGGTTGCCGCAAACTCACCCGACCCACAGCTTTCCTTCGCATACGAAGGAAAGCTGCAGCTCAACAACGCGGCCGATCCGTTCGACCGCGGTTTTCCTCCGAATTCGGAGGAAAACCGCGACCCAGCCCAGATCAGGAACCGCGTGAGGCGCGGTTTGGTGAACCCGGCACGGCTCTGCAAGAAATAATGAACAAAACGGCCAGAAGCGGGAGGGCCTCACCTCGCCTGCCAGGACATTCATCCTCCTAGGTCAGGAGGACTGGATTCTCAAACGCGTTCTTAGAGCAGGGCGATGGCGCTTCCCCAGGTCGCCGTCCGCGCCGCCGACATCCTTTGACGGCTGCCTGGGCGCTGGTGGCGCTCATGTGCGGGTGGGGTCGAGCCCGCGGCGCCGGTTGGGGATGGCGTGGGAGGCGAGGGTGCGCAGGATCAGGCGGTCTTCTGGGGGCAGGCCGAGGGTGAGCAGGAGCGACAGGTAGACGAGCGCGAGGGCGGCGGCGGCGACCGGCAGCGACGCGGGGCCGGCCAGGTTGCGCTGCACGGCGAGGGCGGTGATGAGGGCGCCGACCCCGGCGGCTGCGCCTTTGGCGATGCTGGCGTTGAAGGGCAGCATCCGCATCGTCAGCCATACCCGCGTCACCCGGGCGAGGTTGACCAGCCCGAGCGATATGGCCCAGGCGGTGGCGGAGCCGAGGATGCCGTAGCGGGGGATCAGCCAGATGTTCAGCCCGATGTTGAGGCCGAGAACCACGAGGTTGTCGATCATCACCAGCGCGGGGCGCCCCGACATCGTGAGCATCAGCCCGCATGGGCCGGTCCCCGCTTCGATGAGCCTGCCGACGGCGAGGATCGCGGTCACCGCCGCCGCGACCGCGAACCCGCTGCCGCCGAGCAGGGACAGCAGGTCATGGGGGTAGACCAGCAGGAGGATGAACGCGGGCAGCGACAGGCGCAGGATCCAGCCGGTGGCCAGGCCGTAGCTGCGTTCGAGGGCGGCAGTGTCGCCCCGCTGCGACAGGTCGGCGATCCGTGGCGCGAAGGAGGCATTGATGGGCAGCATCACGAACGTCGCGAGCGCCACGACGCGGGTGGCGACGCTGTACAGCCCGACGTCCGCGCTCGAGCCGAGGATGCCGATCAGGATCGTGTCGACCCAGACCAGCCCGGTGGTGGCCAGACCGGCCACCCAGCTGACGCCTGAGAACCTGAGCAGCGCGGGGATGAGGTAGGCGGGCGGGGAGGCAGGCGCTCCCATCATGCGCCGCAGCGCGGCGGCGGCCAGCGCCGCCGCCGCGCTGTGGCTTGCGAGCAGGGCGATCATGGCGCCGGCCAGACCTACGCCCGAGGCCACCAGCGCCAGCGTGAGGCCCAGCCGGATGGCCGGCTCGGCTATCAGGCCGATCAGGGCGTGCGCCTTCATGGTCTTGAAGCCCCTCGTCGCGGCCAGGGCCGCGTCCATGAAGGTGGCGGCAGGCAGCGTGAGCGCCGCGTAGCGCAGTGGCATGAGCAGCGCGGGATCGTGGAAGGCGCGCTCGGCGAGCCACGGTGCGGCGAGGTAGAGGGTGGCTCCCAGAACCAGCGCCGAGGCGGTCGTCAGGGCGAGACCCGCGCGGACTGCTCCCCGCAGCGCTGGATGGTCGCCCTCCGCGATGTGCACGGCCACGAAGCGCGTCAGGGCTGCCTGGACGCCACTGAGCGACAGGGCGCTGAGCAGGGACAGGAAGGCGAATGCCTGAGCGTAGAGGCCGACGTCCGCCGTGCCCAGCGCACGGCTCAGAATCACGAAGACGCCGAGCAGCGCGCCGTGGCTGAACGCTGCTCCCGCGAGGTTGAGCCCAGCGCCGCCAGCGATGCCGAGCACCTCGTCCTTGGGGCTCATCGGCCAGAGCGCCGAACGGGTACCCGAGCTGAAGCGCCCCGCTGCCCGGCCCGTGTGGGCGTGCTCGGCCGGTTGTTCCGGGGCCGCGGGCTCGGGCGGGACCGCCCCGTCGCTTGCCTCGTCGTGTTCGCGGCGGGGCGGCGACGGGCGACGGACTCGAGGAGGACGACGAGCGCGACGCCGAGGAAGAGGCCGGCGCCGGCAGCTGCCGCACCCTTCCGCAGCGCGATCGGCGCCTGGGCTATGGGAACGGGCGCCCCGACGGTGACGATCCTGCCCGAGTCGAGCGCCTGGAGCAGGGCGTCGAGCTGCGCCACCGCCCCCGTCGCGTCGCCGAGGCGCTCGACCGCCTCGTCTCGCCGGTCCTGCATGGCCGTGAACGCCCTCACCTGCGGCGCGAGTCTCGCGAGTTCGGCTCTCTGCGCGTCCATGGCGGCTTTGATGCGGGTGGGGGGCCCTTGACCCGGCGCCTCGTTTTGGGCCTGTTGCGCCTGGAGGTCAGCGAGCCGCTCGGCCCCGCGCTCGTAGACGACGTCGGGCAGCACGAGGCCGGTTTGGGCCACGAAGCGGTCGATCTCCGCATCGACCGCTGCGATCGCCCGCCGAGCCCCGTCGATCCGCGCCTGCGCGAGTTCGCGCGATGGCTGGAACAGCAGGGTGATCGCCCCCCGTACGGCCTGACGGGCGACCTGCTCCGCTTCGGCGGGTTGGGCGGTCGTGTAGACGACCTGGACCAGACCACCGTCCCCGACTGGGCTGGCGTGCAGTCCCTGAACGACCGCCGAGGGCGGGACCTCGCTGGCCTCGGCGATGTGGACGGCCGCTGCCCGCGTCTCCAGCACGGCGAGAACGTCCTCCACAAATGCCCTGTCAGCGTTGGGGCCGGTGTAGGGGCTGGCGCTGCCGCTGCCGCTGGTGAACGCTCCAGCGGCGACGGTGGCGGTGGCGGCGTGCTGCTGTGGGCCCAGCAGCGTCGTGGCGACAACGATCAGCGCGGCGCAGAGGGGCAGGGCGACGGGTATCCAGAGGCGACGCCGGACGATCTCGAGGTACTCACGAATCTCCATCGGCCCCGCGTTTGGGGCGATCTTCTCGTAGCGGCCACTAGACACGGAACTGCCTCTCTTGACGAACGAGTGCGCGGGTGCCGTGTCTGTGCTGGCCATGGGCCGCCGTCCGGTCGGCGGTGATCGCCGATGCGGCTGCCGCGAACGCGAAGAAATACCACAGGACGACCACGCTGGAGAACAGGTTCGCCACCAGGCTCGTCGCCAGGAACGACGCCGCGCAGCCGAGAAAGCCGGTCGCGAGCCCGCGGTCGAGGGGGCCGCGGGGACCAGCAGGGTTGTCCTTGACAGCCCTCCAGGCCAACGCCATCAGGCAGAGCAGCATCCAGGTGTAGGCGGCCAGGCCGATCAGGCCGGTCTCCACGTAGGCGCGGATGAAGTCGTTGTGCGGCTGTTTCTCCTGCTCGGTCAGGTACTGCGTCTGGCCTAACCCGATGCCCGTGATCGGGTTCTCGTTCGCCAATGGCAGCACCGTGGCCCAGTACTCCACTCGCCAGTCGAGCGAGCTCTTGTCCTGGGAATCGCCGGTGTGGAGCAGGTCGCCGAAGCGTCCCGACAGACCCGGCAGCAGCACGAGCGCGAGCGTGGCCGCCACGAGCATGCCGGCGACGACTCGCCGGCTCTGGAGGAGGCCAACGATCGCCAGCCCGACCACCGTCCCGATCACGGCGCTGAGGGTGTAGGTCAACAGCAGGCACCATGAGGCGGCAGCCAGGAGCGCCGCCAGCGGTATCCGGAGCCGTCGTTCCATGTGGGGATAAAGGGCCACTCCCATGATGATCAATAACATTAAATAGCGACCGAAATCATTCGATTGAACGAAGGTGCCTTGAAGCCGCAGGAGGTCGCCTTTCGGCTCTGTCCGCGCGGTGCCTGTGAGCAGTCCGAACGCGCTGAACGCAAGCGGGAGGATCGCTGACAGGTAGACGGCGCCCAGGACCTGCCGCCGCCGGGCGGGATCCGATGCTAGCTGCTCGACCGCCACGAACATCAGGACGGCCGAGGCGATGCGGAGCGCCTCATGCGTACCGGCCACAGGCCTGGTGGAGCCGAGGATGCTGATGACCCCAGCCGCGAGAAAGACCAGGAGCGCGGTCTGCGGCGACGAGCCCGGCACCCGGTGCGGACCGCAGCGTAGAGCGCCCAGCCACAGGATGGCCATCGCAACGAACAGCAGGGCCGTCATGCTCGACGGGTCGAACAGCCGAAGCGCGGCCGCCGCCGCTTGGCCATCCGGCCCGCTGAGCCTGGCCAGGTCCAAGCTGGAGCGCACGACCAGCAGAATCATCACAAAGGTGCTGAAGCGAACCAGGCCCAGCGCCCCCATGAGCAGCCCCGCGCCGACGACCAGCGGCAGCACGACGAGCGTTTTCGACCCTTCGCCCGCAGCGAGGCCGCTGACCACGGCGATGCCCAAGCTCACAGAGACCGCGAAGGCGACCAGCATCCGCTCCGGGCCGCTCGCCGCCGCCTGTGAGCGGGCAGGCATTCAGTATCCGCCCCTGCGCAGCACCATCGCCGGCAGCGTCTTCGCCACGATCGCGAGGTCGGTCCACAGGGACCAGTTGTCCACGTAGTAGAGATCGAGACGGACGTACTCCTGGAATGGCACATCGATGCGGCCGCTGACCTGCCACATGCCGGTCAGGCCCGGCTTCACGCGCACCCGCTGGCGCAGCTCCGGCGACCATGATCTCGCCTCGGAGGGCAGGGCGGGGCGGGGGCCGACAATGCTCATCTCGTTGCGCAGCACATTCCACAGCTGTGGCAGCTCGTCCAGGGAGAACGCGCGCAGGACCCGCCCCACACGGGTCACGCGAGGATCGTTGCGGATTTTGAACAGCGGGCCGTCAGCCTCGTTCAGGGGCCGGACCACGTCGAGGAGCCGCTCGGCGTCGGCCACCATCGTCCGGAACTTGAGGACCGAGAACTGGCGCCCGTCCTTGCCCACGCGCGTCTGGCGGAATATCACAGAGCCGGGGGAGTCCAGCTTGACGAGCAGCGCGATGACGAGCAGCGCGGGTGAGAGCAGCGCGAGCCCCCAGCCAGCGACCCCCACGTCGAAGGCGCGTTTGGCCAGCGCCCGCCATCCCTCCCTGTGCACCGGCTCGACGTAGATCATCGGGAAGTAGCCGAGCGACCGGATGGTCAACCGCTCCGCGCGGATGTCACGCAGCGACGACGACAGCTCCACATGGATGCCGGCGTCGGTGAGGCGGCGGGCCAGCCGGTTGGACGTCTCCCAGTCCACCGCCGTCGTGGCGATCAGGACCCCGGTGGCCCCGGTGCGCACGAGCAGCTCGGGCAACTCCTCGACGTCACCAAGCAGGGGAGCGCCCGCCAGCGCCAGCCTGTCCCGGCCGTCGACCGCGACGAACCCGACGACCTTATAGCCCAGGCCGGGCTGCTCACGCAGCGTCGCCGCCAGCCCCAGCGCCTCGACATTGGTGCCGACCACGACGACCGGCCGCAGCAGCCGACCCTGCCGCCGCAGCGCGCAGAAGGTCCGGCGCACCAGCTCCCGCTCGCACTCCACCGTGATCAGGGCGAGGGGAAGGCAGAGCACCAGCCAACCCCGGCTCACCCGCAGGCCCGAGAGGAAGCTCAACCCAGCGGTCGCGCACAGGCATGCCACGAGGGCATGGACGATCTGCTCGAACTCCCACAGGCGGCTGCTGATCCGCCGTGCGACGTACAGGCGGTATCTGGCGAAGACCATCGTCCATAACGGCACCGACAACACGGCCACAATGGCATGGGCCGTGGGGTCCGCATGGACCGGGCCGCCCGGGATCAGCTGCCGCAGTCCGAAGGCCAGGCCCATCGCGAGCGCGAGCGCCAGGGCATCCGCGAGGATCGTCAACGCCTTCGGCAGTGACAGGAGCGAGCGGTGCACACCCGCTCTCCCGAGCGTCTCCGACGCCACCCGTGCGCGTGTCGTCTGAGACGGCACAAGCTGGGCCGCCGGCATGCGGAGGCCGTTCTTGGCCTCCGCCGGCGACCACCCAAGAGTCCGCAGTATGACCAACTTTCGCAATTCCCCCGTCTTGCGGCGTATCGGGTGCGGCCTTGAGCGAAAGGGGGGACCCGCCTAGACGGGACTGCTCCGATCGATCTCCCCCTGCTCAGACGCGACCCGTCGGCAGTAGTCTGCCCCACCCCAAGCGCCGGAGCAAAGCCCGGTTGGATTCATTTCCCAGGCTGATATGAGTAAAATTATTTAATGTCCATTCCGTGCAGAATGTTCCTGAGTTCTGCACCGGCCGGCCATTATGACAATCGGTCTGATATCGGGTTAACAATGCCAATCGGCCCACCGACGTCTGACGTCTATGGAGTTGCCCCCAGCCGCGAACGCCAAGAGGCGCGCGTCGGCTTGCTGGGCCGCGCGCGGCCAGGTGCAGGAAACCGTCGGATCTGACGGTTTCCTGCGGGTGAGACGGACCAGGACGCCGTTGGGGTG
>JBOGEA010000177.1:0-11988 GCA_050743205.1 Egibacteraceae bacterium | reverse complement strand
CCGTGGGACGTTCGCATGGGCGCGATCCTGACCTACGTCTGGAACATGGCGATGCCGCCGATCATCTCCTCGTACGGCGCGCTGGCCGGCCCGGAGCTCGGGGACCCGGCGAGCCCGACGTGGGTCGGCTTCTCCGGGAAGCTGGCCGACGCCCTGGAGGGCAAGACGAACCGCTACGGCGAGCAGCGCACCACGCTGGGCCAGGCGGCCGCCGCGGTCGTGGGCATCAACGTGCGAGGGGTGGGGGAGGGCGACCTGATCGCCCGGATCAAGAGCCTGCGCTTCGAGGTCGGCGAGACCCGGAAGGAGATGCGGCTCAAGCTCTCAGACCAAAGCCTGTCGCCAGCGCAGCGCGAGCGGATTCAGCTCAAGTACACCGAAGAGATCATGCGCCGGGTGAAGAAGATCGAGGAGCTGACGACCCCCAAGCGTAAGCAGAACTAGACGTTTGGCGTCCCGTTCTGCGCATGGTCGGGGAGCTCCGCCTCCAGCTCTGACACCTTGTTGGCGAGGTTGTCGAAGTGGAAGAGGAGCAGGGAAAGGTCCTTGGTCCATACCGGGGTGACGTTGGCGCGAACCGCGGCAGCCTCGCGCAGTCGTTTCAGGGAGTGATTGAAGACGCTCATGCCCGAGCCTTCGCTCTGGCGCGCGCGACGCGAGTCCGCTGCGCCGTGCTGCTGTAGGACTCCGGAAAGACGTCTGAGACCACTTCGCCGTCCGCCGTCTCGACCCTGATCGACTTGCCCTCCAGGTGGACGCCGCGGATGCGCGCGTCCTTGATGTAACCGCGGATGAGGTCGTGCAGCGGCCGGTCTGTCTCGTATTGGCGCACCATGCGCCCCTCGACGAAGAACGTCACCATGCGTTTCAGCATATCGCCTCCCGTGTGATGCGGTCCACGATCTCCTGGGCCTCCTGCTGGACCCGCTTGAGGCGTTCCTCGGCGACCATGACGCGCGCCTCCATGTGGCTCAACTTCCCCTTGAGATCCGCGATCTCCGCACGCAGCTTCGCGAAGTCCTCCTCGGATCCGCCTGGATACACCGACGGCGGAATGAGTGTGTGGTCGCCCATGTCAGTTTAGCTTCATCGGGTCGGGCAGAGGCTCGCCGGCTTCCTTGGCGGCGGCCACGACGGCCTGCCGCATCGCCTCCCCGGCGACGACCTTGAAGACCTGCTGCGCTTTCTGCAGCAGCATCACGGCCGCGTGATTCGGGCAGCCGATCAGCTCGTACCCGCCGGTGTTGTCATCGTTGACCCAGAAGATGACGGCCGCGTGCGACGCCTTGATGCGCTCCACGGTCTCGGCGAGCATCTTGGCCTCCTCCTCGGGGGTGATGGCTTCCCTGATGACGGCGGTGTCGGTCATTTCCGTTCTCCTCTCTTCTTCGCCTGAGCGAAGACGTGCTGTAGCTTGGTGCGCTTGCACCGATCGTGCTTGCGCGTCTTGCGGGGGCCGAGCTTGCGGCGCAGCTCCCTGGCGGTTGGCGCGCGGTCCATCACCAGCCCCAGATCAGGGATAGGCATATCCCGATGATGCCAGCGGCAAAGACCAGAACGCCGAGCGCGTTCGGGCCGCCAGCATCATCCCGGAACAAGATCGAGATAGCCAGGCCGACGACCACGTCGGAAGCGAACACCTTGACGGCAAGCGACTCGATAATCACAACGCCCTCAGCAGCCCGGTCGCGTGATCGTGCAGGCGCGCCTTGTCCATGCCGGTGAAGCCGGGCCACCAGTTGATCCGGCGCGGCAGGGCGGCGATGTAGCTCAGGAGCAGCATCGACCGAGCCGCCTCGAGCCCCTTCTCGGACCACGTCCCCAGACCATCGAGGAAGGCGATCTCCTGGTCCATGCCCCACGGCACGGGCGTCTTGGGTGCGAAGGAGATCATGGTCAGAACGGAATGTCGGAATCCATGTCGCCGATCTCGCCGGCCTTGGGGGCGGGCTTCGGCGCCGGCTTGGCGGCCGGCTTCGCCGCGGGCTCCTCCGCGTCCCCGCCCTCGCGGCGTCCGCCCAGCAGCACCATGCTGCCGACGATCACTTCGGCCGTGTAGCGGTCGGTCCCCTCCTTGTCCTGCCACTTCCTGGTACGGACCTTCCCCTCGACGTAGACCGGCGAGCCCTTCTTGAGGTACTCGCCAGCGACCTCCGCGAGCCGGCCGTAGAACACCAGCCGGTGCCATTCGGTGGCCTCCTTCTGCTCGCCGCTCGACTTGTCCTTCCACTTCTCGGTGGTGGCGATCGAGACGTTGGTGACTGCGTCGCCCGACTGCATGTACTTCGTCTCCGGGTCCTTCCCGCAGTTGCCGATGAGCATGATCTTGTTCAACGAGGCCATGAGTGTGTCCTTGGGTGGTGGTGGGGGTGACTACTTCGCCGCCTTCTTCTCTTCCTGGCGCTCGCCCTTGAACTTCGGGCGGATGTGCTCGGCGAAGTGACCGCCGATGCTCTCGGCCTTCGAGAACTTGTCGAAGACGTCCTGCTTGACGTTCGGGTAGTGATACGTCCGACCGTTGCCGTTGAATTTCACGGCCAGGGTGTTGGTCTTGGGATCGTAGCCGATCTCCGCGATGTTGCTGCTCTTGACTGCCTTCATGTCCATGGCTATCTCCTGTGATGGTCCGCGTCTCTCCGCGGTGTCACGCCGTATCGTGCGCTCCTGCTTCCAGGCGTTCTCGTAGCGCGATTGCTCCAGCCGCACATTAGGGGTGGCCTACCGTGCCCGTCTCGGCCGAACATCGAACCCGCTGCATCGGATATTGCTATTGGCAGTGGCACGTCGAGAATCCGGTTACTTCTTGCCGCCGCTGCGGGCGAGCACTTGGTTGTTCACGGCCTTGAAGCCGGGAACGTCGAAAGCGGTCTTCTGGGCGGCGGCGGACTTGTTCAGCGCCGACTCGTCCAGCTTGAGGTAGGCGACCAGATCGGGCCGCGCGTGCATGACCATGTGGACCGCGATGGCCCGGATGGCCTCGTGGTCGGTCGCGGCGGTCCGCTCGGCCTCCCACTTGTCCCGGAGCCCGGCGCCGGAGACCTTGGAAACCACGACCGGGGCCGCCACGGTGGCGGCTGCGGCCTCCATCACGGCCTCGTTAGCCTTGGCCTCGCCGGCCTCCACGGCGGCCTGGGCGCGCTCCTGGGCGGCCGCGGCCTGGGCGGAGAGCCGGGCCATCTCCGACTTCTTCCCGGCGGCCTGGGCGGCCTCCAGAGCGGCCAGGGCCCTGGCGACCTTCTCCCGTTCCGCGGCGGCCCGCACCTCGGCCTCAGCGCGCGCAGCGGCGGCTGCGGCGGCGGCGGCGGCCTGAGCCTTCCGGGCGACCTCCTCCTGAGCCCGGCGGGCGGCTTCGGCCTGCTCCTGCTGGCGCTTCATGTAGTCCGAGAGGCGGCCGCGGATCATCGTGTCGGCCGACGCAACTGCCTTCCTGGCCGGCTGGACGACGTTCTTGATCCGCTCGACCATCAGCTTGGCCGGCTCGAGCAGGTAATCCTCGAGGGCCTTGAGGCGCGCGGCGGTCGTCGAGAGGTTGGCGAGCTCCAGCGAGGCCGACTGGGCCATCTCCGGCGAGTCGATCTCGTAAGCCTCCGCGACCGCGAGCGAGTTGGAGCCGGCGCGCAGGAGGGCCTGCGCGGCGTCGTCGATGCTCACCGAGACGGTGAGCTGGTTGCGGTCGTCGATCGAGGTCACTTGATCTCCAGCGGCTCGTCGTGGACCAGCGGCGCGACCTTGCCGGCGAACCAGAGGCCGGTGCGCTTGGCCTCGTACTTCGTGCCGTCCGGCATGGTGGTGCGGAACGACTCCCCGGTTGCGCAGGATGCGAGGAAGGCGGAGAGGATGAGGACGAGACAGGTTTTCATGTGGCGGTTCTCCGTAGGTAGTCGATGGCGAGAGAGAGCAACTCGATCTTGTCGCGAAACTGCCCGAGACCGAGGTTGCACCAGTGACACAGGAGACCTCGAATGCGGCCCGTGTCGTGGTCGTGGTCAACGTGCCAGTTACCACGACCGCCGGGTTTATCGCGCGTGCAGATCGCGCAACTCCCGGATTGGCTGTCCAGCATCGCGCTGAACTGCTGGCGCGTGATTCCGAATTTGATTTTGCGCTGCGAGTCGGCGGTGGACGCGCGCGCTTTCTCTGGGTTGGCTGCTCGCCATGCGCGATACGACGCCCGCGCTTTCTCTGGGTTGGCTGCTCGCCATGCGCGATACGACGCCCGCGCTTTCTCTGGGTTGGCTGCTCGCCATGCGCGATACGACGCCCGCGCCTTCTCTGGGTTGGCCGCGCGCCACGCTTTGGTGCGCGCGTTGGCTCGCTCCTTGTTTCGCGAGTACCAGCTCGAAATCATTTGTTGCGCCACTTCCACATTGCCACCGCAGCAAGAAACACGGTCCTATCCAGAGGACTGAACAGCTTGCTGTCCGCGTTGGCGCTCGTCTCGTACTTGAACGTGCCATCCGCGTTGAGCATCAGCGCCGCGCGCTCGACTACGCGCACGGTCGGCTCTTCTTCCTCGATTAGGTATTGGTAGCCGGCGGTCTGGAGCCCGATCACTCGGCCGGCGTAGAAGCTCCGCTTCACGTCGATCAGGATGAGCCGGCCGGTCTTGAACCCGAGCCCACGGCAGGTGCCGTCCAGGTCTGGCGTGCCGGCGACCCCGAGGCGATTGGAGTAGCGGCGCTCCTCCGAGCGGCGCGGCGCGAACCCGGTGGCCGAGCAGAACTTGAGCCACGCCTCGTAGCGCGGCTGGAGCCAGTCCGGCAGCGCGGCGACGTCGAGGTGCCCCTTCACGTCCAGGTCCACCATCTTGTGGATCGCGTTGCCTTCCTGGCGCGCGCGCTCGAGGCTGTCCTTCGGGATCATCGAGTAGTCGGTGAGCGGCCCGAGGACCTGCGTGACCGATGGCACAATCACGTCATTCACCCGGTAGGTGTGAGTGGCCTCGTCAAACACCATCGTCGACGGAGGATTCTTCACTTGCCTCCCTCCTGGAGCCACTTCTGGGCCTCGTTGAACTTCTCGAACGGGAACCCGGCGACATCGAAGCCGAACTTCGCGGCCAGATGCTCGTCAGTCTTGCCGGCGCGCGCGAGGCTCGCGGTGAGGATGCGGGCCTGCGCGGGCTTGAGCGGCGTGTGAGGAGCCGCCCCCGACGGGACAGGACCCGCACTGGCGGCCGGAGGAGGAGCGGCGCCAGCGGCGGCGGTACCCGTGGGGGCGGCATTGATGGTCGGCTCCGGTGACGCCGAGTCGGCCGGAGGTGCTACCTCCGGTGCGCGATCGGCCGAAGCGGCAGCCGCTTGATCGATGGTTCTCGGCCCCTCGACGCGCGCGGAGATGATCTCGACTTCGGCGTCGCCGATGACCTTTCCGTGCATCTCCTCGGCCGTCGGGCCGGAGCAGAGCTTCGGGAAAGCCTTGCGGAGCGCCTGGGCCTCGGCGCACTTCTCGAGCTGGCCGATCGGCCGCTTCTTCCACATGGCGTTGGGGACCTTCGTGTCCTTCTTCGCGGTGGCGTAGGTCTCGACCCAGAACACTTTCGCCGGGAATTCCGCGATGACGCCCGAGACCATGCGGCGCACGACGACGCGCGCCCACTCCGGATACTCCATCGTGAACTCGCCGACCGTGAGGGTCTGCATCGGACCGTACTCGGTGTCGCTCACGCCGACATACGCACCGGACGACTCCGCCTTGGCGCGGTAGTAGTCCACCGACGGCATGATGACATCGCGCATCCGGCCGGCATCCTTGTCCCACATCGGCACGACGTGGCAGGGCTTGTCCATTGGGTCCACGCCGCGCGCTTCGCACCAGCCGAGGACCATCTCGATGCTCGCGCCGGAGGCGCCTGGGTAGAGGCTCGCGCCGAGGACTTCGATCGCCTTCGCGCGGTCCATCTTGAAGATCGTGATGTCGGTCATTTGCGCCCTCTGGGCCGCTGCCAGTTGATGAGGCTGGGGGTGATAAGCAATCGCCGACGATGCGCTCTCGGAGACGGCAGATAGTAGGCTTTGCACACGAAATGCAGGTGCCCCTCTCTGTAGGCCGCGGCGAGGAACTCCGACTCGGTGTCGTTCTGTGGGATCAACTCGTACTGCCGGAAGCCGACGGCCTGGAGCTTCACAGGCCCCACTCCTTCGCGTAGAAGAGATGCGCGCCGAGCACGGTCACGCGGACCATGCTGTGCGCCCATCGGGGTTTGACGTAGTGCGCGTGGAAGTGCGTCGCGCCGTTGCTGTAGTCGGAGAACTCCTCCGGGCGCGCAGCCCAGCGCAGCGACTCCTCGGCGGCCGCGAGCGCCCACTGCCACGCCACCCCGCGAGGGAGGGCGCTACCTTGCGGGCGTGTCGCGGTCCAAGTGAACTGGCCGGGGCGGTAAATCTCCCGGCAGACCTTGCGGAAGTCCAGGCCGGCGCGCCGCAGCGCGACCTGCCCGACGGCGACCTGCCCGGCGTACTCCTCGCCGCGGGCCTCGTAGTAGGTGTTCAGGGCGAGACACGTCTTGGCCTCGTCGCGCTTCGGGTTGCGATCGACCCTGGCGGGTGTTGACAGTCCCGCCCAAGTGTCGACGTTCTCCCACGACCGATCGATGGCGGCCTCGGCGGCTTGTTGCCGGCGGTACTCGATCGCCGCTGGCAAGACGATGCCGACGATGGCGGCGGAGGCGAGGACGATGTAGATTGATCGCAGCACGGGGCGGAGCCTGACCGATCGCAACGCCCCCGTCAACTGTCAGTATTTCGACAAATTCTCACCTTGCGAGCCCCTCCGCGGGGCGCTATTCTCCGCCCCGAACCCATGAGCAAAACCACCGTTGTTGGCCGACCGTGCCCCGTCCACGGGGCGCGCGCCCGGAGTTATTTGGAGCATCGGCGTGGATGAGTCGACGTTCATCGCGCATTTCCCAGGAGCGCGCCGCACCGGCGCGGGCAAGTACCTGGTTAAATGTCCAGCGCACGACGACGGCAGCCCATCGCTGTCCCTCTCGGTGATGCCCGACGGCCGCAAGCTCGCTCGATGCTTCGCCGGCTGCGAGTTCATGGCCGTCGTGGCCGCGAGCGGCGTTGCGCTGGAGGACTGGTTCCCGCCGGACACCGCGCTCCGCGGCCGCGACTACCTCCCGAGCCTGGCGACGACCCGCAAGGAGCGCGCCTCCCTCGAGGACGAGCGCCGCATCATCGCCATCGCCGCGCTCGACCAGGAGAAGGGGCGCAAACTTAGCCCAGCAGATCAGGCCCGCGTGAAGGTCGCGGCCGAGCGGGTACGGAGGGCCGGCGGGTGAGCTACGTCTACGCCGCGAGCGACGGTTTTGCAGTGAAGATCGGCGTTTCTGATCGACCGTCCGCCCGCCTCTCGTGGTTACAAACCGGCAATCCACGAAAAATAAACATCATCGCGCAAGAGCGGTTCCACGAACGCGCGGTGGCGCTCATGGTCGAGCGGCGTGTGCTCGACGGATATAGCAACTTCCGACGATGCGGAGAGTGGATCGACGCCCCGGCCGGGCCTGTTGTTTGGTTCTTGAGCTTCGTTGCTGATGCGCAGCGTGCTGTAGACGCCAGAACCTCTCGCGACCTCGAGGACTCCATGGACGCTTTCTACGAGGCCGGCGCCTGATGGCCCGCATCCGCACTATCAAGCCGGAGTTCTTCACCGACGCAGTGCTCGTCGAGGTCTCGATGAGTGCTCGATTGCTGTTCATCGGGACGTGGGTCTTTGCGGACGACTTCGGGAACCTCGAGAGGTCGGCGAAACAGCTCAAGCTCCGGGTCTTCCCGGCAGATGTATTGGATGTCGAGCCCCTCATACAAGAGCTAATCGCTCATCGACTACTCGTCGAGTACTCGGTGAGTGATAGAAAATACCTTCATATTCCGGGATTTACCAGACACCAAAAAATTGACCGACCGAGCGCCCCTCGTTGTCCGCTCCACGAGTCCTCGACGATGACTCATCGAGGACTCGCCCTGGAAGGGAAGGGAAAGGAAGGGAAGGGATCAGTCGACGACGGCTTCGCCTCATGGTGGGCCGAGTACCCGAAGAAGGTCGCGAAGGGGGATGCCGAGAAGGCGTGGTTGCGGATCAAGCCGGATGCAGCATTGATCGAGACCATGATTGCCGCGGTGCTCCGACAGCGGCAATCTCCGCAGTGGACCAAGGACGGCGACAAGTTCATTCCTCATCCGGCGACGTGGCTCAACGGCCGGCGGTGGGAGGACGAGTCCTCCGCGCAGAAGCGCCTCGACGACGGAGCCCTGTGATGGAGCAGATCGGCAACCTCATCACGGAGCGGGACATCGACAACGTCCTCGCGAGGATCGAGCTCCAGGAGGTCCGGCCGGCGTCGGAATGGCGACAGGCCGCGCTCGACCCAGAGAACGACGTGCTCGGCCGCCAGCTCCCGTGGGGGAAGGCGCAGGGCCGATTCGATCTCCGGCCCGCCGAGGTCACGATCTGGGGTGGCGAGAGCGGCGCGGGGAAGAGCCTGGTCCTCGGCCAAGTCATCGCTTGGCAGCAGCCGAACTATCGCGCTATGATCGCGTCGATGGAAATGCCTCCCCTCGTCACCCTGCGCCTGATGGCCTCGCAGATGTACGGCGGCCCAGCCCCTCGCGACTACGTCGCCTCGTGGCTCGAGTGGACCGGCAAGGGCGAGGACTCTCGGCTGTTCATCTACGACAAGCTCGAGACCGTGCCCTGGAAGCGCATGCTCGCGATCGTCACGCTGTCGGCGGAGCGCCTCCGGCTTCACGACATCGTGATCGACTCGCTGACGATGTGCGGCTTCGCTGGCGAAAGCACGCCAGATCAGCAGGTCCAGTTCGTGCGCGGCCTCACGCGCATCGTGAAGAGTACCGGCGTCCACATCCACCTCGTTTGCCACCGCCGCAAGGGCGAGGCGCACGGCGCGGAGACGAACAAGTGGGACGTGCGCGGCCCCAGCGAGCTGACCGACATCGTCGACAACGTCCTCCTGCTCTCGCGCAACCGCGAGAAAGAGGAGGAGGTCGATCGGCTCACCAACGACAAGAAGCCGATCCCGCAGGAGACGCTCGACCGCTACGATACGTTCCTCCGGGTCGGCAAGCAGCGGCATCACCCCTCGTGGGAAGGGAAGCTCGGCTTCTTCTTCCACAAGCCCTCGGGCCAGCTCACGGCGGCGCAGGGCGCGCCGATCCCCTGGCCCGATGGCAGCAAGCCGCTACCGTTCTCGTGGCGCCGGACCGAGACGTACCCCGACGCCGACGACTTCACGGATTTCTGATGAGCGCGGCTCGGCTGTGATGGTGTTTAGAAAGGATCAAGCAGTTCTGGTGGTGCCCGCATACCTCGGGTGCGTGTGGTTCGCCGAGCTGCACGGGTGGGAGCTGATGGAGGTCCACAGCCCCGACGACCGCGTGACGGTGGTGCCGTGAACCCTGGGCGACCGAGGCAATCCAGCGGCGGCGGCGACACCAGGGCGCATGTGCGCATCGCGACCATCGCCCTTGCCGCGGCGCGCGGGGCGTCGCCCACCACCGCCTGGGTCATGGCGCGCTTCGGCGTATCGCGCGCGACCGCGAGGCGCGACCTCCGCGACGTGCGGCGCGCACTTGGCGCCCCGGAGCTCGATGTGCGCGCGCGGCACAACCCGAAGGGCAATCCCGTGAGCGCCGCGGTCGATCTGAACATGACGTACGACATCCCGGTCATCGCGCCTGCCGCGCATCCGTCGGCGCGCGCCCTGGCCGGTTGGGGGAAGTGGTGATCCATCCCGACAAGCTCAAAGAGCTCGAGGCGAAGCACCCCGGCGCGATCATCGTCGGGACGGTGAACAACCGCACCGGCCTCAAGTCGGTGGTGTACTTCGCGCCGACCGACGAGAACGTGCGTCTGCTCGAGGAGCGGTTCGGCTTCGGGAAGGAGCTGCACGGCGCGGTGATTCACCTGAGCCCGCCGCGGAACCCGGAGGAGACGATCGTGCCGGCCTCGCCGCCGAGCGAACCCCCTCCGCTGACGAAGAGGGGTGGGTGATGATCGAGCTCTTGAAGCGCCTCGCCAGTCGGCACGACAACGTGCGCGGGTACATCAACCGCTGGATCCTGGTGGACCTGTCCTGGCTCACGGTGCGCCTGCACGAATTCACCGGCCCAGACCCCGATCTCTTTCTCCACGATCACCCGTGGTTCAACGTCTCGCTGATCCTCAAGGGCGGGTACGTCGAGGCGCTCCCGGCGAGCCCGATCCCAGCGTGGCAGCTCACGCCAGATCGCGGCTTCGTTGAGGCCGTGAATCTCTTCCCGCGCAAGCCAGGGTCCGTGATCGTTCGCCGCGTGCTGTCGCGCCACAAGGTGTGGTCGCTGCTCGATGGGTCGTGCTGGACGCTCTACATCAGCTTTCGCAGGACCAACGCCTGGGGTTTCTACAAACCCGGCGGCAAGGTCGAGGCCGGGACGTACTTCGCCGCCTCGCAGCACTCACACGGCAAGGATGGGGTGGCGCGATGATCGAGCGGATGGTTGACCGCTTCATCGCCTGGTGCATGAAGTACGGCCGCGAGGACCACCTCGCGGATCGTGACGGCCACGGCCACTTCATGCGCCGCTGGGAGGTGATCCGCACGCCCTGGTTCGGGATGCGCCTCCACAACACGATGCGCCCGGACAGGGACCGGCACCTCCACGACCACCCCTGGTGGAACGTCTCGCTGATCCTCAAGGGCGGGTACGTAGAGAAGCTGCCGGTGTCGCAGAAATCAGCGAGATGGCACATGCACACCTCCGATGGCGTGATGGTAGAAGACGCGCGCTTCGCGCGGCGAGACGTCGGCGCCATCGTTGTGCGCCGCGCCACCGATCGGCACAGCCTGGTTGCGCTGTCGTGCGTGCCATGCTGGTCCCTCTTCATCGTCGGCCGCAAGCGCCGAGGGTGGGGTTTCCACACGCCGCAGGGCTGGGTGCCCGAGGCGACCTACAGACAACTGAAAGGAACGATGTGAGCACACCAACCGAAGAAGGAATCATGGTCGGCGCCATGCCGCCATCGCCCAACCGCGCGATCGACTCCACCGAGGAGAAGATCATGCAAGAGGCGAAGCTCCCGGTGATCGACGCGGAGATGTACGCGGCCATGGAGCGCCTGGTCGACAAGGGCGTTAAGGTCGCGGACTTCGTGGTGATCGTGAAGTCCGAAGACGGTGGCCTCAACATCACGTCGGCCCGCGGCGTGATCGGCGCGATCGGTCTCTGCGCGCAGGGCGATGCCCTGGCGCGGAAGCTCATGCTCCAAACGCCGTGACGCCAGAGCTGGCTTACGTCGAGCGTCAGCAGCCGTTGTCCTGGTGGATGATGCACTCCATGGGCGCGACGTGGGATCTACTTATGGGTCCGAGCTGGACGTGGATGGTGTTCATCTACCCCCTCCAGGAAGAGAACAACCAATGAGTCACGAAGGCGACCTGTTCCTCCGCCTCACGGCGGAGATTGCGGCCGGCAAGGCGCTCGTCTTCATAGGCGAGATGCAGCTTGCGGGGTGGGGTGACTCACACAACGGCGGCGCGAAGATCGTCCTCTGGCTGCCGGACGCCGACCACCTCGGGCCGTTCCGAGACTTGACGGCCCGCAAGGGCAAGCTAGCCGGCCAGCGGCTCATGGTCGTGATGATGGAGGTGAACGACGACGAGTCCATGGGCGGCGCGCCGGCGATCCAGAGGGCCGCGCAGCAGTTCACCGGGCTCGGCCCGGCTGGCATGTGGCTCGTGGCCCGCTGCCGCGAGCTCGAGTTCCGCAAGTGGCTGGCCGAAACCCACAAGCAGAGCTGGAATGAGTGCTGGAAGGCGCTCGATCTGGTCGCGGCGGCGGACCGCCCGGAAGCAACGGCGCGCCTCGTGGTGAAGCGCGTCCTGGGCGTGGACTCCCGCAAGGACGTGGATGGCAACGAGAAGGCCATGGAGGTCTTCAACGTGATGCGCGTCAAGTACGCGAAGCACCTGGAGGAGTCGTGATC
>JBOGEA010000176.1:0-12094 GCA_050743205.1 Egibacteraceae bacterium | reverse complement strand
GGTGTTGGGTGGGCCGGGTAGGTCAGCCGGCGGGCAGCGGCAGCGGCCACCGGCGTCGCGGCAGCGCCCACAGCCGTCGAAACGCGGCCACCAGCGCCGGCGCGGTCGGCCAGTCATGCTGGACCCGCACTCTCACCCGCCGTCCCGAGCGCACGATCCGCGCCGGGGCGTGCCCCAGCCGATGGCGCAGCGTGGCCGGCTCAGCCACCCGCAGATCGCCGTCCAACGTCAACACCTGCGTGGCGGCCATCAGATCCTGCGCCATCATCACGAACCGCGGCCACACCCGGTTGCGCTCAAACGTCTCACACCCCAGATTGCGCGCCCCGCTGTCACAAGGCCTGCACGCAGGCGGTCCTCGACACGCGCGTGCTGGCGATGGCACACGTCCCGACCGGCCAAGTCGGCGTCCGGCTGGTCGGTGAGGAACGCGGTGAACCGTTTGCCGTCGATGTCGAACAGGGTCTGGCGCGCGCCGGGGTGCAGCGGCTCACGGCGCACGATCAGCCGGCTGCCGCTCGGATAGCCCGACAGATCGAGCGCCTCGGTGATCTCGGCGACCGCCGCGCTCTTACGCGGACCCCCGTCCTGGGTCAACGCCTGCACCCACGCGTCATCAGGCAGCGCGCGGATAGCCTTGCCACAGCGCACCCTCTCGCCTGACTCGAAGCCCACCTGCGCAGGCGATGCGCGCCCACCCGGGGCAGCCCGGCCCGGTCACAGGCGCCGCGGACCACCGCCTTGACACCGCCGGCTCCCAGCGGGCCGCAAGGAGCGCGAGCGCGCACAAACAGCGTCCGGTCATCGACGCGGCCACGGCCGCCGCGAAGGTAGGCCGCCAGCGCCTGACCCACGTCTGCCGGCAGCGGCAGCCGCTCTGACCGTCGCGCCCTGCCGGTGACCTCGATCTCCCCCGCCCGCCAGTCGACGTCGGCCAGCCGCAGGTCGGCCACCTCGCCAGCGCGCAGGCCCACACGGGCTACTCCACACGAGCGGAAGTGGCGGCTGGCCCAGGGGTCCGATGGGCGGTGGCGGCTGCACCCGCCGGACCGCCAATGACCACCATGCCGACAGCGGCTGTGGATGTCGCGGGTGGCCTCGCTGAGGCGTGCCACCGGGTCCGCGCAAGCCGCAGTCGGATCTGCGGGGTATGCCAGCGTCCCACCGCGCGCCCGCAGCCCTTGCTCCTGATTGTGCGACAACTTGCGTGCACAGACGCATCGGCGAGGAAGCGGCTGCTGCCAAGCGTGTCGACGATCAGCCGCCCACGGAAACGTGACAAGAGCTGTTTTCCTCCCAGCACGGTGCTGCCGGGCCCCAAACCGTCGGTCGAGCAGGTCTGAAGACCCCACCCCCGTCAAGCGCTGAGCGGAGGTGGGGAGGTAGGCACGCGCAGGCCCTGGGTGGCGGATGCACGGGACGCTCAAAGGACATGGACGGCGGGCCGTGCCCGACGAGAACCTCCTGGTCGAGCACCGCGACCCGGTCGCACAGGGCGCGCAGCGCCGCCGCGTCATGGCTGACCAGCGTCAGCACGGCCCGGCGCAGCCGGACCTCAGCCGGGGCGGACAGGAGCGCACTGGCTGCTGGTCTGGCCGGTTCGTGCTCAGGCGAGGTGGTAGGCGGCTGGCGGTGCGTCAGCGGGCGCGCCGGTCCCAGAGGGCAGGTCGGGGCAGGCACGCACGTACGGCCTGTCCGCACCGACGAACCGGTCCCACTCGTCTTGGGTCAGGTTGCGCCCAGCCAAGGTGCAGGCATGCCGGATCCACGCATCGACGGTGATCGGCCACAGCCGCACCGTGCGGTCAAAGCCTGCGGTGGCGAGCGTCGTGCCGTCCGGGCTGAACACCACGTACCAGACCCAGCCGGTGTGGCCGGTCAACGGCTGCCCGATCGGCGCGCCGGTGGCCGCATCCCACAATCTCACCGTCCCATCGGTCCCGGTGGAGGCGAGCGTCGTGCCATCCGGACTGAACGCCAGCCCCCGGACCCAGCCGGTGTGGCCGGTCAACGGCCGGCCGATCGGCGCACCGGTCGCCGGATCCCACAACCGCACCGACCCATCGGCGCCAGCCGAAGCGAGCATCGTGCCGGCCGGGTTGAACGCCATCCTCCAAACCCCGTCAGAGTGGCCGGTCAACGGCTGCCCGATCGGCGCGCCGGTGGCCGGATCCCATAACCGCATCGTCCCATCGTCGCTAGCGGTGGCAAGCGTCGTCCCATCCAGATTGAACAGCAGCCCCCAGACCCGGTCGGTGTGGCCGGTCAACGGCTGGCCGATCGGCGTACCGGTGGCCGGATCCCACAGCCGCACCGACCCATCGTCACTGGCGGAAGCGATCATCCTGCCATCCGGACTGAACTCCACCCATTTCACCTGGTCTGTATGGCCGGTCAACGGCCGACCGATCGGCGCACCGGTCGCCGGATCCCACAACCGCACCGTCTTATCGGCGCCAGCGGAGGCAATCATCCTGCCGTCCGGGCTGAACACCACTCCCCAGACCCAGCCGATGTGGCCGGTCAACGGCTGGCCGATCGGCGCGCCGGTCGTCGCGTCCCATAGCCGCACCGTCCCATCGTCGCCTGCGGTGGCGAGCTTCGTGCCATCCGGGCTGAACCTCAACCCCCAGACTGTGGCCGTGTGGCCGGTCAACGGCAGGCCGAGTGGAGCACCAGCAGCGACGTCCCACAACCGCACCGTCTCTCCATCGACGGAAGCGAGCTTTGTGCCGTCTGGGCTGAATATCACTGCTCGGACCCGTTCGGTGTGGCCAATCAACGGCTGGCCGAGCGGAACACGAATGGCCGCGTCCCACAGCCGCACCGTATCTCCAGCGGACGCGAGCGTCGTACCATCCGGACTGAACGCCACCCCCAAGACCCAGTAGCTGTGCCCGGTCAACGGCTGGCCGATCGGCGCGCCGGTCGCCGCATCCCAGAACCGCACCGACCCATCATTGCTGGCGGAGGCGAGCTTCGTGCCATCCGGGCTGAACGCCACCCCGTTCACCGCGCCGATGTGGCCGGTCAACGGCTGGCCGATCGGGGCGCCAGCAGCGACGTCCCACAACCGAACCGTCGCATCATCGGCGACGGAAGCGAGCGTCTTGCCGTCCGGACTGAACGCGACCTCCCGGACCCAACCGGTGTGGCCGCCCAATAGCTCGCCGATCGGGGCGCCAGTGGCCACATCCCACAATCGCACAAACCCATCGCCGCCAGCGGAGGCGAGCTTCGTGCCATCCGGGCTGAACGCCACGCCCAAGACCCCGCCGGTGTGGCCTGTCAACGGCTCGCCGATTGGGTCGCCGGTGGCGACGTTCCACAGCCGCACCGTCTCACCCGCAGACGCGATCATCCTGCCGTCTGGGCTGAACGCCACCCCCCACACCGCGTGGGTGTGGCCGGTGAGTGGTTGGCCGATCGGGGCACCGGTGGCCGCGTCCCACAGCCGCACCGTCTTATCAATGCCACCGGCGGAGGCGATCATCCTGCCGTCCGGGCTGAACGCCACCCCATAGACGAAGTCGGTGTGGCCGGTCAAGGGTTGGCCGATCGGGGCGCCGGTAGCGACGTCCCACAGCCGTACCGTCTTATCTGCGCTAGCTGAGACGAGCTTCGTGCTGTCCGGGCTGAACGCCACATCAAAAATGAGGTTGGTGTCGCCGGTGGTCAGCCTCGCGCTTTCGCGAGGGGGCTCCAGCAGCGCTTGCAGGAGGCTGGCGCGTCCCTCGTCGGTCGGGGCCACGCGCAGGCTCTCAAGGCTCAACAGCAGCGACAGCGCCTGCTGGTCGAGGTTCGCCGACGCCCGGGCGGCCAACTGCCGGGCGGTCGCCAGGCGCTGCTGGTTCTGCGCCGCCACCGTGCCGAACGTCCCCGCCAGCACCAGCAGCAGGGCGAGGACCCCGGCCAGCACTCGCAGCCGGCGGTTGCGGCGGCGGGCTGCGGCCAGCTCGTCGCGCTCGCGGTCACTGCTGTCGGCCAGGAACGCGCGCTCGACGGCGTTCAAGCGCTCCCCGTGAACCTCGGCCCACTCACGCGCGCCGGCCAGCCGCCCGCCCCGGTACAGCGCGCCGGAATCACGCCCCAGGGCCTCCCACTCACCGGCCGCCTCGGTCAGGCGCCGGTGGATGCGCAGCCCCTCGCGATCCTCCGTCAACCACGCTCGCAGCATCGGCCACTCGCGGATCAGCGCCTCGTGGGCGACCTGCGCGCTGTCCTCGTCGAGGGTCACCAACCGCGCCTGCGCCAACCGGTCAAGCGCCACCTCCACCGCGCCGGGGTCCCGGCCGTCGAGCAGCTCGGCGCGGCGCGCCCGCCGGCGGGTGTCCTCGGTGCCCTCACCCAATGCCGTCAGCCGCAGGAACACGTCCTTGGCAATCGCCTGCTGGGCAGGGTCCAGCCGGGCGTAGACCGTGTCAGCGGTCCGCCCGATCGCCTGGCGGATCCCACCCGCATCCCGGTAGCCCTCGATCGTCAGCGTGTCACCGCGCCGGCGCTGCCACGTCGCGAACAGCGCATGCGACAGCAGCGGCAGCGACCCCGGCTCCTCGTCCAGATCCGCAAGGACCGTCTCGACCAGACCCGGCTCCAGCACCAGCCCAGCCCGGGCCGCCGGACCGGTGATCGCCTCACGCGCCTCCGCGGGTGTCATCGGGCCGACCAGCACCTGGCGATCCTGCAGCGCCGCGACCAACTCGGGATACTCCGCGCAGCGAGCGTAGAAATCCGCGCGGATCCCCAGCACCACGATCGCCTGGCTGTCCGCCTCGCCCGCCAACGCGGCCAGCGCGAGTATGAACCCCCGCCGCTCCGCCTCGTCGGCGCACAGCGTGAAGACCTCCTCGAACTGATCGACGGCCAGCAGCAGCAGCGCCCCGACAGGCGCGTCCACCAGCGCCTGGCGGACCGCCAACCGCAGCCAGCCCGGTCGGGCCTGCCAATCGCCCAGCAGCGACTCCGCGGCGACCTTGCACACCCCGCCCAGCCGGACAGCCAACTCCTCCAACGGATGCGCGCCCGGGGTCACCACGATCGTGGTCCACACCTGCGCCCAAGGCAGCGCACCGTCCCAGACGGCGGGCAGCAGGCCCGCGCGCAGCACTGAGGACTTCCCAGACCCCGACGGGCCGATCACCGCCAGGAACGGCGCCTCCGACAGTCGCACGATCAGGTCGGAGACCAGCCGCTGGCGTCCAAAGAACCACTGCGCGTCCTCTGCCTGGAACGCCGCCAACCCCATGTACGGGCAGCACTCCCCCACCGGCTCGGCCGGCGCCACAGCCGCGGCGGACTGGCGTTGGACCAGCAGTTTGAGCAGCTCGCGCATCTGGTCGGTGTGGTAAAGCTGCATCCGCTGGACCGCGGTCAGCGTCCGCAGTGACTCGTCGAGCATCCACCCGAACTCGCAGAACTCACCGCTGAGCTGGGCGAACGCGTCGGTCAGCTCGAGTTTGACCTCGTCGGAGGCCGCCTCCAGCGCCGCCTGCACCCCCTGCACAGACTCCAGCAGCGCCGCGGCGTCGATCCGCAGCCCGGCCGCACGCTCGTCGTGGGCCTGCAGGCAGGCCAGCAGCTCCCGCTCAAGCGCCTGCTGCACCTCGGCCTGGGACCTCGGCCCCCCGCCGTCCTGGCTCCGCAGCCGCCCGATCACATCCTTGAGGAACCCGCTGATGTACCCGCCGCCGGTCGCCCCCAGCAGGACCATGAGCGCCCGCGCCGGCTCCGGTCCCGTCGCGATCGGCGCAAGCGCGGCGCCGACGAGCGCCGCGACCATCCCGTTGGCGGTCGCGCCTTTGAGCCGCCCGCCGTGACCGCGCACCGTTGCGCGGATCGCCTCGCGCGCCCGGTCCGCCACCGCTCCAGACGCTGTCAATTCCTCGATCGACCTCACCGCTTTCCGCCTCTTCACCTGCAACGACAATGTACCTACATACACTGAGCCTGTCGTCGCCCCTGGGCGGCGATGTGGTGCTCTTGACGCGGCCACATCTGTGGGAAATGCTCGAGCGGGATCAAATGCTAAAAAGCGTAAAACACTACCCTGATGTGACAGAATGAAAGTGCTGGAAGGTCCGACAGCCGACGGCTTGTCGATGTACAATCCAATCCAGGTCGGTGCGATGACGCACACTTTCTGGGCAGGCCTATGAGGCAGCGGGTAGCTGGTCGGGGGGCCGAATGCGCCACGGGCTTGATTTGTCGTCGCTCTGCTCAGACCTGAGGCGAAGACGTTTCGTCGCCGCGCCTTCCGGGAGGCGAGGACAGTGAATCATGCGGGTTGTCTCATCGGCGGCGGGTGAGTCGTGACCGCGCACAGAGCGGGGTTGATGGTGGACCGCGCCGTGGAGCTGTCGAGTCGCGGGATCGCCGTCGACCGGCTGATCAACAGCTGCGTGGACCTTCTGCCGAACCGAGGTCGCCGTGACCTGCCGGTGATTCTGCTTCTGGGCACGCGCGGCAGTGGGAAGACGACGCTGCTGCGGGAGATCCACCAGCGCTCCGCCAGCGTCAGGCCGAGCGTCCTGCTGGAGGATCTGAGCGCGCATGACCGCCTGCGGCCGCACGAGGTCGCCGCCCGCCTGGCCTTCGGACTCAGCAATCCCGTCAAGCCGTTCGGCCAGTTGGGGTTCCCGCGCTTCGCGCTGGGCCTGGCCGCGATCCGCAGCGATGTCGGCCGAGACGACTGGAAGAGGGCTCGCGAGGTCCTGAGGGGCGTCCTCCTGCGGGACCGCCGCGGCCTCATCAGGACAATCCGCGCCATCGGCGACGGTCTGCTCCAGGACTTGGGCGCTCCCCCACCGGGCAAAGCGGTCTTCGGCCTCGCGCTCGAGGGCGCCGCGGCGGTCTGGACCGTCATGCGCCTGCGCCGCGGCCCCTTCACGTGGTACCGGCAGGCGCTGGGCCCGCAGTTCCAGGACCCGCTGGCCGCATTGATCCAGCTCAGCCTGTGGGAGGCCAGCGGCGCCCAGGAGGTGCGGGACGAGGTCGACCAGGTACTCTGCCGCGCGTTCCTCGCCGACCTGCGCGACGCGTTCACCACTGGATGGCGTGCGCGGCTGCGCCTGCAGAACTGTGTGGCGCTCATCGACAACGCCGATTCACCCACCGGCCAGGAGCTCCTTGCGCTGCTGGCGAAGGAGCGGGCCCGTCATGCCGAGCATACGCGCGAGGACTGCGACCCACTGGTCGTCGTCGCGGCGGGCCGCACACGGTTTCCCGAGCTGGCCCTGCTCGACGGTCGCGGCCTGCCGGCCCAAAACCCGCGCGACGCCACGTACGAGGACTGGGCGGGCAAGCGGGACAGCAAGCCGAAGTCCTGGCTGTACCCGGTGGAGCTGGCGGATCTCGACGACCACGACCGCGGCAGCGAAGAACACCTTGAGCTCACGTCGCTGGCGCGCCAGTGGCCGCGGGCCACCGAGGTCGCCCACGTCGTCAGGAAACTTCACGAACTCACCCATGGTCACCTGTGGAGCTGCGGCCTTCTGCTGCGAGCCGTCGCCGCGGCCGTCGAGCGCGACGACGCCGGCGCGGTGGACCTGCGCCGTGTCCTCGACTGGCCAGACCCCGACCGTCCCACCCAGACGCTGGCTGACCGGGCCATCGATCGGCTGCTGTCGGGGACGCTGCAGGAGCCGCGGGACGATCTGATCACGTGCGCCGCGGCTGGCGACGTGGGGATCCCCTCACGCTGGAGGGCGCTCGGCAGACCGGAGGGAGACCTCTCCCCAGAGCTGGACCAGTTCTGCTCCGCTGACCTGTGGGCCCTCGGCGCGCCGGCGACGAGACGCGGCCCCACCCTGCATCCGTTCCTGCGCCGCGTCCTCCTCCACGCGCTGGCCAGGCGCGGCGACCGCCACCCCGACAGCTGGTGGGCGGTGCACGGCAGGCTGCGGGACTACTACAGACTCGAGGAGCGCGACGTCACCCAGACGATGTACCACACCCTTGCGCTCGGGGATCTCGCGCCGGTCGTGGCGCACCTCGACCGGACGTTCGCGCCGGCGGGCATGGCGGCCTGGTTACAGGAGCTGCACGCCATCACCACGGCGCCCCGGCGCGCCGTGCCCGCCGTCCTGACACCCCGCGACCAGGTCGCGGAGCTCGCCTCCGGCGTGGTCACCGACATCAACGACGTGCTGGCCCGGCTCGTCGCCGCCCTGTGGATCAGCAAGGACCCGCTCGGCGACCCAAGCCGAACCCTCGACCTCCTGATCGTCGCCGACCTCAACCGTCTCGCGTATCGCGCGGGAGGCGAAGCCGGCGTGCTCAACGACGAGGCGCAGCACTACCACACCCGTGGACAGCGAAGGTGCTGGGTCGGATGCCCCTGACGGACCCCGAGCCGCAACCGACAGGACAACAGGTATGAGCACATCCAGCCGGCCTCGAACGCCGTGGTGGTATCCCACCGGACGCAAGCTCACGGCACTGTTCCTCGTGCTGGCGCTGATCGGGGGCGTCTCCTGGTGGGTGTGGAGCACGACCTATTGCGCGTCAGGCATCCGCCGCCTCGGGCCTGAGTGCGTCGGCGTGACCGACGGCGGCTTCGTGTTCACACCCGACCTGGCCTCGGCGCTGGAGCAGATCCAAGACGAGAACCGCTGGGTAGCCCAGCAGGTGGACCGGCCCTCTGTGAGCATCGCCTACTTGGTCCCCCTGCCCCGGGAGGCCGACAATCTGTCCGAGATCCTGCGCCACGAGCTGCAGGGCGCCTCCATCGCGCAGCACCGGGCCAACCGCACCAACGAGCTTGGGGACCTGCCGCTGATCCGCCTGCTCGTGGCGAACACCGGCGAGGGGGGCAACCACTGGCAGCCGGTCGTCGCCCAACTGCTGGACAGGGTCGGCTCCTCCGACCGGCTGGTGGCGGTCGCCGGCCTGGGGGAGAGCCGGGAGACGACGCGGCAGGCGATCGCCGAGCTGAGCGCCCACGAGATACCGATGATCGCCGCGAGGCCCGCCGCCGACGACCTCGGTGGCGAGGGCTTCGTGCGGATGGCGCCCATATCCAGAGACCAGGCCGCGGTCGCGATCGCGTACCTGAAACAGCTGGACCCCCCAGTCAGCCGTGCGCTGCTGATCCAGGACGTCAATCCCGAAGACCCGTACACCAGGACGCTGGGCGACGCGTTCATCCGGGGGTTCCCCGACGCCACGCACGCCCTGATCGAGCCGGTCGAGCGCTACGACGGGTCATTGGGTGGACTCGCCAACAGGTTCGTGCAGATGATGGCGAACATCTGCCAGCAGCGACCCGACGTCGTGTATTTCGCGGGCCGCGGCAACCACTTGGAGGCCTTCATCGAGGCGCTGCCTGGGCGCCCCTGCCCGGACCTGCGCGTCAACCTGATGACTGGCGGCACCGGAGCGAGAGCCGCGATCGTGCTGCGCCAGCAGATCGAGCGCGGCCAGACGCCGCTGCAGGCCGGACTCGGGGCCAACGTGACCTTCAGGTACACGACACAGGCCCATCCCGGCGCGTGGGCGGTTGCGCCGGCCTCGTTCTCGCAAGCGTCGATCCGCTACTTCCAACAGAACTGTCCGGACCCGGCCTGTTTCGCCAGCCTGTACCGGGGCGAGTCCCTCGACGACTCCGGAGCCGTCATCGGCCACGACGCCGTCGTCACCGCGGTGAGGGCGATCCGGTCCGCCGCTGGCGATCGGGACCTCGTCACCGACCCGATCACCACGGACGAGGTGATCCAGCAGTTCAACGGACTGCACGACAGCTTTGCGGTGCCAGGCGCGAGCGGCTGGATCTCCCTCGACGGCGACGGCAATCCCGTCAACAAGGCCATCCCCATCCTCCAACTGCTGCCGGACGGCACCGTGATGTTCGTCCAGCTCTCCTCCCTGCTGCCACCCCCGTTCACCCCTCTCAACCCACAGGATCCGGGCACATGAGCCGCTCGCCTGACCGGCCTCGAACGCCGTGGTGGTACCCCTCCTCGCGCAAGCTCGCGGCCCTGTTCCTCGTGCTGGCCCTGATCGGGGGCGGCGCATGGTTGGGATGGGACCGCACCCATTGCGCGCCAGGCATCCGCCGCCTCGGACCTGAGTGCATCGGCGTGACCGACGGCAGCTTCGCCTTCCCCGAGACGGGGGCTGATCTGACCGCCGTGATGGAGAAGATCCATGAGGAGAACCGCCGGGTCGAGCAGACGGGTGAGCCCTACGTGAGCGTCGCCTACCTGGTCCCGCTCCCCCGAGAAGCCGAGGGCCTGTCCGAGGTGCTGCGTCGCGAGCTGCAGGGCGCTCACCTGGCGCAGCGGCTGGCCAACCGCACCGACGAGCTGGGGGACCTACCGCTGATCCGCCTGCTGGTGGCCAACGCCGGCGAGGACAACAACCACTGGCGGCCGGTCGTCGCCCAACTGTTGGGCCTGATCGGCTCCGACCGGCTGGTGGCGGTCGCCGGCCTCGGCCAGAGCCGGGACACGACGTTCCAGGCGATCAGGGAGCTGACCGCTGCACAGATTCCGGCGATCGCGTCGAACCTCACCGCCGACGACGACCTCAGCAGGATCAATGGTCTGGTGCGGGTGACGCCCGCCAACACCGACCAGGTCAAGGCCGCGGTCGTCTACCTGAAACGAGATCCCGCCATCAGCCGGGCACTGCTGATCCAAGACAGCAACGCGGCGGATCCATTCGCCAGGACACTCGGCGACGCGTTCAGGCGCGAGTTCCCCGACGCCACCCATTCCCTGCTCGGGCCAGTCGAGGAGTATGACGGGTCGCTGTCGGCAGTCGCGGACAGGTTTACACAGATGATGGCGAGCATCTGCCGGCAGGAACCAGACATCGTGTTCTTCGCAGGCCGCGGCGCCGACTTGGAGGCATTCATCGAGGTGCTGCCGAGACGTCCCTGCCCGGACTTCCACGTCAACGTCATGACGGGCGACAGCGCGGGGAACCTGAGCACCGAGGAGACGCGGCCCGGCCTTGAGTTCAACGTCACGCTCAGGTACACGGCACATGCGCATCCCGACGCGTGGGCGGCTGCGCCACAGCTATTCTCGCCCGCCCCGATCCGCTACTTCACACAAGACTGCGTGGACCCGAACGGGAACTGCCTCACGAGCCTCTTTCCTAACGAGCTACTCGACGTCGAATCGGTCATCATGGGCCATGACACCATCGTGACCGCAGTGAAAGCGATCCGACCCCCCGACCAGGAAAACGTTACCATTGACCCGATCGCCCTGGGCGAGGTGATCCAACGGTTTGGTGGGCTCCATGACGAATTTGCGGTGCCCGGTGCAAGCGGCTGGATCTCCCTCGACAGCAGCGGCATTCCCGTCGACAAGGCCATCCCGATCCTCGAGCTGCTGCCGGACGGCAGCAAGAAGTTCGTCGAACTCTCCTCTCCGTCTCCGTCGGAAACGCCTTTCACCCCTCCCTGATGTCCCCCTCGGCCTAAGGTGCTGTGGACCCTTTGCCCCACCTGGTGGGGCAAAGTTTCCACAAGGCTGCCGGCAGCTCGTGATCTCCTGGCCCACGCTCGGCCAGGACGCCGTTGAAGACCGCGGCGGCGACCTGATCGATGTGCGACTCCTCGTCGCTCTCGCCCAAGTGGCTGCGAAACCATTCATGGGCTTCTGCCCACGGCCAGACCCGGATACCGCCACCGACCCAGCCCACCGGTCGCGGAAAGCCTCCTGGCCCACGCTTGCCTTCGACCAGCAGCCGCACGCTCTCCCGAGACCGCCCGACGCGCTGGGCGATATCAGAAGTCGAGACGAGATCGGGATCCAGGCGCGTCACATGCGCGCCTGGGACAGCCCCTTCAATATCCCGCACGGCAGACCACAAAGCCGCCTCGGCGGTCTCGCTCTCCCGCCAGAACGTGACCTGGACGACGCCGTCGATTTCCCCCGGAAACGCGTCATCGCACCCAGCGCCAGCCAATGCGGCAAGGGGATCCACGCTCCCGATGTCCAGACCCGCAACGACCAGCGCGAAGTCTTGCATGAACCTGCCGCGTAAGACCTCTAGCGGGGCTTCGCCCCGGCCCGACGAGTCATGGACGGGAGGGGGCGGCAGCACGCCTTACGCCTCTCTCCGGGCCGGTTGTGTGCTGGAT
>JBOGEA010000175.1:0-12209 GCA_050743205.1 Egibacteraceae bacterium | reverse complement strand
GTTCAGGCGGCATCGAGCCGCCTGAACCGCGCTCCGCTCCGCTCCGCTCCGCCCGCGACTCAAGCGCCGCGATTCTCAAACACGGGCTCAGGAGGCGATGGGTTTGCCGTCGATGTGGTGGGCCAGGTCGATGCACTGCTGGGTGACGCCGCCGGCGGCGTGGCTGGCGATCTCGAGGGTGACCCTGTTCCAGTTGATGTGAATGTCGGGGTGGTGGTTCAGGGTCTCGGCGATGCCCGCCACGTGGTTGGTGAACCGCATCGCCTCCGCGAAGTCGGCGAACCGGTAGGTTTTGGCGATCTGCTCGGTGGTGCCGTCCCAGCCGGGCAGCCCGTCGAGCGAGTGGTGCAGCGCGTCGGGGTCGAGCAGGTCAGCCATCCGTCAGCTCCTCGTGTCGGGCCGGAACCAGCGCAGGGATCTTCAGCACCTCGCAGAACGGCTCGCCCAGCAGGTCCCACTGCCATGGGCGCAGGCCCAGGCGCTGGCGGAGCGTCTCCGAGGTCACCGGGTCCGCGATCACGGCGGACATCAGGGTGCGGCTGGGGCAGAGCACGCCGGGATCCAGCTCCAGCTCGTGCGCGATCTCGGCGCGGAGGATGCGCAGGCGGTCGACCTTCTCGCGGTCGCTCTCGGTGGGCATGCGGCCAGGGGGGCGCGGCTCGGGGGCCTGGGCGTCGCCCGCGACGAGCGCGTCGATGATGTCCTCGCCGAACGTGCGGACCGACTGGCGGCGCATGCCGCGACGCTGCAGCTCGTCCATACCGCCGGGCGGCGAGGCGGCCAGGTCGACGAGCACTCGGTCGCCGAGGATGCGCGACGGTGCGGTGTCGGTGGTGCGGGCGAGCTGCTCCCGGGCCGCCCACAGCATCCGCACGCGTGACCGGGCTTTCGGGTCGAGCCGGCCGATGCCCTTGGTCCGCGTCCACTCGCGGCGCTCCTCGACGGGCGGCAGCGCCATGACGGCGGCGAGCTCCTGGCGGTACCACGGCTCGCGCCGCGTCGCGACCAGCTGCTCGTGCAGCACGGCCCACAGCGCCGGGAGGTCGGCCACGTCGCCGGCGGCGTAGGACAGCATCTGTTCGGTCAGCGGCCGCCGCTCCCAGTCGGCGCGCTGCATCGTCGCCTTGTTGCCGGTGGGCTGAATGCCGAGGAGCTGGGTGAGCAGCGGCTCCAAGCCGGTCGGCAGGCCGAGCATCGCGGCGGCGATGCTCGTGTCCTCGATGCGGCGGGGGCACACAGCGACCGCGCCGAGCGGCCGCAGGTCGTTCTCCATCGCGTGGAAGACACAGACACGCGCGTCGAGGAATGCCTGCAGCGGCCGCAGATCGGCGATCGCGAGCGGGTCGATCAGCGCGACCCGCCCCTCGCCGCCGACTTGGATCAGCGCCGCGGCGCGGTAGTAGCGGTTCCAGTCC
The DNA here is from genome assembly GCA_050743205.1 of Egibacteraceae bacterium. Taxonomy (GTDB): domain Bacteria; phylum Actinomycetota; class Nitriliruptoria; order Euzebyales; family Egibacteraceae; genus JBOGED01. The sequence continues at coordinate 10,794 of JBOGEA010000175.1, read as the reverse complement.
GCCCGCTCCACATCGACACCGACCGTCGGCAGATCGGCCAGCGTCTCAAGTGAGCGCGGCAGTTCGGCGGTCGTATCAGCGAGTTCGAGCTTCTGAACTGGCATACCTGAGATCAGAGCATACGCGGGCGAGGCTGAGGGATGGGGGAGGCGCGCTAAGCTCGTCTGCAATGCCGAAGTTCTCCCTGCTCTGCGTTCACGCGCATCCTGATGACGAGGCGATCAGCACCGGTGGGATCCTCGCCCGCTACGCCGATGAGGGCATCGGCGTCGCGGTTGTCACCTGCACGGGTGGTGAGCGGGGAGAGATCGTCGGAGCCGGTATGGACGCCGACGAGATCAGGCCGCGCCTGGGCGCGGTGCGCCACGACGAGCTGTCTCGCGCCTTGGAGATTCTGGGGGCCGGCCCACCCCGGCTCCTCGGTTACATCGACTCCGGAATGATGGGCACGGACGGCAACGACGACCCCGAGTCCTTCTGGCGTGCTCCCTTCGACCAAGCCGTGGGGCGCCTGGTCGCGCACATCCGCCAGCTGCGCCCTGACGTGCTCGTGACCTATGACGCGTTCGGCGCCTACGGGCATCCGGATCACATCCAGGCGCACCGGGTGGCGATCGCGGCGGTCGAGGCGGCGGACGTCGCGGCGCTGTATCCCGACGCCGGGCCGGCGTGGCGGGTGCGCAAGGTCTACTACGCGACGATTCCCAGCAGCGCGATCCTGCGTGTCAACGGCTGGCTCGCCGAGCGGGGGCTGCCGTCCCCATTCGGCGACATCGAACACCCCGACGAGCTGCCGTTCGGCACCCCTGACGAGCTGGTGACCACAGCCGTCGACGTCCGGCCGTGGCTCGAGCGCAAGCGCAGGGCGCTGTACGCGCACACCTCACAGATCGGACCCGATTCGTTCTTCCTCAACATCCCCGACGACATCGCCCCCGCGGCATTCGGGCAGGAGTGGTTCATCCGCCAGCGCAGCGATGTCCCCGCACCGAGGCGAGAGGATGACCTGTTCGCCGGCCTGCGTTAGCCGGTCCCGAACAGGCGGTCGCCGAAGTCGCCGAGGCCGGGCAGGATGAAGCCCCGGTCGTTCAGGCCGTCGTCGATGGCGGCGGTGACCACGCGCACGTCGGGGTGGGCCTTGGCGAGGCGCGCGATGCCCTCAGGGGCGGCGACCACGCAGACGAGCCGCACATCGTCGGCGCCGCGGTCCTTCAGCAGGGTGGCGGCGAAGGTCGCCGAGCCGCCCGTGGCGAGCATCGGGTCCAGCAGCAGCACCGACGCGGCAGCGAGCGGCGGGACCTTCAGGTAGTAGGACGTGGGCTCGAGCGTCTCCTCGTCGCGCTCCAGGCCGGCGTACCCGACGCGCACGTCGGGGAACAGATCGGTGGCGGCCTCGAGCAGGCCGAGCCCCGCCCGCAGGATCGGCACCGCGACGACCGGCCGGGCGAGCACGCGGGCGGTAGCATCCTGCAGCGGCGTCATCACCAGGTCGTCCTGAACGGGCAGATCCCGGGTCGCCTCCAGCACGAGCACCGTCGACAGCCGCCGCGCGAGGTGGCGGAACCGCTCCGGCGCCGTGCGCACGTCCCGCAGCCCGGCGAGCAGATGGCCCGCCAGTGGATGATCGACAACCCGCACCAACTCGCTCATGGTTGGGATCGTAGACGCCTCACGGGGCTTCGCCCGGCCCGACGAGTCATGAACGGGTGGGGCGGCAGCGCGCAGAGTGGACCGCAGGTTTGTGCTGGATCCGCGACGTATACGTCGCGGATCCAGCACAGATCCAGCCCGACATGACCCGCGACGCGTGCAACCCGACCCGGGAAACTGGACTCACACGCAATGACTTCCGGGTTGCGAGACCTCCAGCGTGCAAAGGCTTGAGTCATGAGGCTTCTGGTGATCGGTGGGGACGCCGCCGGGATGTCCGCGGCCAGCCACGTCCGGCGCGCTGTTCCCGACGCCGAGATCGTGGTGTTCGAGCGCGGCCCCTACACGTCGTACTCGATGTGCGGCATCCCGTACTACATCAGCGGCATGATCGAGACGTGCGAGGATCTGGTGGTCCGGTCGCCGGAGGAGTTCCGCAGGCAGGGCGTGACCGTGCACATGGGCACGGAGGCGGTGGCGATCGACCCCTCGGCGTCGATGGTGCGGGTCCTCCAGTTGGCCACGGGCGAGGAGCGCGAAGAGCCCTACGACGCGCTGCTCTACGCCGCTGGCGCGCACCCGTCGTCCCCGCCGATTCCGGGATTCGCCGAGTACAGCCATGTGGTCCACACGCTCGCCGAGGGCGAGCGCATCCGCCGCCGCCTCGACGCGGAGGGCTCGCGTATCGAGCGCGTCGTCGTGGTCGGCGCCGGCTACATCGGCATGGAGATCGCCGAGGCGCTCGTGCGCCGCGGCCTGCGCTCCACGCTGCTCGATCGGGGTGACCAGGTGATGGGCTCACTCGATCCCGACATGGCCGCGGTGGTCCAGCAGGCGCTGGAGGCGTTCGGGGTGCGGGTCCGCCTCGGCGAGAAGGTCGTGCGCGTCGAGGGCGCGGGCGGGCGCTGCCGGACCGTCGTCACCGCCGCGGGCGAGATCCCCGCCGACCTGCTCGTGGTCGCCGTCGGGTCACGGCCCAACGTCGGGATCGCCGCGGCCGCTGGCTGCGGGTTGGGCGAGACCGGCGCGCTGCTCGTCGACGGGCGCATGCGCACGACGCTCGACCGTGTGTGGGCGGCGGGGGACTGCGTCGAGTCCCGGCATCTCGTGAGCGGCCGCGCCGTGAACGTCCAACTGGGCACCCACGCGAACAAGCAGGGCAAGGTCGCCGGCATCGACATCGCCGCCTGGCTGTCCGGTGGGCAGGGCGACGCAGAGTTCCCCGGTGTGGTCGGCACGGCGGTGACCAAGGTCTGCGAGTGGGAGATCGCCCGCACCGGCCTGTCAGAGGCCGAGGCCCGCGCCGCCGGGCTCACCTGCGAGGCCGTGCGGTTCACTGGCACCGCGAAATCCGGCTACATGCCCGAGCCAGGCGTCGTGCACGTGAAGATGCTCGCTCAAGCCCGCACCGGGCGGGTGCTGGGCGCCCAGCTCGTCGGCACCGGCAACGTCGGCAAACGCATCGACGTCGCCGCCACCTGGTGCCACCTCGGCGTCACCGTCCAATCCGCCCAACTCTTCGACCTCTCCTACGCCCCGCCCTTCGGCAGCGTCTGGGACCTCCTCCAGATCGCCGCCCGCAAACTCACCAGACAACTCAACCTGCGCCCCCAACTCTGACCCCTTCAGGGCCTGTACACCCATCACGCTCCGGTCGGTCCCCACCGCCAAGGCGCCACTCGCGCTCGACCAATCGACGCTGCGCCGGTGTGGTTGTGAGAAACGGATGAGCCGCCGAGCCGTTGCTGGCCGCACCGCACTTCCGCCAGCCACCCATCGCGGACATGCGCCCTCCAGGCGCTGGCCTCGGTCAGGCTCGCTGGCGCATTTTCGGGCTGAATTGTTGACTCCCGCCAGCCGTTCGGCATGATCCAGATCGTGGCTGTACCCAATCCTGGTTCAATCGATGGGCCGCAGGCCCGTGGGCAGCGTCGTCAGGCGCTCTTGGAGTCCGAAGCCAGGCGACTCACTGCGCTGTTGGCTGCCGAGAACGCGCAGCTCGTGCTCGCGTTCGGCTCCTTCGCGCGCGGAACCGTCGGTCCGCGCAGCGACCTCGATCTGCTGGTCGTGCTGGACACCGAAGAGCCGTTCATCGCCCGCCTCACCCGGCTGCACGAACTGCTTCGACCAAGGGTGGCGCTCGACCTGGTGGCCTACACCCCGGCTGAGCTGCAGGCAGTGCGCCACCGCCCGTTCATTCGTCAAGCGCTCGAAGAGGGCATTGTGCTTCATGCGTCGTGATCCTTGGGACGAAGGCCGCCGATGGCTCGACCAGGCCAGCCGGGACCTGGACGATGCCCGATACCTCCACGAGGGGGGACGCTGGAGCCTCACCTGCTTCCATGCCCAGCAGGCCGCGGAGAAAGCGCTGAAGGGCCTGCTGATCCTTCGTGGCGTTGAGGACCCTTGGGGCCACTCGGTAGCCGACCTTGACCAGCTCGCCGCATCACTGGACGAAGAATGGAAATCTTCACAGGTCGATGTGGCTGGGCTTGACCTCTACTACATTCCTACGCGCTATCCCGATTCCCTGCCAGGAGGCTTGCCCGCTGACGCGTTCGGTGAGGATGACGCCGACCGTGCGCTGCGCAAGGCGCAGGGGGTCCTGGACGCCGTCACTCGCGCGTTCAGCCCATGAGGTGATGCTCGTCCGGCTGTCCCTTGAATGTCCACGTGCTGTTTGTGCTGGATATCGGCGGCATACCGCCGATATCCAGCACAAAGAACTGCGGCGACGGACCACTCGGTACGCACGCGAGGGTCGCCGGCATCGGCATCGCCGCCTGGCTGTGCGGTGGGCGGGGCGACGCAGAGTTCCCCGGCGTGGTCGGCACGGCGGTGACCAAGGTCTGCGAGTGGGAGATCGCCCGCACCGGCCTGTCAGAGGCCGAGGCCCGCGCCGCCGGGCTCACCTGCGAGGCCGTGCGGTTCACCGGCACCGCGAAGTCCGGCTACATGCCCGAGCCCGGCGTGGTGCACGTGAAGATGCTCGCTCAAGCCCGCACCGGGCGGGTGCTGGGCGTCCGGCTCGTCGGCACCGGCAACGTCGGCAAACGCATCGACGTCGCCGCCACCTGGTGCCACCTCGGCGTCACCGTCCAGTCCGCCCAACTCTTCGACCTCGCCTACGCCCCGCCCTTCGGCAGCGTCTGGGACCTCCTCCAGATCGCCGCCCGCAAACTCACCCGGCACCTCAACCTGCGCCCCCAGCTTTGACCGCTTCAGGGCCTGTACACCAATCACGCGCCAGCGGTCCCCACAGCGACGCTTCGCGGACACTTTTGTTCACCTGCTGGACAAAAGTGTCCGCGGATCAGCCCCTCGCGCTTGATGACGGCGCTGCCCCGTGGTCCTGCCGCGCAGGGCGGCCCGGACCCCGCCAGCTCCAGCGCCAAGCCGACGACACGCAACGGCTGCGGCAGCCGTGGCGTGAATGTACGCGGGGCCCAGCATGCAGAGGGTCTCGAGCAGGTCTTCCGGCCGCACATCGGAGAGCCTCGGCATGACGCGGCATCGTAGCGCCGGCCGCGCATGACCACGATCCTCCCGGCATGAGCGGCAAACCCGGCCGAGGAGGGACGTGGTCGATGTGGGCTTGGCTGATGGAGAGCCCTGCTGACCGCGCTGAGGTCTTTCATCATACCCCACGCTGCTGGTAGACGCGGGCTATATCTGGCTCTTGGTATGCACCCGTGGGTGGTGCCGCCACCAGTCCTGCTGACGCTGCAGGGCGAACGTGCTGGTACGGGGCTGAAGGTGCAGGATCCCACCCGTTCGTGCGGTACCCGTTGCAGTGTGCACTTCCGGGCGAATGAGCAGTTCCTGCCATATCTGTCACGATGTGCTCATCACCAGGCCTGGGCGCAGCCGGACCGTGGCCTGTCGTCTGCGGGTGCGATTAGTTTCACCGTTTCTGCCCGGTTCTTGCGGGCGATCGTCCCGTGGCTGCGCCGAGGGCGGGGCCGGGATCACGGTGATGAGCAGGCTGCTTGCACGACAGAGGCCAGCAACCCACGGATATGTGAGAAGACCCCTATATCTATCGAGCCGCGCTGGCCATCGCCTCTGAGCAGGCACGGTCGGCTGGGCGGTCCCGTCGCTGCTGCATGGCACGATCGCGCCGGAGGTCGGCCTGCGCAGCCTGCTGGAGCGCGACGTCCGCTGAGCCGACAGGCCTGAGAAGGAGCGGTGTGGAGCTGGAGGAGTCGAGCCTGTTGTACCGCCCACCCGGCGTGGTATGACCAGGTGCAGTCCGACCCGGAGCACCCCACGGCGAAGCGGTGCGAGGAGCTGATCGACCCGTCACGGCCCGGCTGGGGCACGGGCCCTGCTGGATTCCGGGTGCGGCACGGGCCAGGACCTCGCCTGTCTCGCCGAACGGTTCGAGGCCGTTGGGGTGGACCTGCAACCACGCATGATCGCCTACGCCCGCCAGGTGCGCCCAGGCCTTGACCTTCGTGTCGGTGTCGGTGACATGCGCGACTTCCGGCTCGGCCACCCAGGGGACGCCATTTACCCGCCTGGGCAACGCCTTGGCCTACCCGCATCGCAACGGCGAGTTCCAAGCCGCGTTCGCCACCTTCGCCGCGCATGCCCGGCCCGGCACGGTCCTCACCCTCGCAACCGCCGTGACAATGACACCCCAACCGTGACCGCACCCTCACCCATCCCGGTCCAGACCGCGGACCTACGCGCCGAGGCTACGGTCAGCTCCGAGTGGCAGCTGCGGGCCCAGGTCCAGACCATGCGCCGCCACTGGCTGCTCGCTGATGGGAGCGGGGCGCGGGACTGCATCCGCCAGCGGGTGATCTTCCCCTGCGACCTGGAGTGAGCACCTGAGCCTGGCAGGCTTCGACCTGCTCGAACTCCCCGACGACCACACCACCGGCCACGGCGAACTGACCGGCCCCACCGCCTACGCCACCGCCCGCTGGACCGGCTGAGGCAGGTTCTCCACGGTCAGCGATAGGTGGCTGGGGGCGCGTCCACCGGCGCCCCAGCCCCCGACGGAAAGTCGGCGCACGCCCGCACGTAGGGCCGGTCGGGGCCGACGAACCGGTCCCACTCGTCTTGGGTCAAGTTGCGGTCGGCGACGATACAGGCGTGCCGAACCCAGGCATCGAGAGCAAGCGGCCACAACCTGATGGTGTAGTCGGCACTGGCGGAGGCGATCGTGGCTCCGTCAGGGCTGAACGCCACCCCCCAGAGTCGATCGCTGGGGCCGAGAGGTTGGGCGATCTGTTCGCCGGTGGCCACATCCCACAGCCGCAACGTCCCGTCGTTACTGGCGGTGGCGAGTGTCTTACCGTCGGGGCTGAACGCCGGCCCCTCGACTGCGCCGGTGTGGCCGATGAAGGGCGGGCCGATCTGCTGACCGGTAGCAGGCTCCCACAGCCGCACCGTCTTGTCGGCGCCGCCGGAAACGAGGGTCTCGCTGACTGGGCTGAACGCCACCCCTATGACTGTGCCGGTGTGGCCGTTGAGAGGTTGGCCGATCTGTTGGCCGGTGGCGGTGTCCCATAGCAGCACCGTCTTGTCTTCGCTGGCCGAGGCGATCATTGTGCCGTCGGGGCTGACCGCTACCCCCAAGACCGAGCCGACGTGACCGGTGAGGGGCTGGCCGATCAGGTCGCCGGTGGCGGTGTCCCACCGCCGGAGTGTCCCATCCGCGCTGGCCGAGGCGAGCATCTTCCCGTCGGGGCTGAACGCCACCCCCTCGACCCAATTGGTGTGGCCCAGCGTCAAGCGGCTGTGATGGGGCTCCAGCAGTCCTCGCAGCAGGCTGTCGCGGGTCTCTTCGATGGTCGGGGCCAGGCGCAGGGCCTCAAGGCTCAACAGCAGGGAGAGCGGCTGCTCGTCGAGGTTCGCCGAGGCCTGGACAGCCAGCAGGCGGGCGGTGGCGATGTTCCGTTGGCGCTGTGCGAACACCACGCCGTAGGCCCCTGTCACGACCAGCAGGACCGCGAGGGTCCCGGCCAGCGCTCGCAGCCGAAGTTCGCGGCGGCGCGCTGCCGCCAGCTCGTCCCGCTCTTGGTCACAGCTCTCGCCGAGGAACGCGCGCTCCAGGTCGTTCAGCCGCTCCCCGCAGCCCCTGGCCCACTCGCGGGCGGTGGCCAGGCGCGCGCCCCGGTACAGCGCGCCTGGGTCGCCGTCCATGGCCTGCCACTCGGCGGCTGCGTCGGTCAGGCGGCGGTGGATGCGCAGGCTTTCGCGGTCTTCGGTCAGCCACTGGCGGAGCAGGGGCCACTCGCGGATCAGGGCCTCGTGGGCGACCTGCGCGCTGTCCTGGTCCAGGATCACCAGCCGCGCCGCCGCCAACCGGTCCAACACGACCTCCACGGGCTCGGGCTCACGGCCGCCCAGCAGCTCGGCGCGCTTGACGGCCCGGCGGGTGTCCTCGGTGCCCTCGCCCAGCGCGGTCAGCCGCAGGAACACCTCCTTCGCGATCGCCTGCTGCACAGGGTCGAGGCGGGCGTAGACCGAGTCCGCGGTCCGGCCGATCGCCTCGCGGACCCCACCCGCCTGCCGGTACCCGTCGATCGTGAGGGTCTGGTCCGCCCGGCGCCGCCAGGTCTCGAGCAGCGCGTGCGACAGCAACGGCAACGACCCCGGCTCCTCGCCCAGGTCGGCGAGCACGATGTCGACCAGGCCCGGCTCCAACGCCAACCCGGCACGGGCCGCCGGGCCGGTGATCGCCTCGCGCGACTCGGCGAGGCTCATCAGGCCGACCAACACCTGGCGGTCCTGGACCAGGGCGACCAGCTCGGGATAGTCCGCGCACCGCGCGTAGAAGTCCGCCCGGACACCGAGCACCACGACCGCCTGGGTACCCGCCTCGCCCGCGAGCGCGGCCAGCGCGAGGACGAACCCCCGCCGCTCCGCCTCGTCCGCGCACAGCGTGAACGTCTCCTCGAACTGGTCGACCACCAGCAGCAGCCGCGCCTCCTCAGGCGCGCCCGCCAGCGCCTGGCGGACCGCCAGCCGCAGCCAGCCCGGCCGCGCCCGCCAATCACCCAGCAGCGACTCCGCGGCCACCTTGCACACCGCGGCCAACCGGACGGCCAGCTCCTCGACCGGGTGCGGGCCCGGGGTCAACACGATCGTGGCCCACACACCCGGCGGCGCGCCGTTGCCGACGGCGGGCACCAGGCCCGCGCGCAGCGCCGAGGACTTGCCCGACCCCGACGGGCCCACCACTGCCAGAAACGGCGCCTCCGACAGGCGCACGACCAGGTCGGCGACCAGCCGATCACGCCCGAAGAACCACTGCGCGTCCTCGGCCTGGAACGCCGCCAACCCCATGTACGGGCATAACTCCTCGCCCGCCACTGGCTCGTCTACGCAGGCGGCGGCGGTGCGGCGGCCGATGAGCAGCTCGAGCATGACCAGCATCTGGCGGCCCTGGTCGGTCTGGTACCGCTGCGTCCGGTGGATCGCGGCCAGCGTCCGCGCCGACTCGTCGAGCATCCTTCTGAACTCGGCGAACGCGCCGGTCAGCGCGCGTTTTACCTCGTCGGAGGCCGCCGCCTCCAGCGCCGTCTGGACCCCCTGGACGGACTCCAGCAGCGCTCCGGCGCCCGCACGCAGCTCGGCCGCGCCCTGGCCCTGGCCTTGAAGGCAGGCCAGCAGCTCCCGCTCGAGCGCCTCCCGCACCTCGGCCTCGGACCCCGCTCCGCCGCCGTCACGGCCGCGGAGCCGGCCGATCACACCCCTCACGAACTCGCTGACGTACCCGCCGCCGGTCGCGCCCAGCAGGATCACCAGCTGCTTGGCCGCGTCTGGCTCCGTCGCGATCGGCGCGAGGGCGGCGGCGACCAGTGCCGCGACCATCCCCGTGGCCGTCGCGTCCTTCAGCCACGCGCCCCGGCCGCGCACCACCGCCCGGATCGCCTCACGCGCCCGGTCCTGCGCCAGCGTCAACGTCCCCTCACCGGCACGAATCTACACCCAGCGCTTCCGCGCCGTCACCGCTGGTACAAACACGCGAGGCATCCTGCTTCCCGGCTCCGAGCGGGTGACGCGTAGGCTGTGCGCGATGATCCCCGACGATCTCGCGGCTCGGCTGGCCGCTTCCACGCTGCCTGGGCTGCGCCTGCTGCTGTTGCATGGGTCGCGGGGACGCGGGGACGCGGGCCCTCGGTCGGACTGGGACTTCGGGTTTCTCGCCGACGACAGGCTGGACCCGGCCGCGTTGCGCGCACGCCTGACCGTCGCGGTGGCTACCGACGCGGTCGATCTTGTCGACCTCGAGCGCGCGAGCGCGCTGCTGCGCTTCCGCGCGGCCAGGGACGGCGTGGCCCTGTTCGAGCACCCCGCAGGCGAGTTCCGCCGGTTCCAGCTCGAGGCAGTGCGGTTCTGGTGCGACGCCGGCCCGGTCATCCGCGCCGCTCACGACAGAGTCCTCGCCGCGCTGGGAGAGGCGCCGACGGTGGGAGAAGACAGCAGAAGATGAGCCCCGCCGTCGACCGGGAGACGCTGGCCGAACGGGCAGCGGCCGTCGGCCGCCATCTCGACCGGGTTGCGCGGCACCTGCCCGTGGATCCCGCAGACCTGCAGCCGCAGACCACTGCCTCGGACACGGTCATCCTGCACCTGTGGCAGGCCGTGCAGTTGGTGATCGACCTGGCGATCTCAGCGTGTGTGCAACTGGGGCTGGCGAGCCCGCCGACCTACGCCGACGCCTTCCGGCGGCTGGCGGAGGCCAAGGTCATTCCCACCGACCTCGCCGACCGGCTGGCACGGGCGGCCGGCTTTCGCAACCTTGTCGTCCACGCCTACGGCCGGCTCGACCTCGAGCGCGTCCACACGGCCGCCGTCAGCGGGCCTGACGATCTCCGGGCCTTCCTTGCCGCGCTACGCGACTATTCCCCTCACTGAGAGCCCGCTGGCAGATCGGGTCTTTTCACAGATCCGTGGGTGGCTGGTCCCCGTCGTGCAAGCAGCAGCCGCTCATCATCATGATCCCAGCCCTGCTTCGGGTGTACGCCTGATGTGACTGCGACCTGACCCGACGAGGCGGAGACGGACAGGGACGACAGCGCGCGGAACCGTCGGTCCGCGCAGCGACCTCGATCTGCTGGTCGTGCTGGACACCGAAGAGCCGTTCATCGCCCGCCTCACCCGGCTGCACGAACTGCTTCGACC
>JBOGEA010000174.1:0-12250 GCA_050743205.1 Egibacteraceae bacterium | reverse complement strand
CCGCGATCCAGCACAAAACCACGGTCAACTCCACGCGCTGCCGCCCCACCCGTCCATGGCTCGTCGGGGCCGGGGCGGCAAAGCCCCGCTACGGGTCGGCGTCGAGGATGGTGTAGGCGTAGCCCTGCTCGGTGAGGAAGCGCTGGCGGTTGGCGGCGTAGGTCTGGTCGATCGTCTCGCGGGCCACGACGGTGTAGAAGCTGGCCTGGCCGCCGTCGGCCTTCGGGCGCAGGATCCGGCCCAGACGCTGGGCCTCCTCCTGACGGCTGCCGAACGCGCCCGACAGCTGGATCGCGACGTTGGCCTCGGGCAGGTCGATCGAGAAGTTGGCGACCTTGCTGACCACCAGCAGCCGCAGCCGGCCCTCACGGAAGTCGGCGAACCGCTGCTCACGCACCGCCTGCGACGTCTGACCGGTCACCAACGGCGCGTCCAACCGCTGGGCGACGTCCTTCAGCTGATCCAAGTACTGGCCGATCACCAGCACCCGATCACCGGCGTGCTCGGCCACCAGACGGTCCAGCACCGCCAGCTTCGCCGGCGTGCACGCCGCGATCCGGTAGCGCGCCTGTGTGGGTGCGACCGCGTAGGTCATCCGCTCCTCATCGCCCAGATCCACCCGCACCTCGGTGCAGGTGGCCGGAGCGATCCAGCCCTGGGCCTCCAGTTCCCGCCACGGCGCGTCGTACCGCTTGGGGCCGATCAGCGAGAACACGTCCGGCTCTTTGCCGTCCTCCCGCACCAGCGTCGCGGTCAGGCCCAGCCGGCGCACGGCCTGGATCTGCGCGGTCGCACGGAACACCGGGGCAGGCAGCAGGTGAACCTCGTCGTAGACGACCAGCCCCCACTGGCGGGTGTTGAACAGCCGCAGGTGAGGATGCGCCTCCTCCAACTCCGCGTCCTCCGCCGCGTCGGGCCGGCGCCAGGTCAGCACCTGATAGGTCGCCACCGTGATCGGGCGGATGTCCTTGCGATCCCCTGAGTACTCCCCGATCAGCCCGTGATCCAGCGCGGTCTTGGCCTTCAGTTCGCCGATCCACTGGCGGGCCGCCAGAATCGAGGTCGCCACGATCAACGTGTGGACACCGGCCTGCGCCATCGCGGCCAACCCGATCACCGTCTTGCCCGCTCCACAGGGCAGCACGAGCACCCCGTTGCCGCCCGCCGCCGACCCGTCAGCCCACCACGCCGCGACCGCGTCGCTCTGATACGTGCGCAGCGAACACGTCAGCTCGACGTCAAGGGGGTCGCCCTCGACATAGCCCGCCTCGTCCGCGGCCGGCCAGCCCAGCCGCAGCAGCGCCTGCTTCAGCGGACCCCGATCACCCAGGCGGACCGCGTAACGGTTGCCGTCCAGACGCTCGCCGACCAGGCCCGCGACCGCCCGGTCGCGGGTGACCTCGGCCAGCAGCGCCGGCTCGGGCGTGGTCAGCGCCAGCCCGCCGCTGTCGAAGTCGCGGACGATCCGCAGCCGCCCGTACCGGCTCATCTGGTCGCGGATGTCGACGAGCACCGACTCAGGCACCGGATACTTCGAATAGGCCGTCAGCGTGTCGCCGACATCGCCCGCATCCACGCCCGCCGACGCGGCGTTCCACAGCGACAGCGGCGTGATCCGGTAGGTGTGGACATGCTCGGGAGACTTCTCCAGCTCGGCGAACCGGGCCAGCGACGCACGGGCGTCCCCAGCCTTCGGGCTGGCCACCTCCAGCAGGACCGTATGGTCCGACTGGACAATGAGGGGATTATCATAATTCGTCACGCTTTGTCGTCCTCGATCAGCGATTTCGCGAGCGCCTCAAGCGCCGCGTCGTCGGGCAGCACTCCCAGCGGCGCAACCGCGGGCAGCCCGCCGCTCTGGACGGCGGCGACCTGGTCGCGCCGGGCCAGCGTCGCGCCGTCCGGCCCCTCCTCCACCGGCATCAGCCCCTTGCCCCGCAGCACCCCCAGCAGTTTGTCGGACTCCAGCTCCGACACCGCCACGGTCGGCGCGAGCAGCCGCAGCTTCGCGGCTTTCAACCCCACGGCGCGGGTCAGCAGCGCCGGATCGTCACAGCGCAGGTAGGCGCCAGCGGCGCCGACGCGCAGCCGGCCGTGACGCCGCTGGCAGTCGTGGATCAGGTGGGTGATGTTCTGCGCCAGCGGGACGGTCGAGTGCTTGTCCAGGAACGCGATGATCTGCTTGGCGGTCTGCCCGTCGTCGAGCGCAGCGGCGACCCGCCGCTCGGACAGCCGGTAGATGCGGGCGCCGGCCGCGGACTCGACATCGGCGTAGCGCTCGAGGCCAGTGATCACGTCCGGCGCCAGGTCAGGGGGCGCGATCACGGTGTGATCAGCCTGGACGGTGAACTCCTTGCGCGGCGCCGGCATCGCTGCCTCAACCGCGTCAGGGCCGTCCAGCAGCGCCCGGCCCAGCCGTGTGAGGCCGATCGGGCCGGTGGGCGGCACGAGCCCGAGGACGCGGGCGGCCTCAACCACGCCATTGACCCGAGGCTGTGGGAGCAGCACCGGCTCGCGGAACGAGGCCTGGGCGCCCATGTCCGCGGGCGCCAGCCCGCATCCCGCCGGCAGCTCGGCGAGCATCCGCAGCAGCGCGCGCCTGGCGTGGGGAAGGCCGGGGTCGAACCCGGTCCCGTCGGACCGCTCCGGCAGACCGTTGAACTCGTCGATCCCGGTTTCTTTCACCCATATCTGGACCAGCAGCGCCCAGCGGCGGGCGGGCGGCGCGGCGCGCCACTCGGCCGCCCGCTCGGTCGGCGCCCAGCCGTAGGTGTCGGTCCGGTTCCGACCGCGGCCCTGCGTCGCGGTCACCTTGCGGCCGAGCAGCCCCAGCATGATCGCGACGTGCGCGAGCAGCCCCACCTCGCCGGCGGTCAGCCCGAGCGCTTTGGCGGTCGCGCGGACGGGCCGGACGCCGAGCCCGCCGGAGGCCAGCACCGCGGCCGGTTCGGCGGCCCACGTGTCCAGCAGCGCGCCGATCCTGCTCAGCACGAGGGGGAGCCCGCCGGACGGATCGTGCAGCGGTTGGGGCTGGGGCTGGGGTGGGATGGGCCAATTCGGGAACAGCCGTCCGTTGAGCGCGATGATCACGTCGAGCCACACCCACGCGACCTGCTCGTTGACGTCCACGCCGACCAGCCCGCGCTCGACCAGCCAGTGCAGCGGCGTGTTGTCCGGGCGCCAGGGCGCGTAATACGGGATGCCGAGGTCACGGACCCGCTGCATGCCGTGCTCAGAGAGCAGGGAGAACATCCGAACGGCGTCTTTGCCTGCCCCGGTGAGCACCGCGTCGATCGTCCCACGGTCACGCAGCCGCGTCTCCAGCGCCGTCAGGCGATCCTGCTTGCGCCGGGGCGGGCGCTTGTCGCCGAGGTGGGTGAGGATCCTGGCCAGGGTGTCCACGCCGGCGTCTTCGAGCCCGTCCCGCACCCGGACGCCGGGGAAGCCGACGACCTCGGCGACCCCCGGCCGCAGCCGCAGCCAGGCCTTCGTGCGGTCGGCGAGGAGCAGCCGCTCGAGTGCGCCGGCGGCGGCGTCGAGGGCCGCGGCCATCTCACGGCCGGTCTCGGCGAGCGCCTGCTCCCTGGGCAGGATGCCGCCGTGCCAGGCCGTGAGCATCACCAGCTGGTGCTCCAGGCGGTTGAGGGTCGCCAGCGTCAGGTCAATGATGTGCGGCGAGGCGAGCAGCGCCGCGCACCGCATCAGCCCGGTCCTGGCCATGCTCGGCAGGGTTGGATAGTGAACCGGCGGCGAAGCCCCGGTCAGCTTGTCCGCCAGCTGCGGCACCCGGCTCAGCAGCCACCCCAGCTCCTCGGGCCTCAGCCGCCGCAGCGCCTCAGCCCTGTCCTCGACAGGCGAAAGCACACCAAACACCTTTCTGGACGGTGCGGGGAAGTGCGAGGGAGTGTAGCCGAGCTACTCGGGCTTTCCGAACGCCCGGATCGACATGGCCAGGAAGCTCAACCCGAACACCGCGACGATCGCCAGCTCGGCCCAGACCGGCAGGACGTGGCCGAGCACGGTGACGCCGGCGCCGAAGCGCCCTGACGCGGCCAGGTCCTGGCCGATGAACACGGCCCGGCGCAGCGGATCGACGGCGTAGGTGAGGGGGTTGCACCGGGTGAGGACGGACAGCCAGCCCGGCAGCCCCTGCAGCGGGAACATCGCGCCGGACAGGAACAGCATCGGCACCAGGAGGACCTGCGTCACAACCTGGAAGCTCTCGATCCTGCGCATGTGGCTGGCGACGAAGATGCCCAGGCCAGCCAGCGCGAACGCCATCAGCGCCGACGCCGCGAGCACCGCCACGACGCCCAGCGGCACCAGGCGCACGCCGATCAGCGGAGCGAGGACCAGCATGATCGCGCCTTGGATGGTCGCGACGGTCGCGCCACCCAGCGCCTTGCCGGTGACCAGGGCGGCGCGGGACACCGGTGCGACGAGCATTTCGCGAAGGAAGCCCCACTCCCGGTCCCACACGATCGAGACCGCGGAGAAGATCGCCGTCGTCAGCACGCTCATCGCGATCACGCCGGGGAACACGAACTGGGTGAAGCTGAGGCTTCCGGACTGCCCCACCAGTGGACTGAGGCCGTTGCCCAGCACGAACAGGAACAGCAGCGGCTGGACGAGCCCTCCGACGATCCTCGTTCGGGCGCGGAAGAAGCGGATCAGCTCCCGACGCCAGACGATTTCGACAGCCCGAGCCTGGTGGCGCAGGGTGGAGGTCTCACCGGCGCGGCGCGTTGTGGCAGGCGCCTCCCGGTCTGGAATGAGCGTGGTGGCCATATCCGTCTCCTACCTGCGCTGGGCCAGCATCCGGCGTATCGGCGAGTTCGCGCCGGCCACCGGCTCGTCGCGCAGCTCGCGCCCCGTGAAATGCAGGAACACGTCGTCGAGCGTCGGGCGCCGGACGACGATCGAATGGACCGCCGGGTCGATCCGTGCGAGTACGCCGGGCAGGTCGGTGGGGCCGTCGTCCACGAGCACGGTCAGCCCCACGTCGCCCAGGCTGGCGGAGAACCCGGCGCGCTGCAGGCAGTCCGCCGCCGCCGCGTCGTCTGCGGTCCGCAGTCCGATCGCGTCCTGGCCGACTGCGGCCTTGAGCGCGGCGGGGGTGTCGACCGCCACCAGACGCCCGTGGTCGATGATCCCGATCCGGTCCGCGTACTCGGCCTCGTCCATGTAATGCGTGGAGAAGAAGACCGTCACGGCCTCCTCGTCGCGCAGCCGCCGCACATCCGCCCAGATCCGGGCGCGGGTCTGGGGGTCCAGGCCGACCGTCGGCTCGTCGAGGAACAGCACGTCCGGGGAGTGGAGCAGCCCCCGTGCGATCTCGAGCCGCCGCGCCATGCCGCCGGAGAACGTCGACACCAGATCCTTGCGCCGGTCGGCGAGGTCGACCATCTCAAGCACCCAGCGCATCCGGGCCTCGACCTGGCCCGACGGCACACCGTAGAGCACCGCGTGGAAGCGGAGGTTCTCCTCTGCGGTGAGCTGCGCGTCCAGGGTCTGCTCCTGAAACACCAGCCCGATCCGCTCGCGCACCGCCCCGGGGTCGGCGCAGACGTCGTAACCCGCGATCCACGCCCGCCCAGCAGTGGGCAGCGCGAGGGTGCACAGCATCTTGATCAGCGTCGACTTGCCCGCGCCGTTCGGCCCGAGAAACGCGAAGATCTCACCGGGGGCGACGTCGAACGTGACGCCCCGCACCGCCTCCAGCTCACCGAAGGTCTTGCGCAGCTCCTCGACTCGGATCGCGGGGATGCTCATGACCGCGACCTCCTCCACAACCGCCGTTTGAGTGCGGCAACGCCGCGAATCGGGGTGAACGCCTCAGCGACCGCGCTCAGGGCCGCGACCTCGTCGCTGGCCAGCTCAATGTCGACCGCGGCGGCGTTGGACTCCATCTGCGCGACGCTGGACGCCCCGGGGATGGCCACGACGTTCGGGCCGCGGATCGTCCAGGCGAGCGCGATCTGCGCCGGTGACGCGTCGTGGGCGCCAGCGACCTCGCGCAGGGTCGCGAACAGCTCGGACGCGCGCTCGAGGTTCTCGGGGAGGAACAGCCAACTCCCCTTCCTCGCGGAGCCGGTCGGGAGGTGGTCGGGGTCGTAGCGCGCTGAGAGCAGGCCCCGGGCGAGTGGGCTGTACGCGATCACGAGCCGCTGGGTGGCCTCGGCATAGCCGATCAGGCCCCACTCGGGGCGGCGCGAGACCAGGCTGTAGTTGACCTGGTTCGACAGGACCCGCTGGCCCAGCGCGGCCTCGGCCTGACGCCAGCGGGCCAGCGAGTAGTTGCTGACCCCCACCTCACCGACGAGCCCGAGGTCCCGCAGGCGGCGCATGCCCCGCATGGGGGCGGTGTCCGGCACGAAGGGGTTGGGCAGGTGGACCTGGTACAGGTCGATGCGGTCCACGCCGAGCCGGTGCGCGCTGGCCACGGCGCGCTGCTCGACGACGGGGCCGATCGGCAGCAGGGGGAAGAGCTTCGTGGCGATGAACGCGTCTTTGCGACGACCCTTCAGGGCTTCACCCAGGATGCGCTCGCTGCGCCCGAACGCGTAGATCTCCGCAGTGTCGAACAGCGTGACACCCAGATCGAGGGCGCGCCGGACGATCGCGCGTGCCCCACCCGCGGCGTAGGCGTCGCCGTAGCCCCACTCGCGCGAGCCGAACTGCCAGGTGCCCAGCCCGATCTTCGAGATCGGGGGGACGCCGTCGATATGGACGTACCGCATCAAGTGCTCCACTCTTGCAAAGGGGCCTCCAGGATCGCGGTGGCCTGAGCCACCAATTCGTCGTGCAGCAGTGTCTCGTCAGCCTCGTGGAAGACGAACACCGCGCGCATCACACCGACCGCGTTGTGCGCGCGGATCCGCTCGGCCACGCCTGGCTCGGGGCCCGCAAGGGACTCGATCAGCCGTTGGATGCGCGCGCGGACCCGGTCGCCGATCCCGGACTTGCCCAGCACGAGCGGGTTGGCGAACACCAGCGGCGCGAGCCGGCGGTGCGCCAGCAGGACAGTGACCAGCCGCCCGAGCAGCGCCCGGCGCGCCTCAAGGCCCACCGTCAGGCCCGGCGTGTCCGCGATGAGACGGTCCAGATCCTCCAGCAGGGGGTCGACCAGCTCGGCGAGCAGGTCGTCCTTGTTCCGGAAGTGGTAGTAGAGCGCGGCCTTCGTGAACTCCATGCGCTCGGCGATCTCGCGCAGCGACGTCTCGGCGTACCCCTGGCTGGCGAACAGCTCCAGCGCCACCCGCTTCACCCGCTCCCGCGTCGTCCCAATGCAATCCGCCATGCCGGCCACCTTACCTGCCGGCAGGCAGGCTCACAACACGCCTTCCGGCTGTGGGGACGTTGTCGTTGCGCCACAGGTCGGTCAGCTCGGCGAGGCGGCGCGGTGGTGGCGGATCGCGGCCCGGCAGTGTCACACTCGCCGCATGGCAGCCGACGCCGCGTTCACCACCATGAGCGACGCAGTGCTGGCCGTAGCCGCCGAACTGTCACTCGCCCCGGCGCTGGCCGCCCTCGTCAAAGCCGCCCGCCGACTGGCCGGAGCCCGCTACGCCGCGATCGGCGTGCCCGACGCCGACGGCGACGCGTTCGCGCAGTTCCTCACCGATGGCATGACCGAGGGCCAGATCGCCGCGATCGGCCCGCTGCCCCGCCAGCATGGCCTGCTCGCCGCCATGCTCACCCAGCCCGCCCCGTTTCGCACCCGCGACATCACCACCGACCCGCGTTTCAAGTGGTGGCCCCCGACTCACCCGAGGATGCGGTCCTTCCTCGGCGTGCCGATCGTTTCGAAAGGGACCGTCGTCGGCGCGTTCTACCTCACCGATAAGGAGCACGCCCCGGGGTTCTCCGCCGCCGACCAGCGGCGCATCGAGCTTTTGGCCGCCCACGCCGCGATCGCGATCGACAACGCCCGGCTGTTCGAGCTGACCCGCGAGCTGTCCATCGCCCAAGAGCGCACCCGCTTGGCCCGCGAGCTGCACGACGCCATCAACCAGACCCTGTTCAGCCTGACCCTGGTCGCCGAAGCCGGCGACCTCGCGTCGGTCAAACAGCTGGCCCGCGCCGCGCTGGCCGAGCTGCGCACCGTCATCATGGGGCTGTACCCGCCCGATCTGGCCGCAGACGGGCTGCCCGCCGCCCTGGACCACCACATCGACCTGCTCCGCCACGCCCACCGGGCCGACATCGAGCTGACCGTGCACGGCCGAGACCGGCGGCTGAGCCCCGACCGCGAGCGCGAGGTCCTGCGCGTCGCGCAGGAGGCGCTGAGCAACGCGCTGCGCCACGCCTCGGCTGGGCGGGTGACTGTGGAACTGTCGCTGGGGGACGCCGTCACGCTCGTCGTCCGCGACGACGGCGCGGGGTTCGACCCCACCGCCCGCACCGTCCGCGCCCGCCACCTCGGGCTGACGTCGATGCGCGAGCGGGCCCGACGCCTGGGCGGCCACCTGCGCATCGACTCGGCGCCCGGCGCCGGCACCGCGGTGATCCTGGACTGCCCGGGTGAGGGCACCGCGCCAGCGGCCCCGGTGGGCGCGGATCCGTCGGGTGGCTGAGCCCACGCCCACCCCGATCCGGGTCGTGATCGCCGACGACCATCCCGTCGTCCGCCAAGGGCTGCGCACGTTCCTGGAATCGCGTGAGGGGATCGTGGTGGTCGGCGAGGCCGCCACCGGCCAGCAGGCCGTCGCCCGCGCCGCCCGCCTGCGGCCCGACATCGTCCTCATCGACCTGGTCATGCCCGAGATGGACGGCCTGGAGGCGATCACACGCATCCGCGCCCGGGACCCCGACGTCAAGGTGATCGTGCTCACCAGCTTCGCCGGCCAGGACCAGGTCCTGCCCGCCGTCAAGGCCGGCGCCTGCGGCTACCTGCTCAAAGACGTCGAGCCCGCCGAGCTGGAGCGCGCCATCCGCGCCGCCCATCGCGGCCAGGCGATCCTCGACCCCGTCGTCACCGCCCACGTGCTGGGAGAGGTCACCCGCCCCCGCCCCGCCACCCGGCTGACTCCCCGCGAGCGCGAAGTCCTCGCGCTGCTCGGCCAGGGCCGCTCCAACCGGCAGATCGCCCAGGCCCTCGGCATCACCGAGAAGACCGTCAAGACCCACGTCAGCAACCTGCTCGCCAAACTCGGCCTGTCCGACCGCACCCAAGCCGCCATCTACGCCATCCGCGAAGGCCTCACCGACCCCTGACCGCGACGGCTACTTGCGGATGTCCGCCAGGTGGGCAGCGGCCCGCCCGCCGTCGCCGTCCACGAGCGTCGCATACGGTGGGAGCGCGAAGATCTGGACGCGGTTGTCGAGGAAGTCCGAGAACGCCAGCCACCGCCCGTCGGGGGAGACGTCCAGGCCGGTGGTCTGGTTGCCACCGACGATCGCGTCGAGGACCTCGCCGCTGGCGGTGTCGATCGCGAGCACCGAGCCCCACTCGGGGCCGGGCGCGTAGTAGGACCTGCCGTTCTCCCCGCGGTTGGAGACGTAGAGCACCTTGCCGTCGGGTGTGATGTCCATCGTGTTCGGCTTCTCGTCGGTGGCGGCGAGCTCGCGGATCTCCTCGGTGTCGAGGTCGACGACATAGGTTGCGTCGCCCGCCATGTCGTCGGCGTAGAGCAGCCCCCGCTCCGGGTCGCCCACCAGGTGGCGGAACGCTCCGCCGGTGGCGAGCAGCGTCGTCGACGCGCCGGTCGCCAGGTCGATGCGCGCCAGCTCACCGCCGTCGAACCCGGCCACGAACAGCCGCCGCCCGTCCGGCGTCGGGTACAGGCCCCTGGGCGTCCCGACGGTGTCGAGCAGCCGGCGGACCCTGCCGGTCGCAAGGTCGATCTCGGAGACGTCGTTGCTGGACCAGTTCGCGACGTACAGGGTGGCGCCGTCCGGCGACAGGGCCATCACCTTGCTCCACACCCCCCCGGTGGGCAGCTGCCGGCGGACCGTGAACGTCCCGCGGTCGATCTCGAACACCGACGCGCTCTCCATCTGGCTCGCGTACGCCGTCGAGCCGTCGGCGCTGAAGATCACCTCGACCGCCCCATGCTCACCGAGGTCGATCGCCGCGACCTGCTCCCCCGTGGACGGGTCGAAGACCTGCACACCCTCGCCGCCCAGCAGCGTCACCCACAGCTGGCCCCCGTCCGGGGAGAAGGCGACCTGCTTGGGGTTCGACCCGGTCGTGAACTCGCGCAGCTTGTGATGGAGCTGCCCCGCGGGGTCCAGCCACAGGTCGAGCGCGCGGTCCTGGTCGAGCACGACATGCTCAGCCAGCGGGTTGTAGCCGTCGAGGGTCACCGCGACGTCGAGCGCGCCGCCTGCGACCATGGCCTCGAACGGCGTCTGACCGGTCTGCTCTGACCCGCCAGCGGATCTGATCGTCACCTGGGCGCCATCTGGATGGGTGACGACCCGCAGCCGGTGGCGGACCAGGTCCGGCGCGGCAGCCGGGGGCCGCGCGGGGTTCAGGGGGACGGGGTTGGGGGCCGCCCGCTCGCCCCCCACGAGGGCCACCGCGCCCAACGCCAAGCCCAGCGCGGCGATCATCGCTGCCAGCGCAGGGCGGCTGAGCCGTCGGGTGGGGTGGTCGCTCATGGGCACCGCAACCTTATTCCACGCGTCCACCCACGCTGCTGGGCGGCCAGACAAGGACCTGACCGGCATCCGGTCCGCCCTGCGGGGTCAGGCGCGGATCAGCGGGTACCGTTGTCGGCGATGAGGGGACGTGGGGAGTGGGTGGCCGTCATGGCGGTGATCGCCATGCTCGTCGCGTGCGCCGAGACCAGCCGAGTCACCGCGACCCCGCTGTCCAGCGAGGTCGGCACCGCGGCGCCCACCGCCGCGGCGTCGGCTTCGGTTCCTCTGAGATCGGCGCCCAGGACCTTCACCCTGGCATTCACCGGTGACGTGCTGTCGCACTCCCCCGTGACCCGTCAGGCCGCCGCCAACGCCGCCGCCGCTGGCGGCGGCGGGTACGACTACCGTCCCATGTTCGCCGCCGTGGGTCCCATGCTCTCGGCCGCCGACCTGGCCATCTGCCATCTGGAGACCCCACTCTCGCGCGACGGCGCCGGCCTGCGCGGCTTCCCGCTGTTCAACGTGCCGTTCGAGCTGGCGGACGCGCTCGCCGACGCCGGCTACGACGGCTGCTCCACCGCTTCCAACCACGCGCTCGACGCGCGTCCGGACGGGCTGGCAGCCACCCTCGAGCACCTCGACCGCGTCGGCCTCGGCCACGCCGGCACCGCCCGCGACCTGTTGGAGGCGGCCGTCCCCCGCCTCTACGACGTGCGGGGGGTGAAGGTGGCCCATCTCAGTTACACCTTCAGCCTGGGCGGCCTCACGCTGCCAGCCGACCAGCCGTGGCTGGCCAACCTCATCGACGCGAACCGCATCCTTGCGCAGGCTCGCGCCGCCCGGGCGGCCGGAGCCGAGTTCGTGGTGGTGAGCCTGCACTGGGGCGTCGAATACCAGACCATGCCCACCGCCGAGCAGGCGGCGCTGGCCCGCCAGCTGCTGCCGTCCCCCGACATCGACCTGATCGTCGGGCACCACGCGCACGTGGTGCAGCCGGTGGAGCGCATCGGCGACGAGTACGTGGCCTACGGGCTGGGCAACTTCCTGTCCAACCAGTCGGCCGCCTGCTGCGCGACCGCCGCCCAGGACGGCGTCATCGTCGAGGTGCGCGTGGCCGAAGGCGCCCAGCGCGGCACCTTCACCGCTGAGGCGGTGACATTCACCCCGACCTGGGTCGACCGCGGGGACTACACGATCACGCCGGTGGCCCTCGCCCTCGCCGATCCCAGCCTCGAGCCGGGGCTGCGCGCCGAGCTGCAGGCCTCATGGCAGCGCACCACCAGCGTGATGACCGCCCTGGCCGCCCCCGGCCTCAGCCCGTCAGCCGCTCCTGACTGAGCGCCGCGCCCCCGCGCACCGCCCGAGCGCCTGTGCCCTGGCACCCAGCTTTCCGTCGCATGGAGGCTGTCGCAAACGCAGGTCGGACCGCATGCCTGCGCGCGCTGCGTCAGCTACAGCTTTCCGTCGTATCTGACGGAAAGCTGCCAGCCAACTCAGTGCGGTGGCGGTTCGGCTGCGGCTTTCCGTCGGATTCGGCGGAAAGACACCCCAGGGCCGTAACTGTCAAGCGGCGATGTCGGTTTGGGGGGATTGGGTGTTCCAGTGAGTCCACGCAAAGCCCTCTTCGTAGGAGGTGCGGTGTTCGAGGACGCCGTGGAGGACA
>JBOGEA010000173.1:0-12285 GCA_050743205.1 Egibacteraceae bacterium | reverse complement strand
TCGCGGCGGTGGCCGGTGAGGGCGGCGCCGATCTCAGCGATGAGCGGATGGACCTGCTCGAGGCCGACGTGCTGGTGTGGACGTTCTTGGAGGCGGGGGAGCTCGAGGACAACGCGATCTACCAGCGGCTGGCCGTCGTCCGCGAGGGCCGTGTGGTGGTCCTCGACGAGCTTGTGGGCGGCGCGCTGGCCTGGGGCACCGTGCTCAGCCTGCCGTTCGCGATCGACGACCTGGTGCCCCAACTGGCGGCCGCCATCGACGGCGACCCCGCGACCTGAAACCTGAAGGGAGAAACGATGACCATGACCCTGCTCACGGATCCCGTCAGCGAGTTGACCCGGCGCCGACTGTTGACGGGCGCGGGTGCGCTGGGGATCCTGAGCGTCATGCCGGCCTCTGCGTGGGGCCAGGAGGCGGCGGGGGAGTTTCCGGTCACCGTCCGGCACGCGTACGGCGAGACCACCATCGCCGAGAGGCCCGCAAGGGTCGTGTCCGTCGGCTTCAACGACCACGACTTCATCGTGGCGTTGGGCGTGATCCCCGTTGGGGTCGCGGAGTGGTTCGACGACTATCCCACCGGGTTCCCCTGGGTCTTGGAGCGGTACGGCGACACGCCGCCGGGGAGCGTCGGGCTGTTCTACGAGCTGAACTTCGAGAAGGTCGCGGCCCTGCGGCCGGACCTCATCATCGGCGTGTCGTCGTTGGACGAGGCGGCCTACCAGACCCTGTCGAGGATCGCCCCGACGGTCGCGACGCCTCCTGGGTACACCGACGCCACGCCGCCTCGGGAGGAGATCCAGCTCATGATCGGCCGGGCGCTGGGCCTCCAGGACCGCGCCGAAGAGCTGAACGCGCAGGTCGAGGCGCGGTTCGCCGCCGCTCGCGAGGCGCACCCCGAGTTCGAGGGCAAGACCGCGGTGGTCGCCGAGTACTACCCCGGCACGGTGCGGGTCCGCGGCTCGGCCGAGGTCTGGTCGTCGTTTCTGACCGCGCTGGGCTTCGAGGTTCCCGCAGACATCGTCGGGCTCGAGTTCCGCGAGTTCAGCGGGGAGCAGGTGGACGTGCTCGCCGACCTGGACGCGCTGGTGTGGAACTTCTACACGCCGGAGGATCGTCCCGCGCTGGAGGACAACCCGATCTACCCGCGGCTCGACGTGGCCCGGGAGGGGCGCGCCATCCTCGTGGGGCCTGAGGACACCATCAGCGAGGCGATCGGGCACAACAGCGCGTTGAGCCTGCCCCTGGTCCTCGAAGCGCTGGTCCCCAGGCTCGCCGCCGCCGCCGACGGCGACCCCGCCACGGTGGCGCCGTCATGACCGCGACCCTCATCCCCCGGTCGTCGACGAAGTCACGCGCCGGGCGCTCCTCACCGGGCTGGCCGCGACTGGCCTGCTCGTGTCCCCACGGCAACAACGCCGCGGGCGCTGCGGAATCTTGGTCGTTCACCGACGACCGTGGTGTCGAGGTCACGCTCGGATCCCGGCGGCGGCGGATCGTCGACTACGACACGGCCGCGTCGGCGCTGTGGCACCTGGGGCTCAGACCGGTCGGCATCTTCGCCGGCTACCCGCTCGCCGGGAACCCGAATCTCGCCGGCCTCGACCTGAGCGGGATCGAGTCCGTGGGTGAGGTCTACGTGGTCACTACCCCGATGCTGACCGGTGAGTCGATCTGCGCCGACGGCGGCGGGTCCAACAGTTGCCGTACGCGTCTGTGAAAGACCGAGTTGGCCGCTCTGGCCGCACCGGGTTGAAGGTCCATGCCGAGCTTGACGAGGGCGTCTACCCGAAGGGGATCAAAGTCTCCGACGGGCAGATGGCCGCTCTGCCGATGGCTGAGCACGAGTTTCACGGCGAGTGGAACTACACCCTGTGCCCCGGCTAAACCGCAAGGTTGTTATTTCCCAAGCCCTTAGACCTCAGCGCCGAGGTGCCGTTCGAGCGGATCGCCGCCGCCCGTCCGGATCTCATCCGGCTGATCGCTGGTGACGAATCCGGGCTGCCCGCGATTGGCGCGATCATCGAGTCCATGCCACCAACCACCTGCGGGCTGATCTTCGTGGAGGTGCCCGGCGGGGCGGGGGAGCAGCCGCTCGACACCTCCGAGGACGTCCAGCTGAGGTTCACCGCGGCGTGATCCCGGCGGGCCGAAGCGACGCGCTCCATGGCGCCGTGCGCGGCGCGACCTTCCCCGAAGGCCCGCCCTACGCCTGGATCGCCGGCGAGGCACGGGCCGTGAGGATGCTGCGCCGCCATCTCGTCAACGACCGTGGCATCGATAAGGCGGCGATTCACCTTCGCCGGTTACTGGCGCCTCGGCAAGACCGAGGTCGAGGAGTGCACCCCCGAAGAGCTTGAGGAGCTGCGGTCGACCTGATCCACGGCCAGGTCTTGCCACTTAAATCAAGTGAGCCTAACCTGAGAGCATCTCGGGGTGCGCGGAGCCCCGAGCGGCTGCGGGAGCGGGAATCTCCGAAGCGCTGAGGCGGCGGGTGTCCTCGCCCTGCCGACCCCGCGCGACCCGGAAGGAGCGCCGGTGACTCGGCTTCGTCATGCGCGGGATGGGCCTCCATGCGAGGGTGCCTGCTGGCGACCGTATTGCTATTGGCTGGCAACGGCGTGCGGCGCGCCCGTCCAGTCACCGGCAGAGCCCGCGGCAGCGGGCGCCGAGGGCGCCTTCCCCGTCTCGATCGCGCACACGTACGGATCGACCGAGATCACCGAGGAGTCGCAGCGCGTGCTCACGGTGGGCCTGACCGGCCATGACGCCGTCCTTGCCCTCGGTGTGATACCGGTCGCTGCCACCGAGTGGTTCGGGATGCGCCCGGGCGCCATATTCCCGTGGGCCGAGGACGTGCTCGGCCGCGCGGGCCAGGCCGAGCGACTCGTCGAGGGTGTCGAGGCGCGTTTCGCGCAAGCGCGTGAGCAACATCCGGAGTTTGCTGGCGCGGCTGCGGTGGCCGCCTATGACTTCGGCGACGGCGAAGTCGGCGTCTACGGCCCGAACGACCCGCGCGCCCGGATCCTCGGCGCGCTGGGCTTCGAGACGCGCGCGCCGGTCGCCGAGCTGGCGGGCGCGCGGTTCTCGGCCGAGACCGGCGGTGAGCAGATCGGGCTGCTCGACGCCGACGTGCTGGTCATGATCGTGGACACGACCCCGGAGCGGGCGCTCGTCGAGGACAACCCGATCTGCCAGGGACTCGGCCTGGTCGCCGAAGGCCGCGACGTCTCGCTGGTGGCCACAGACGTGCGCAACGGCGCGTACTCGTTCAGCAGCGTGCTCAAGCCTCGTTCCTGCCCCGATGCTCGCCGCCGCAATCGACGGCGACCCCACCACGGAGGTGACGTCATGACAATGACCCTGCTGCGATCACCCGTCGTCGACGAGCTGACCCGACGCCGGCTGCTGACCGGCGCCGGCGCTCTCGGGCTGCTGACCGTGCTGCCGGCCGCTGCGCGGGGTCAGGAGCCTGGCGCCTTTCCGGTCGCCATCGAGCACCGATTCGGCAGGACGACGATCACTTCAGCGCCCACACGGGTGGTCACCGTGGGTGTGACCGAGCAGGACTTCATGCTCGCGCTGGGGGTCGTCCCGGTCGCGACCACCCGGTTCCGCCCAGACGTGTACCCGGGTGAGAT
This sequence comes from Egibacteraceae bacterium, assembly GCA_050743205.1. GTDB lineage: Bacteria > Actinomycetota > Nitriliruptoria > Euzebyales > Egibacteraceae > JBOGED01. The sequence continues at coordinate 8,647 of JBOGEA010000173.1, read as the reverse complement.
CTATCCCTGGGCCCAAGACGAGCTGGGCGACGCAGCCCCGCCAGAGGCCATCGAGTACGGGGATGGGTACAACTTCGAGAGGATCGCGGGCCTGCGGCCCGACCTCATCTTGGGGTTGTACTCCCCGATGAGCGAAGACGATTACGACACGTTGGCCGAGATCGCGCCAACCATCGCCCAACCGGCGGAGTACCCGGACTTCGGGGTCCCCTGGCAGGAGCTGACCCGGATCGTCGGCCGCGTCTTCGGCCGGGCCCAGCGGGCGGAGGAGCTGGTCGCCGGCGTCGAGGCGCGGTTCGCCAAAGAGCGCACGGAGCACCCCGAGTTCAAGGGCAAGACCGCCCTGATGGCCCTGCCGTTCGAGGGGGAGCACTTCCTCTACGGGCCGCGGGACACGCGGGCGCGCGTCCTTTATGAGCTGGGCTTCTCACCGCCCGCCGGGCTGGAGGAAGTCGCCGGCGACGGGTACGGCGGCAGCATCAGCGCGGAGCGCCCAGAGATACTCGACACCGATGTGCTGGTGTGGTTCGTCGGTCCGGAGGATCCCACCATCCAGAACGACCCGCTGTACCGCACCCTCGCGGTCCACACCGAGGGGCGCGACCTGTTCATCGGGGCGGGGGACCCGCTCGAAATTCCGATCACCGGGTTTATCACAGTGCTTAGCCTGCCGTTCCTGCTCGACAGATTGGTCCCCCGGATCGTCGCGGCCATCGACGGCGACCCCACCACCACCGCAAAGGAGTAGCGATGACCACGACTGTCCTCAATCCCGCCGCCGTGCTGACCCGCCGCCAGGTGTTGACCGGCGCTGGTGCCCTGGGGCTGTTGAGCATGCTCCCGGCCCCAGTGTGGGGTCAGGAGCCGGGCGCGTTCCCGGTCACGATCGAGCACAGGTTCGGCGCCACGACCATCCCGAAGGCCCCTGAGCGTGTCGTCAGCGTCGGGCTCACCGAGCAGGACGCGCTGCTGGCGCTGGGCGTCGTGCCGATCGCCATCAACGACTGGTTTGGATTTCCCACGGGGGTCGGCCCGTGGGCCACCGACGAGCTCGGCGGCGCCACGATCGAGGTCCTGAGCTCACCGGACGGGTACGACTTCGAGCGGATCGCCGCTTTGCGTCCCGACCTGATCATCGGGATCCATTACGGGCCGTCGGAGGAGGACGACTACACCAAGCTGTCCCAGATCGCCCCCACTGTGGTGACACCCCGCGAGTTCGCGACCGTGAACACGCCGTGGCAGGAGATGACGCGGTTGATCGGCCGGGCGCTCGGCCGGGAGGAGCAAGCGGCGGAGCTTGTCGCGCAGGTCGAAGGATTGTTCGCCGACGCGCGGGCGGAGCACCCTGAGTTCGAGGGGGCCACCGCGGTCCCCGCGTGGTACGGGGGCGGGACCTTCGGGTTCTACGGGCCCGAGGAGTTGCGGGGGCGGTTCCTGACCTCGCTGGGGTTCCAGTTCACTCCCAAGGCCGCCGCGCTCGTCGCACCCGATGAGACTGTTCCCGACTTGAGCGAAGAGCAGCTCGAGCTGCTGGACGGGGACGTGATCGTCTGGTTCTCCTACTCCCCTGAGAACCAGAAGGAGATCGAGGACAGCCCCGTCTACCAATCGCTGGAGGTCGCTCGCGAGGGGCGCGCGCTCTTCGTGGGCAACGGCGACCAGACCGACCTGGCCGCGGCGCTCAGCTTCAGCTCGGTGCTGAGCTTGCCGTTCGCCATCGACGGGCTGGTGCCGCTCCTCGCCGCCGCCCTCGCCGGCGAGGACACCAGCGAGGCGGCCTCATGACGACGACCCTGCTCCGATCACCGGTCGACGAGCTGACCCGGCGCCGGCTGCTGACCGGCGCCGGCGTGCTCGGGGTGCTGACCATCCTGCCGGCGCGGCGGGCGGCGAGTGCCGGGCCGTGGGAGTTCACCGACGACCGGGGGGTGACGATCACGCTGGGCCAGCGGCCCCAGCGGGTGGTGGCGTTCGTGTCCGCAGCGGCCGCGCTGTCGGACTTCGGCGTGCCGTCGATCGGCGTGTTCGGGCCGTCGAGGCGACAGGACGGCTCCCGGGCGGATCACCAGGTGGGCGACCTCGACCTGGGCGAGGTCACCTCGGTTGGCAACGCCTACGGCGAGTTCAACGTCGAGCAGTACGCCGCGTTGCGTCCCGACCTGCTGGTCAGCCTGATGTACACCACGGAGTTCGGCCTGTGGTACGTACCTGAGGAGTCAGCGGCGGAGATCGAGCGGGTGGCGCCCACGGTCGGCATCGAGATCAGCGGCAAGGCGACGACGGTGGACAAGACGATCGGGCGGTTCGCCGAGCTGGCGTTGGCCCTCGGGGCCGATCCGGAGGGGTCAGGCTTCACCGATGCCAAGGCCCGTTTCGACGCCGCCAGCGAGGAGTTGGCGGCGATCGCGAGGGACAGGCCCGGGCTCGAGGTGATGGCCGTCAGCGGCTACACCGACGCGCTCTACGTCGCCAAGCCCGACGAGGCCAACGACCTGCGCTACTTCGCCGAGCTGGGCCTCGACATCGTCGCCCCCAGCGGCGAGGGGGACTTCTGGGAGGCCCTGAGCTGGGAGCAGGCGGACCGCTACCCGCCGACGTGATCCTGAACGACGCACGGGTCCAGGCCTTCACCCTCGAGCAGTTGGCCGAGTTCCCGCGTGGAGCCGGCTGCCGGCGGTCCAGGCCGGTCAGATCATCCCCTGGCGCTTCGAGGCCCCGTACAGCTACGCATCCTTCGCCTCGGTCCTCGAGGAGATCGACGCGGCGTTGAAGGGCTTCGACGACGGGCTCGTGGGGTGAGGCCGATGACTTCAAGGCCGATCGCGTTGGCGATCGCGGTCATGCTCGTGGCGACGGCCGGCGCGTCACCCGCGGCGTCGGCCGCCGAGGCGGCGTTCCCGGTCACGATCGAGCACAAGTACGGCGCCACCGAGATCCGCGAGGAGCCGCGGCGGGTCGTCAGCGTCGGGCTCACCGAGCAGGACGCCATCCTGGCGCTGGGCGTCAAACCGGTCGCGGTGAGCGAATGGTTCGGCGAGCAGCCGTATGCCACCTGGCCGTGGGCCACCGACCTGCTCGGCGACGCCGAGCCAGCGGTCCTGCGGGGAGAGCTCAACTTCGAGCGGATCGCCGGGCTGCGGCCGGACCTGATCCTCGCGATCTACTCCGCCATCACCCAGGACGAGTACGACACGCTGTCCCAAATCGCCCCTACAGTCGCCCAGTCGGGTGAGTACATCGATTCGCGGCTGACCCTGGGCAGGAGGTGACCGTGTCGATCGGCCGCGCCCTCGGCCGGGCGGAGCGGGCCGAGGAGCTGGTCGCCGAGGTGGAGGCGGAGTTCGACGAGATCGCCGGGAATGAGTTCTACGGCACCGTCAGCGCCGAGCAGCTGGAGCTGTTCGACCGCGACGTCGTGGTCTTCCTGCAGATCAGGTTCTTGGAAGGCGAGCGCGCCGCGCTTGACGCCGACCCGTTCGTCCAACAGCTCGACGCCGTCGGGGAAGAGCGCGTCCCCTATGTCGACCCGTTGCTCGACGACGCGCTGGCGTTCAACAGCGTCCTGAGCCTGCCGTTCGCGCTTGAAGGGCTGGTACCGCTGCTCGCCGCGGCCGCCGACGGCGACCCCACCACCGTAAAGGAGTAGCGATGACCACGACGGTCCTCGATCCCGCCGCCGAGCTGACCCGCCGCCAGGTGTTGACCGGCGCTGGTGTCCTGGGGCTGTTGACCGTGCTGCCGGCCCCCGCGTGGGGTCAGGAGCCGGAGGACGGCGCGTTCCCCGTCACGATCGAGCACAAGTTCGGCAGCACCACGATCACCGAGGAGCCCCAGCGGGTGCTGTCGCTCGGCTACAGCGACCAGGACCCCATCCTGGCGCTCGGCGTGGTGCCCATCGCGGTGCGGTACTGGTACGGCGACGAGTCCGACGCCGTCTTCGCGTGGGCCCAGGACGAGTTCGGCGACGCCCGAACCGAGGTGCTGAACATGCCCGAGCTGAACTTCGAGAAGATCGCCGCCCTGCGTCCCGACGTGATCATCGCCACCTACGCGGGCATCACCGCCGACGAGTACGACACGCTGTCCCAAATCGCCCCTACAGTCGCCCAGTCGGGTGAGTACGCCGACTTTCTCGGCACCCCTTGGCAGGAGGCGACACGCGTCATCGGCCGGGCGCTGGGCCAACCCGCGCGAGCCGAGCAGCTCGTCGCCGAGGTCGACTCGCTCCTCGCTCAAGCGCGCGAGGAGCACCCGGAGTTCGAGGGCGCGGCGGTGGTGTTCGCGGTCAACGGCGGCGACGGCTCCTACTACCTCCATGGCCAGCAATCCTCCCCCGTGCGGGCCATGCGCGCGCTGGGCTTCCGGCTGCCCACCGAGATCCCCAAGCCAGCCGCCAACGAGCCGTACACGCAGATCAGCCGCGAACAGATCGACCTGCTCGATCTCGCCGACGTGCTGGTGTGGGTCCTGAACTCAGGCGCCGAGCGTGAGGGCTTCGCGAACGACCCGCTCTACCAGGGACTCGACGTCGTGAAGGAGGGGCGTGACATCTTCCTCGCAATCCCCGAGCCGCTGGCCGGCGCCACTGGGTTCACCAGCGTGCTCAGCATCCCGTTCCTGCTCGACCGCTTCGTGCCGATCCTGACCGCAGCCATCGACGGCGACCCCACCACCGAGGTGACCCCATGACCACCATGCTGCGCTACCGTCCCGCCCCGATCGTCGACGACGCCACCCGCCGGGAGCTCCTGGTCGGCGGGCTGTCCCTGGCAGCGCTGCTCGCCGCCCGCGGGACCCAGCCCGCGGCCGGCGCCGAGCCGGAGGACGGCGCGTTCCCCGTCACCATCGAGCACAAGTACGGCAGCACCGAGATCTCCGCCGAGCCGAAGCGGGTGGTGGCCGTGGGGCCAGCGACCTGGACGCGCTGCTGGCGTTGGGCGTGGTCCCAGTGGCGACCGGCAGGTTCGGCGAGAACCTCGACGCCATCTACCCGTGGGCACAGGACAAGTTGGGTGACGCTCCTTTACCGGAGGTGCTGGAGCCTTCGTATTCCGCTGGCGGTGTCCAGTTCGAGCGGGTCGCCGCGCTGCGCCCGGACCTGATCCTGGCGGTCTTCTCGTCCATCGAGCGGGCCGACTACGACAAGCTGGCTCAGATCGCGCCGACCGTCGCCCAGCCCAAAGGGTTCGTCGACTACGGCGCGTCGTGGCAGCTGATGACCCGCATCGTCGGGCGGGCGGTGGGCCAACCCGAGCGGGCCGAGCGGCTGGTGGCCGACGTCGAGGCCCGCTTCGCCCCAGCCCGGGCCGCGCATCCCGAGTTCGCCGGGGCCACGGCGGTCGTGGCCGCTGACTTCGGGGATGGCACCTACTCGTACTGGCCGGCGCCCGACCAGGTGGGCCGGTTCCTGGCCGACCTTGGGTTCGAGGCGCCCGCCGAGCTCGACGAGCTGGCCAGCGGCAGCAACCGCGGGCAGATCAGCGGGGAGCGGGTGGACCTGTTCGACATCGACGTGCTGGTCTGGGGGTTCGCGGACGGTGAGAGCGGGCGCGCCCAGATCCGGGCTGACCCGCTGTACGCCGGCCTGGACGTCGCCACCCAGGGCCGCGACATCTTCCTTTACTACACCGGCGTTCTCCACGCAGCGATCGATTCCCCGACCGTGCTCACCGTGCCGTTCCTGCTCGACCGCCTCGTGCCGATGCTGGCCGCGGCCGTCGACGGCGACCCCGCCACCGAGGTGATCTCATGACCGCGACCCTGCTGCGAGCGCCCGTCGACGAGCTGACCCGCCGGCGCCTGCTGACCGGCGCTGGGGCGTTTGGCGTCTTGACCGTGTTGCCAACCCTGGCGTGGAGCCAGGAGCCTGGCGCGTTTCCCGTGACGGTCGCGCACAAGTATGGCAGTACCACGATCGCGGAGAAGCCCCAGCGGGTCGTCACCGTGGGCTACAGCGACCATGACCCTGTGCTCGCGTTGGGAGTCGTGCCCGTGGGGCTGGTCGACTGGTACGGCGACTACCCGTTCGGTGTCTGGCCGTGGGCGCAAGCGGCGCTCGGTGACGGCGAGCCGGAGGTGCTGGCCTGGGACACAGAAGCCTTCGACTTCGAGCGGATCGCCGCGATGGAGCCCGACCTGCTCATCGGCATGTACACGCACATGACCGAGGAGCAGCACGGCCTGCTGACGCGGATCGCGCCGACCGTGGCCCAACCGGCCGAGTTCGACGACTTCCTCGCCCCATGGCAGGCGCTGACCCGGCTGGCCGGCCAGGCGCTCGGTCGCTCGGCGCGTGCCGAGGAGGTGATCGCCCAGGTCGAGGGGCGCTTCGCCCAGGCGCGGCGGGAGCATCCGGAGTTCGAGGGCGCCACGGCGATCTACTCCGAGCGCGACGAGGGCTCTTTCTACCCTCGCGGGGTGCGGGAACCCCGGGTGAGGGTCCTGACCGACCTCGGGTTCGTCATCCCCGACGCGATCGCCGAGCTGGCCGGGGACTTCGGCGCCAGTGTCAGTGACGAGCGGATGGACCTGCTCGACGCGGACGTGGTCGTCTGGTCGTTCTTCGACCCACAGTCGCGCGCCGATCTGGAGGCCAACCCGATCTACCAGCGGCTGGATGTCGTACGGGAGGGGCGTGCCGTGTTCATGGACACGGTCCTGTCCGGCGCGCTGACCTGGAGCAGCCCGCTCAGCCTGCCCTTCGCCCTCGACCGGCTGGTGCCGCTGCTGGCCGCAGCCGTCGACGGCGACCCGGCCACGGTCGCCGCTTCGTGACCCTATCCCACTGTTGAACCAGGAGATTGCGATGACCTCGGTGCTTGACCCACCCCGCTGTCTCGCCCCCGACGTCCACGGCGACCTGACCCGCCGGCGGTTGTTGACCGGTGGCGCCGGCGCCGAGCCGGAGGACGGCGCGTTCCCCGTGACCATCGAGCACAAGCACGGCTCGACGACGATCCCCGCCCAGCCCGAGCGGGTGGTGGTCGTGGGGCAGACCGACCAGGAGCCGCTGCTGGCGTTGGGCGTGGTCCCGGTGGCAACGGCCAAGTACGTCGCCGATCACCCTGGCGCCATCCACCCGTGGGCCAGGGGCGAGCTGGGCGACGCCCCTATCCCGGAGGTGCTCGACTTTGCCGGCGGGATCCCGTTCGAGCGGATCGCCGCGCTGCGCCCGGACCTGATCCTGGCGGTCCACTCCTACCTCGAGCGGGCTGACTACGACACGCTGGCCCAGATCGCGCCGACCGTGGCCCAACCCAAAGGGTTCATCGACGCGGGCGCCCCGTGGCAGGCGCAGACCCGCATCATCGGCCGGGCGGTGGGCCAGCCTGAGCGGGCCGAGCGGCTGGTGGCCGATGTCGAGGCCCGCTTCGCTCAGGTGAGGGCCGCTCATCCCGAGTTCGAGGGAGCCACGGCGATCGTGGCCTCCCACGTCGAGCGGGGGGGCAGCATCTTCTACTGGCCTCCGCCCGACGTGGTCGGCCGGTTCATGGCCGACCTGGGGTTCGTGGCGCCCGCCGGGCTCGCTGAGCTGCCCGCCGGCCTGAACTACGGCCAGGTCAGCCGCGAGCGGGTGGACCTGTTCGACGCTGACGTGCTCATCTGGTGGTACGTCGACGGCGAGAGCGGGCGTGCCCAGATCCGGGCAGACCCGCTGTACACCGGCCTGGACGTCGCCACCCAGGGCAGGGACATCTACCTCTTCTTCGGCACCGCCCTCAGCGACGCGCTCAGCTTCCAAACCGTGCTCGGCCTGCCATTCCTGCTCGACCGCCTCGTGCCGCTCCTGGCTGCGCCATCGACGGCGATCCGGCCACGACGACGGAGGTGCTGCGATGACTACCACGCTCCTTCCCCCACCCATCGACGACGTGACCAGGCGGGACGTCCTCGTCGGCGGCCTGTCGCTGGCCGCGCTGCTGGCCGGCCATGGCAACGCGGCCGCTGCGGAACGTGCTGCGGCCGGGTTCCCCCGGACCGTGCAGACCGGGCTCGGCCCGTCCAGATCCCCAGTGCGCCCGAGCGGATCGTCACCCTCGGCGCCGAGGCCGACGCGGTCGTCGCGCTCGGGCGGACGCCGGTGGCGATGGACGGGGGCTTCCCCGACCCGAGCGAGATAGACCCTTGGCTGGTCGACCGTCTCGGCGGCGCCGAGGTCGACGGCGTCGAGGGTCTGGGTGGTGAGCTCGGCTCGGATGCCGCGCTCGTGGTGGCAGAAGCGGATGAACGCGCGCAGCAGCGCGGGGGCTTTGGCGAGGTAGGGCGCGTCGGCGAGGATCTTGCGGCGGAGCCAGTCGTCCAGCAGGATCTCCACGGCCACCGGGCTCCATCGCAGCGGGTCGCCGGGCCCGTAGCTGGTGCCGAACCACAGCAGCGACTCGAGCAGCCCGCGGTGGTCGCCGTCGTCGAAGCCGGCCCCGAACGGCGAGCCGAGGAAGCGCTCGGTGAGCGCCTTCTCGGCCTTGGCGTCCCAGTCAGGGCGCTGGTAGCCGGCGCCGCCCTCGGGCAGCAGCCGGGGGGTGTGGCTCTTCTGAAGGGACCTCACGCTGCTCGGGGGATGGGGTTGTCGGCGTCGCGCTGGGCATGTGACCGGCCTGTTGCCAAGCGGGCCTGGTCTGCCTACCGGAGGGTTGTGTGCTGGATA
>JBOGEA010000172.1:0-12305 GCA_050743205.1 Egibacteraceae bacterium | reverse complement strand
CGGAATACCGCCGCGATCCAGCACACAACCGTCGCCGGTGGCACACCCCGAAGTCTCCACAGCTCCCCGCTCACCAGCCGCGGGACGCCAGTCGCTGCTCCGGTGGGAGGTCGGTGATGCCGACCATCGCCTCGCCGAGGCCGCGGCTGACCTTGGCGATCAGGGCGGGGTCGGTGAAGTAGGTGGTGGCCTCGACGATGGCGCGGGCGCGTTTGGCAGGGTCACCGGATTTGAAGATGCCGGAGCCGACGAAGACGCCGTCGGCGCCGAGCTGCATCATCAGGGCGGCGTCGGCGGGGGTGGCGATGCCGCCGGCGGTGAACAGCACGACCGGCAGCTGGCCGGTCTCGGCGACCTCGACGACCAGGTCGACCGCGGCGCCCAGCTGTTTGGCCTCGGCGTGCAGCTCGTCAGAGGACATGCTCGACAGGCGGCGGATGCCGCCCATGATCGCGCGCATGTGGCGGACGGCCTCGACGACGTTGCCGGTGCCGGCCTCGCCCTTCGAGCGGACCATCGCGGCGCCCTCGGCGATGCGGCGCAGGGCTTCGCCCAGGCTCGTGGCCCCGCACACGAACGGGACGGTGAACTGGCGTTTGTCGACGTGGTGGGCCTCGTCGGCGGGGGTGAGCACCTCCGACTCGTCGATGTAGTCGACGCCCAACGCCTGCAGCACCTGCGCCTCGACGAAGTGGCCGATGCGCGCTTTGGCCATCACGGGGATGGAGACGGCGGCGCAGATCGCGTCGATCATGTCGGGGTCGGACATGCGGGCGACGCCGCCGTGAGCGCGGATGTCGGCGGGGACCCGCTCCAGGGCCATGACCGCGACGGCCCCCGCCTCCTCTGCGATCTTCGCCTGCTCGGCGGTGACGACGTCCATGATGACGCCGCCCTTGAGCATCGCAGCCATGCCGCGTTTCACGAGGTCAGTGCCCCGCCGGGGGTGCGGGGTGGAGAACGCCGCAGGGTCGGGTGTGTGCTCGCTCACGCGGGTCAGCGTAGCCGCCGACCTTTATGTGTGCTCGCGGACCGCCCGGTACAGGGACTCGATGCGGCGCCCGACGACAGGCCAGGCGTACTCGGCGGCGGTGTGCCGGCCCTCGGCGCCCATGGCGAGGCGGAGCTTCTCGTTCTCGAGCAGCGTCGCGATGGCGTCTGCCAGCGCGAACGCGTCCCCGGGCGGCACGAGCCTGCCCTGGCGGCCGTCCTTCAGCACGGTTCGGTAGCCGGGGATGTCCGAGGCGACGACGGGCAGGCCGGCCGCCATGGCCTCGAGCAGGACGATCCCGAACGACTCGCCGCCCAGCGCGGGCGAGACGAACACGTCGGCGCTCGCGTGGTAGCGGGGCAGGTCGGCGGCATCGACGGCCCCGACGAACAGGGCGTCGGGCCGGATGGACGGCGGGACCATCTGCTGGTAGCCGTCCCGGCCGGGGCCCCCGCCGACGACGCACAGGCGCACACCGGGGATCGACGCGCGGACGCGCAGGAACGCCCGGATCAGCACGTCCACGCCCTTGCGCGGCTCTAACCGGCCGACGAACAGCAGCAGTGGGCGGCGGCGGTCGGTCAGCTCTCCGAGCGGCTCGGCCGTCGCGAACACGGCGTCGTTGACCCCGTTGGGCAGCACTCGGAAGCTGCCGAGCGGCATCCGCAGCGCCCCCGCCGCGTACTGCTGCGCGGCGGGTGACACCGCGATCCGCGCGTCCATGCGCCGCACGATCCGCCGGGCGGCCAGCCCGACCAGGCGGTAGAGCCGGTCCTTCGACGACCAGGCGTGGAACGTCCCCACGAGCGGCCGGGGACCGAACGCCGCCACGGCCACCGACACCGCCGGCGAGAGCGGCTCGTGCACGTGCACCACGTGCGGCTTGAAATCCGCCACCCCCGCCAGCGCCCGCCGGCCCGCCAGCGGCGAGGGCGCGATCGGCGCGACCGACTGGTTGAAGGGCATCGGCACCGGCCGCCCGACGACGGTCACCCACGGCTCGACCGCCCGCGTCGAGGACGGGGCGAACACCCGGACCTCGTGCGATTCCGCCAGGTAGCCGGCGAGGTTGAAGACATGGGCCCGCACCCCGCCGGGTTTGGCCCAGTCGTAGGGACAGACCAGCGCCACCCTCACGCCGCACCTACGGCGCGGTCGGCGGCGAACACCGGCGCGACCCTCACGCCGCACCTACGGCGCGGTCGGCGGCGAACACCGGCGCGACCCTCACGCCGCACCCGCGGCGCGGTCGGCGGCGAACACCGGCGAGAACGCGTGCCACTGCTCAGGCGCGAGGCGGATGAGCTGCTCGATCGCCTCGGCGACGAGCTGGGCTCCCTTGCCGACCCCCTGACCCTGAACGTCGACGGGAGGCAGGACCTGCAGGTGCCAGCGGCCGCCTGGGCGCTGCAGCATCGTGATCGGCACGATCGGCGCGCCGGTCCGCTGGCTGAGCACGACCGGCCCGCGCGGGAGGGGCGCGTCCTCGCCGAACAGCCGCACCACCGTCCCCGACCCGCCGACATCCCGGTCGGACAGCAGCCCGACAAGGTGGTTGGCGGCGAGCACCTGCGCCAGCCGCGCCGTCGTGCCCCGGCCCCCGGGCCCGCCGGGTCGGCTCTGCTCATGCCCGCCGGGTCGGCTCTGCTCATGCCCGCCGGGTCGGCTCTGCTCGGGCCGGCCGGGTCGGCTCTGCTCGGGCCGGCCGGGTCGGCTCTGCTCGGGCCGGCCGGGTCGGCTCTGCTCATGCCCGCCGGGTCGGCTCCGCTCAGGCCGGCCGGGTCGGCTCTTCGCCAGCGGGACGATCTCCAGCCCGACCGCCTCGCGCAGACCGACGAACTGCTCGAACAGCCGGCGTGCCCGCAGCACCTCGGCGACGGCCGCCATGTGGTAGCCGTGGTCCTCCGCCCACCGGGCGGCCACGTCCCACGAGCCGTGGTGGGCCAGCAGGACGATCACGCCCTTGCCCTGGGCCAAAGCCCCGTCCAGGTGCTCGAAGCCGGCCGTCGTCGTGCGGCGGTCGAGGTCGGCGGCGTCCAGGTCAGCGCAGCGGAACGACTCGACCCAATAGCGGGCGTACGACCGGAACGCCTCCCGCGCCGCGGCGTCAAGGCGGTCGGCGGGCACCACCCGCGCAAGGTTGCGCCGCACGTCGGCTCTCAGGCCCCGCGCCCAGCGCCAGGCCAGCCGCCCGCCCAGGTCGCCGCACGCGAGCACCAGCCGCTCCGGCAGCCGCCGCGCCAGCTGCCAGACGGCCACGAACACCATGCCCACAAGCCGCGTGCGCCAGCCCTCGTCGCCAGCCGGCGGGACACGGCCGGCCGCTCCGGGGTTGCGGTCCACCGGCGCCCCTGGCTGCCCCGAGCCGCGGTAGGGACCGGTGCCCCAAGCGCGCTGTGTCGATTCAGTTCCGGAATCCGGATCCCAATCGACACACCCCCCGCCGCTCATGAGATGCCCACCGCTGTTCGGCTCATGTGCGCAGGGCTTGGCGGACGACGCACCACATCCGCTGACCGACTGTGACCAGACCGCCCGTGGCCAGAATCCACATCGCCTGCGGGACGAACCCGAACCCGATTCCCAGAATCAGCACGACCATCCGCTCGGGCCGCTCGATGAGGCCGACGGCCGCCTCCCAGCCGAGCGACTCGGCTTTGGCGCGGATGTAGCTGGTGATGAGCGCCGCGGCGAGCGCTATCACCGCGATGATGAACGTCAGCGGGTCGCCGCGCACGATCCAGGCGGCCGCGCCGAAGATCGCGGCGTCGGCGACCCGGTCCGCGACGCTGTCGAGGAACGATCCGAGCGCGCTGTCGGTCCCGCGCAGCCGGGCGACGGCGCCGTCCAGGCCGTCGACGACGGTGGCGAGGGCCATCACGGTGGCGCCGGTGACCTGGAAGCCGACCAGGACGATGCCGACACCGACCAGCACGAAGGCCAAGCCGAACAGGGTCAGCCAGTTCGGGGTGGCGCCCATCCGCACGAGCCCCTTGGCCACTGGCAGGGCGAGGCGATCGGTCAACGGGCGCGCGTACGCGTTCAGTGCCATGTCATCCGGCTTCGGCGAAGGCGGGAGCGAGCAGTGCGTAGGTCTCACGCAGCAGCTCAGGGAGGACCCGGGTGTGGCCGACCACCGGCATGAAGTTGGTGTCGCCGCCCCACCGGGGGACGACGTGCTGGTGGATATGGTCGCCGATGCCGGCACCGGCCACGCTGCCGACGTTGATGCCGATGTTGAACGCGTGTGGGCCGCTGCACGCCCTCAACGCCCGGACGGCCCGGTGGCACAGGTCGGCCAGCTCGTGCAGCTCGGCGCGCGTCAGCTCGTCGAACCCGGCGATGTGCCGGTACGGCACGGCCATGAGGTGGCCGGGGTTGTAGGGGAACGCGTTGAGGATCGCGTACGCCGCCTCACCCCGGTGCAGGATCAGCGACTCCGCGTCGCGCTCGCGCCCCCGCGCCGGCATCTCGCAGAACGGGCACCCGCTCGTGTGCTTGTCCGGGTCTGTGACGTACACGCGTCGCCAGGGGGACCAGAGCCGCTGGAGGCCGTCGGGAGAATCAGTCACCGCCGCTGGCTCACCTCATCGGCGAGCTGGGCGACGAACGCGTCGAGCGGCACGCCTCTGCGCTGGTCGCCGGCCCGCGGGCGGACCGAGACCGTACGGTCGCCGGCCTCGACGTCGCCGACGATGAGCTGGTAGGGCACTCGCTCCACCTGATGCCTGCGGATCTTCGCGCCCATCGTGTCGGCTGAGATGTCGCTGTCGGCGCGCAGGCCGCGGGCGGTCAGGGCGGCGACGACCTGGTGGCCGTAGTCGTGGTGGCGATCGGCGATCGGGACGACGACGGCCTGCACGGGGGCGAGCCAGGTCGGAAACGCCCCGGCGTGGTGCTCGACGAGGATCGCGAAGAAGCGGTCGAGTGAGCCGAACAGCGCGCGGTGGATCATGACGGGCCGATGCTCGGCGCCGTCAGGGCCGGCGTAGGTCAGGCCGAACCGCTCGGGCAGCATGAGGTCCACCTGAATGGTGGACAGCTGCCACGGCCGGCCGAGCGCGTCGGTGATCTGAAAGTCGATCTTAGGTGCGTAGAACGCCCCCTCACCCTCGTCGACGACCCAGTCGAGCCCGGAGGTCGCCAGCGCCCGGCGCAGGGAGTCCTCGGCGTGGGCCCAGTCCTCGTCGGACCCGAAGGTGCCGGCCTTCTCGGGGCGGGTCGACAGCGCGACCCGGGAGGGGCCGGGGAAGCCGAAGTCTCCGAACAGGTCGAGGATGAACGCGATGACCTTGCCGATCTCATCCGGCGCCTGCTCGCGGGTGCAGAAGATGTGGCTGTCGTCCTGGGTGAACCCGCGGGCGCGGAGCAGCCCGTGGATCGTGCCGCTGCGCTCGTAGCGGTAGACGGTCCCCAGCTCGTACAGCCGCATCGGCAGCTCGCGGTAGCTGCGTGTGCGCGAGCGGTAGACGAGGATGTGGAACGGGCAGTTCATCGGCTTGGGGTAGTACCGCTCGCCCTCGTCCAGCTCCATCGGCGGGTACATGCCCTCGGCGTACCAGCCGAGGTGCCCCGAGGTCTCCCACAGCGTCGAGCGGCCGATGTGCGGCGTGAAGACCGGCTGGTAGCCGCGCGCGAGGTGCTCGTCGCGCGAGTAGTCCTCCATCAGCTTCCGCACGATCGCCCCGCGCGGGTGCCAGACCGCGATGCCGGGCCCGACCTCCTCGGGAAAGCTGATCAGGTCCAGCTCGCGGCCCAGCTTGCGGTGGTCGCGCTTGCGGGCCTCCTCCAGCCACTCGAGGTGGGCGGCCAACGCCTTGCGCGACTCCCAGGCGGTGCCGTAGATCCGCTGGAGCATCGGGTTGCGCTCGTCGCCGCGCCAGTAGGCGCCGGCCACGCGCTGGAGGGCGAACGCGGGCACCCACTTGGTGGTCGGGATGTGCGGGCCGCGGCACAGGTCCGGCCAGACCGAGCCGTCGGCGCGGACGTTGTCGTAGACGCTGACGGTCTGGGCGCCGGCGCCCTCCGCGCCGAGGATCTCGCGCTTGTACGGCTGGTCGGCGAACAGCGCCAGCGCCTCGTCTTTGGGCAGCTCGCGCCGCCGGAACGCCTGGCTCTCGCGGATGATCTCGCGCATCCGCGCCTCGATGGCCTCGATGTCCGCCGGGGTGAAGGGACGTGGGACGTCGAAGTCGTAGTAGAAGCCGTCGGCGATGGGCGGGCCGATCGCGAACTTCGCCCCGGGGAACAGGTCCGTGACCGCTTGGGCCATGATGTGCGCGCAGCTGTGGCGCAGGATGTGGCGCCCATCGTCGGAGGCCGCGGGCACCGGCTCGACGGTGGCGCCGTCGCTGACGGGGGCCGCGAGGTCACGCGGCTCGCCATCGACGCGGGCGGCGAGGACCTGCCCAAGCGGACCGCGCTCCGCTTTTTCTGCCTGCAATGCGCGGAGCGCGTCCTGCGCCGTGGCGCCCGCCGGCAGGCTGGCGCTTGACCCGTCGGGGCCTTTCACGACGATCTGTGGCTGGGACACGGCTGCTGCGCTCCTCGGTGGAACAGGTTGGATGCGGGCGAGAATAGCTGAGGCGGCTGGCCTGGAGAGCGGGACGAGTGGCCCGCGAGGGCCTAAAGGTCCGCCGTCTCGAACTCGTCGAGCAGTGTCCGGGCCCGGTCGATGCAGTCCGCGTCCACCAGCACACGCGTCGCCCAGGCGCCACCGTCCAACCCATAGATGGAGCCGAGCGACTCGCGCTGGAGCACGACGGCGATGCCCTCCGTCTCCAGCGCGCCCTTGAGGATCTGGGCAGGCGCCGAAGGCAGTGCGGTCAGCTGCCTGTACGCGGTCACGAGCCCAGTATTGCACTCCCGGGAGGCGTCATACTTGAAGCAACCGCACCTGAATGGAGACACCCATGCCCGAGCCCGTCATCGTCGCCGCCACCCGCTCACCGATCGGGCGCGCGTTCAAGGGTTCGCTCGTCGACGTGCGGCCCGACGACCTGGCCGCGGAGATCGTCAAAGCCGCCCTCGCGAAGGTCCCGCAGCTCGATCCGGGCGAGATCGACGACCTCATGCTCGGCTGCGGGCTGCCCGGCGGTGAGCAGGGGTTCAACATGGCCCGGGTCGTCAGCATCCTCGCCGGCCTGCCCGACGTTGGCGGCTGCACGCTCACGCGCTACTGCGCGTCCAGCCTGCAGACCATCCGGATGGCGGCGCACGCGATCAAAGCCGGGGAGGGCGACGTGTTCGTCGCGGCCGGCGTCGAGACGGTCAGCCGGTACGCGAAGGGCAACAGCGACAGCCTCCCGGACACGATGAACCCCCGGTTCACCGAGGCCGGCGAGCGGACGGCCGAGCGGGCGGAGGGCGGCGCCGGGGACTGGAGCCCCCCCGATGGCCTGCCCGACATCTACATGGCGATGGGCCAGACCGCCGAGAACGTCGCCCAAATCGAGGGCGTGTCCCGTGAGGAGATGGACCGGTTCGCGCTGCAGTCGCAGGCGCGGGCCGTCGCGTCTGCGCGCAACGGGTTCTTCGACCGGGAGATCACGCCGCTGACGCTGCCGGACGGGCGGGCCTTCTCGGCCGACGACGGGCCCCGCCCGAACACGAGCATCGAGAAGCTCGCCGACCTCAAGCCGGTGTTCCGCCCTGACGGCCTGGTCACAGCCGGCAACGCCTGCCCGCTGAACGACGGCGCCGCGGCGGTGATCGTGATGAGCGACGCCCGCGCCCGCGAACTGCAGATCACTCCGCTGGCCAGGATCATCTCGACCGGCGTGACGGCGCTGAATCCCGAGATCATGGGCTTGGGCCCGATCGCGGCCAGCCGCCAGGCGCTGACGCGCGCGGGCATGACGATCGACGACATCGACCTCGTCGAGATCAACGAGGCCTTCGCCGCCCAGGTCATCCCGTCCGCCCGCCACCTGGGCATCGGATGGGACAAGCTCAACGTCCACGGCGGGTCGATCGCGCTCGGCCACCCCTTCGGCATGACCGGCGCGCGCATCATGTGCACCCTGCTCAACGGCCTCCAGTCGACCGGCAAGACCATCGGCCTGGAGACGATGTGCGTCGGCGGCGGCCAAGGCATGGCGATGATCGTCGAGCGCCTCTCCTGAAGCGGAGAGACACCGGGTGTGGTCCGGGCTGACGCCTGGGCCCACCTGGGCCGCGGCTTTCCGTCGGAGCGATGAGAGAGCTGGGTGCCAGCGCAGAGGCGGGCGGTGAGAAGACCGGCCGAAAGAACGCGGTCCCGGCCGGGGCTCCCCTGGGCCCGGCCGGGACGCGTCTGGCCTTCCGGCGTCTACCCGGCTGCGAGCGAACCGGACCCTACGGGACGTCGGCGGCGCTGTAAGAGTTTCGGCGAGCGAGCGCTACTGCGTGGCTACAGCATCCAGCACCGAATCGGCGGGGAATAGTCAGGTGAATCCCTGACCCCCTGATCAGTGGTCAGGCCGCGCGTGGCGCGTGCAGCGCGCGCAGGCGGGCCAGTCCTCTGGCGGTCAGCGACTTCACCGTGCCGGTCGGGCAGTGCAGTGCCCGGGCTGTCTCCTCCACGGAGAGGTCGGCGTAGAAGCGCAGGATGAGCACTCGTCGCTGCTGCGCGCTCAAGCCCTCCAGCAGGCGCCGCAGCTCGTCCCGGTCGGCGCATTGGTCCTCGTAGAGCAGTGGTCCGCGCCCGTCCCCCCAGCGCCGGTCCGCCACCCGCCGCTCGAGCAGACCGCGGCGACCGCGGGTGTGGACCTGATTCACGACCGCCCGGCGCAGGTAAGCCCGCAGGTCCTGAACCCGCCCCTCCCGCCAGGGCGTGTAGATGCACGCAAAAGCTTCGCTGACCGCATCCTCGGCTTGACCCGCGTCGCCGCACAGCAGCCGAGCCAGCCGCACCGCGTCGGGGTGCAGGTCACGGAACGCCTCCGCGAACTCGGCATCCTCGATTTCGACAGGCTCCGCCGTTCCCACCAGTGCTAGTGCCACGTCAACCTCCCTGAGGGGACCGGGCTCCACGCCGGTGTGCAGCCCGCTCGTCACCACCCAGCCAGGATCCGCTGAGAACGCAGGCGTGACCAGTCAGGGAAATCCCTGATCATCCCCCGACCTCTTCCGACTGGTTCGGAGCCGGCTGTCGCGGGTGCGAGCGCAGGCAGTGATGAGCAGTTCAGTCGCGGGTGAGGCCGGCGACGGCATGCTTGACGCAGGTTCCGTCTACCAGCGCTTTGCCAGTGGCCCTCCGGCGATCAACGCCGCGGTCGCGGCGTTGTCCAGCCTGCGGGGCAGCCCGTGGGCGAAACGGCGCAGACGGTTGGACGCGGGACCGGCAACGGACCCGAGGCGCCCCAAGCGGTCCGCCGGAGCCGACGCCCCCAAGCGAACCGCCCTCCGCCACACCCGTCACGCCTCGTCGGCCGGGTACAAAGCCCCGTTCAGTCGTCAGGCTCCAACAAACTTGTCACCATGTAATGATCTCCACCCTTTATCGGTTTTGTGCGTTATTCCTTGCGGAGGCAGCGCGTGGTTCGCCGAACCCGGACCACGGCGATTCGGCGTTCTGGGCTTGGCTGCGGTTTTCCTTCGGATGCGGAGGAAACCTGTAGGCGAGTGGAGAGGCCGCGTTCTTGAGCTGCGGTTTTCCTCCGTAAGCGGAGGAAAGCTGTGGGTCGGGTGAGCTTGTGGCCACCGTCGAGGCCGGCAACGGCGTCGCTGTTCTCAGGTGGTGCTGGCCGGGAGAGGAACGCCGCCTCGCGGCTGGCGACACCGCACCGATTATCGCACCGTGTCAGGAGGCGACTCAGCGTGGACAGGCGCAGCGATCGCCTGTTCACCCAACTGGGCGGCCCCTGATCGAACGCCCTATCGCCGGCGCTCTTAGGGCAGATATTTTTTCTCGAACGTATCAAGGTCGACCTCGATGCAGGGGCTGGTGCCATAGATCACCGCCTCGTCCTTGTGCCCGAGAACCGTAACCGTGATGATAATGTTAAATTCGTTTGTATACGCAATGACATCGACAACCTCACTGTCCGGGTTCTCGATCTTGACGTCATAGCCCTGCCGCAAGAAGTAGCGCTCGGCTCTGTCACGCAGAGCAACGCGGTCAAACCCACCCCGGCTCCATCTCAGCTCCAGGTCATAGATGGCCTGAAGGGCCAGCTCTTCTCCCGTGCATGAATCAAGGCTGTTCGTCGGAGCGGGCTCTGCTTTGACCTCAGGGGCGACCGCTGCGGCTGTCGCCTCGGCCAGTTGACGGGTGCGCATGCTGACCTGATCAATATCCACCGTGGGCTCCTGAGCGCATGACAGCAAAACCATGCCGACAACGGCGGCAAGTGCTCTCTTGCCAACGCATAGGATGTTCGGCTCCCCCGAGCGCTCCGTCTCACTCATAGCGGCGGTGTCGGCGCGGGCAGTGGAGACGGTGACGGCTCTGGGGTGGACGGAAATGGGGATACGTCGCCATAGCGGCCAGCGATGATCCGGGAAGTGTTCCGCGACGACTCGTTCTGACGACCGTCCTTGTGGCCGCCATAGTAGTCGCTGTGTCCTGATGCTGTCGCGGTGTCGAACCGGCGTGCGCCGAAGGACTCGTCTGCCGGGTTCGGTCCGTGGAAGGGTAGACGCGGGATCGGATCGTCAGGGGCAGCGCCAACCCATACATGGGCCGGGTCGCCCAACTGCTCGGCGCGGCGCGCGCGAACTCCGGGCGAGCCGACCAACACCAGATCGTCGGCCTTAAGGCCTTCTTGGGCGCCCAGGCCGACCGAGACCGACCCATAGCTGTGCGCTGCCACGGTCACATGAGCCCCTTCGCCATGCCGATTAACCGCCGGGATCTCCGTATTGACAAACTGCAGAAGGGCGCTCTTGCCCTCTCCAGCCGCCTTGCCCCCACCCGCTGAAGCGCCTTCTGGTGTGTCATAACCTAACCACATCACCGTGGCCACTGACTCACCGGCAGCCATGTCTTTGGCCCTCTGCTGCAACCGCGCTGCTTGCTTTATCTGGCCGTGAACGTCGCCCATATCAGTATTCATACCCGGAACAAAGACCCCGACATGCTCAGCGTTTTCAATGTCGCCGATCACTGCAACGGCTCTGCCATCACCTGTTGAGTCGTACTGCAGAAGCGTCACGTCGCCCTGCAGCATCCGTTTATGTGACTTGATCAGCTCCACCAGATGCTGCCGGCGATCGGAACCCGCGGGGAGGGACTCCAACTCGGCCTCGAGTTCCGCAAGGCGATTCTGCGCCTGCCGCTTGTTGATTGCGTTGCGAACGGAAATGGGGAGGCCAACGAGGCCACTGATCAGCTGTGGATACTCATCGATCAGCTTCTGCCGCGTCCGAGCGTCCAAGCTCTCCCACCAGGCCTTTACCTGCTCAGGACCGTCGGACACGAAGCCCCAAAACGCCAAGATCTCAAATAGCGGGACCAGCGCGACCCAAGCCGAGCTCGCCGTGGGGGCATCAAGGCCCGCCCACCTTGGAGAGGCGAACGTCAAGCTGGCCATGCCGTGATCCAACCTGACAGCATTGTCAGCCTTGACGATCATCTCGGTCCGCCAATTCAGGTCATATGCGGCAAACCGTGCCCAGCTCGCGATCCTCCGCAGCGTCGTCGGTGCCCGGGCATCCTTGCCCGCCTCGGCCAACAGCCTCTCGATTCGTCGAGCAGCCCGAAAGCGAGGCGGAGCTGCGCGACGCCATGCGGCTGGCGATGGAGGCGATCGATGAAGAGCCGTGGGAGCGCTGAGGGCACGGAGCGCGCGGCGTTGAACTTGTGCACTTCCGGACGAATGAGCAGTTCCAGCCACATCTGTCACGATGTGCTCATCACCAGGCCTGGGATGCGGTGTGGCTGCGGCGACGCTGGACTGCCGAGGGCTTGTCCGCGGGTCAGCGTGAGACCAGCAGCTGGGCGATGGTGGCCGCGATGATCACGAGCATCAGGAGAGTGATGGCGATCGTCGTGGCGGGACGCATCGGCTACGAACGTGTGTGAAAATCGCGGCCTTGAGTCACGGGCGAATCGTAGCGGAGCACGGTTCGGGCGGCCAGGGGGGCGGGGGAGTCCCCCGGAAACAAGGGCCGCCTGAACCGCGACCGCACCAACCTCCCCCACCCACCCGAAGAGAACACACGACGGCGGAGTACCTCCGCTGTGGCGACTCGTCGCGTCACCTCACCAAGATCAGGCGGGCCGCTCGGCGGCGGCCAGCTCCTGGGGTTCCAAGACCACAGCGATGCCCGCACCAGCGGGCCAACATGCCCGGCCCCCATCGCAAAACCAGCCCGAGGGGCAGCCCCGAGG
>JBOGEA010000171.1:0-12365 GCA_050743205.1 Egibacteraceae bacterium | reverse complement strand
CCAAGTCCCCCGAGGGCGTCGAGCAGGAGCTGTGGGCCTTCCCGCTGGTCCACTGGGCGATCCGCGAGTTGATGCACACCGTGGCCCTCGACGCCGAGGAAGACCCCGACCGCCTATCGTTCATCCAATCGCTGCGCGTCATCCGCCGCCAGGTCACCGACCAGGCGGCTTTTCCCCCTAAACGCCTGGTAGACGCGTTCACCCGGGCCGCCTCCGAGATCCGCTGCCGTCTGCTGCCCGCCCGTCGGGGCCGGACCAACCCCCGGGTCGTCAAACGCAAGATGTCTGACTACCCCGTCAAACGAGCCTGTCACCGCAACCAGCCACAGCCCCCTCGACCATCAGCCGACACCCTGGAGATCCTGCCCTCCGACCAGCCGGCCCCACCCACCCACGCCCATACTGCCCTGAGCAGCGCAAACCCCTAAAGACACCAGCATTGGGGGCTAGGCCGAGGTGGGCGCGAGCTGCTGGCCTGCCTGCATGCCGTGACGAGCGCGCGGGCCGCACGGGAGGCGGCCTTCTACGAGGTCAAACTCGGGTTGACCGGCGCCGTGCTGGGCGGTGAGTTCCGCGAGTTCGGGGGTGGATGCTCGGCGAGTTGCTGCGCACGTTGATGACTGGCCGCTTACCAGCCGGCGCGTTGGAGCAGGGCCATGAGGTTGCGCTTGCGCTTGTGGGTGGCGCGGATCTCGGCGACGACCTGCGCGAACTCGCCGGGCCGGCCGGCGGCGGCCAGGCAGTCACGCAGGCGGCCGAGCAGCCTGACCGCGTCCTCGTAGGCCTGGTTGTTGGTGAGCGCGATCGTCGGCTCCAAGCGGTCGCGGTAGACGGCGGCGGCGTCGAGGGGATGAGTGTCCGCGCGTGCGTCGGCCAGGCGCAGCCACAGCGCGGGGGTGCACCCGGCGCGGCGCGCCTCGGACCACGCGGCATCAGGCTCGTCCTCCCACAGCAGCACCTCGACCAGGGTGGAGCTGTCGTGACCGGCGCCGCGCAGGGCGTCAAGCGCGCGCTGCCGCCCGGACGGCCACTGGCCGGCACGCTCCGCTCGTTCGCGCAGCCTCTTGTAGGTGTCGAGGCAAGGTCGGCTGGCCAGCACGGCCCAGGCAAGGTCCAACGCCTCGCCATGGCGGTCCCGCCGCTGGTACTCCTCGGCCAGGAAGTCCCGCAGGCGCCCGTCGCAACGCTGCCCGAAGCTGGAGACGCCGCGCTCCGCCCACTCGAGGGCGCGGTCGTCCTCGCCAGCCTCGCGGCACGCCTCGGCGATCTGCAGGAAGTCGTAGGCGGTCGAGAGGTCCCTGCTCTTCACGGCGATCAGCTCGTCGAGATCGCGGGCGAGCGCCTCCATCATCGTGGTGATCCTGAAACGGTGGCTGCGCTCCTCGAAGACGCGCCCTTCCCCAGGGCCACGCGTCGCCAACTTGGCCCACACCCGCGCCGCGAGCGCCCGGTAGCGGGCAGTCCCGCCTCGCCCAGCACCTCGGCGTAGGTCGCCCCGGCCCCCAGGAACACCTCCCAGTCGCTCGACAGCTCCCAGGCGAACAGCCGCTCGGCGAGCTCGACGGGGTCCAGGTCGCCCGAGCGCACCGCGCCGGCGCACGCCCTCAGGTGCAGGTCTTGGGCGTCGTGGAGCAGCCCACCGAGATAGCCGTGGGAGTCGTCGGCCATGCCGAGCAGCTCCTCGAGCCCGCGCAGCGCATGCTCGGCCAGGTCGACCGCCGCGGCAGCGTGCCCCGACTCGTACAGGCCGCCCAGCTCCTCGAGCGCCTTCTTCACCTGCGAGGCGACCCCAGGCACCTCTTGGTACCTGATGAAGTCGTCGTACGGGGTGAGCGCGTCGTCGAGCAGCGCGACGAACGGCTGGAGGTCGGCTCCCGAGTCTCCCGCGGTTGCTGCGGCCAGCCGGGCCGCGAGCAGGGGATTTCCTGCCGCCTCCTCGATGAGCAGCCCGACCAGCGCCTCGGGCGGCTGGCGCAGGAGCGCCGCGCGCAGCTCGCCATCGGACGGTGTGGGAGGTTCGTGCGCCACAGAGCGGTAACGCGGCGCGCGGCAGGCGAGCGCGGCCGCCACCGCGTGCTTGCAGAACGAGCCGTCCTCGGCGTACGGGCAGGTGCACGACCACGCCAAGACCCCGTCGACGACGCGCAGCACGACCTCGTAGGGAGACGTCCCCGTGACCCTGGCGGTCACGCGGTGAGCCAGCAGGTCGACCAGCTCGACGCGGTGATCCGCGTGGTAGTCGACACCTCGCAGGTACACCGGAAGGCCCGCCAGCCCGACGAGCAGGTCACGATCGGCAAGTACGCCAACGCTGATTTCGCTCATGGGAAGGCATTCTCGCTCGAGCCCACTCGAAGGCCTGCGTCGCGGTTCCCGTGAGGCGCGCGGTGCGGTCAGCTCGCGCTGCGGTTGCGGCGCTGGCGGCTGCGGCGTAGGGCGCGCCGCTCGTCGTCGTCGGTCAGCCCGCCCCAGACGCCGGCGTCTTGGCGGGTCTGCAACGCCCAGGCGAGACACTGCGTGGCGACCGGGCAGTCTCGGCAGACCGCCTTGGCCCGTTCGATCTGCGCCAACGCCGTAGGACTAATACACCCAATTGCCGGGTAGCTCCGGCGCATTGCTGCGCCGGAGCCCCCTCAGAACCGTGCGTGCCACTCATCGCGGCACACGGCTCAAGCAAGCCCTAGGGCTGGCAGGCTGGCAGAAGCGCTGTGTCACCGTCATGTGCGGCGGTGCGCCGCCGTTGACAGTAGGCGTGTACGAGATGGAGTTTGGACTCGTCCGTCATGCCGTGCGGTTCCCAATGGTCGATATGGTGGTTGCGTATCGCCATCTGGGTCGTGCGCAGCCACTGCTCCCATTCGCAAGCAGATCGCGGCTGATGGTCGGCGTACAACAGGTAATCCCCGCACAGCGGACAGCGTCCGTTCTGCGCCTGAAGCAGGCGCAGGGTGCGCCTGCTCAGCGGGGGTCTGCTCTTGCGCCGCCGGTTGGCCCAGTAGTCGGCCAGGGCAGGATCGTCCATGGACGCTGCCCCTTTGACCATCTGGTGACGCACGATCGGGACCCAGGCGAACCTGTGCAGGTAGGCGCCGCTGTCGCGGTCGCCGACCTCGATCCGCCCGGCGGACGGGTCGAAGAAGCGCATGAGCAGGGCGACGACCGTGCTCTTGCCGGCGCAGGAGCGCCCCACCAACGCCACGTGCTCACCAGGCGCCAGCTCAAAGCTCAGGTCGGCGGTCGCCGGGCGACCGCCGTCTGGCCGTCGCGGAGACCGCCTGAGCGCGCACCGCCTCGATGCGCCCGGTCAGCTCCTCAGCCGGCCGCGGAACCCTACACCCGTTCGCCGTGGCCATCTATCCTGACCTCGCTCGCGCCACCGGCCGCGGACCATTGCGCACCGAGCCCGCGACGGCGGCGCTGGAGGTGCGCGGACTGGTCGCCCGGCACCACGCCGGCCGCCGCGCCGTCGTGGCCGCCGCCGAGGTCTCGTTCCGCGTCGATCCCGGAGAATGCGTCGCGCTCGTGGGCGCGTCGGGATCGGGTAAGACAACGATCGCCCGCTGCGTGACCGGCCTGCACCGGCCAGAGGGGGCTCCGTGCGGGTGGCCGGGCTTGAGGCGGCGGCCGAGGCCCGGCACCGCCCACCCGATCAACGCCGCCGCGTGCAGCTGGTGCCCCAGGATCCCCTCGACTCGCTCAACCCCCGCCGCCGCGCCGGCGTGCCCGGCCACGCCATCGGAGACGTCGCCGAGCTGTGCCACGCGCTGGACGGCCTTCCCCTGGCCATCGAGCTCGCCGCGGCCTGGCTGCCGGCAGTCGGATTCGAGGGGTTGCGCGAGCGACCCGACATGCGGCTCGACGCGGGACCGGGCGTCGCGGACCGAGCGGGCCGGCACGCGACCCTGCGGAGCATCATCGCGTGGTCGTACGAGCTGCTCGAACCCGACGTGCAACGGCTGTTCCGCCTGCTCGCAGTGGTTCCCGACGGCTTCGACCTCGACGTCGTCGAGGCGGTCTGCCTGCGGGAGGGCGTGCCCCGCCCCGCGCGGGTAGCCGCCACGCTGGTGGACTGCTCCATGCTGGTCGCCGACCGCGGTGACGGGTCCGGGGTCCGCTACCGGATGCTCGACAGCATCCGGGCGTTCGGGCGAGAGCAGCTGGACGAGCGCGGGGAAACGGCGATCGCGGGAGGCGCGCTGGCCGCGTGGGGGATGCGCTTCGTGGAGCGTGCGCGTGACGGCCTGTCGACGCCGGAGGAGCCGGCATGGCACCGGCGGACCGTTGCCGCGCTGCCTATCCTTCGCGCCGCGCGCCGACACCTCCTCGAGCGGCGGGACCTCTCGGGGCTGGCCCGGCTGAGCGCGGGGCTCGACGACTTCTCGCTGTGGGGAGAGCAGTCCGAGGTGTGGTCCTGGGCGCTGGAGACCGCAGAGCTGCCCGGCCTCGCTGACCTCCCCGAGGCGAGCTTGAGCCTTGCCGCCGCCGCGCGGGGCGCCTGGCGGCTCGGCCGGCAGGACCTCGCCGGAGATCTGGCGCGGCGAGCGCGGGGAGCAGCGCGCGACGACCTCGGCCGTGCCGCGGCGAACGGCGTCGCCGGCGTGGTCGCCCTCTTCGGCGGCCAGCACGACGAGGCAGTGCGCCTGCTGCGCGGCGCCGCCCGCACATCGCCTCCAGGGCTCACGCGAGCCGCCATGTTCGCGACTGCGGCGCTGGCTGCCGGTTACGCCGGTCAGAGCAGCGAGGCGAACGAGCTGCTCACCGAGGCCGAGGAGCTCGCCACGGATGCGGGAGCCCCGACCGGACGCGCCTACGCGGCCTACGTCCGCGGCGAGCTGACCGCGCCGACCGCACCAGAGCGAGCCATCGTGCACCTGGAGGCAGCCATCGAGCTCGCGCGGGCCAGCGGGGCCTCCTTCGTCGAAGGGGTCGCACGGGTGACCCTCGCCTCCTGCGCCACACGAACCGGCCAGCCGGAGACCGCCCGCGCCGCCTACCGGGACGCGATCCTGTACTGGCCGCGCACTGGCAGCTGGACGCAAGCGTGGACGACGCTGCGCAACGCCGCCGAGCTACTGGCCGGCGAGGGGCAGCTCCACCCCGCGCTCACCATCCTCGTCGCGGGGGACACCGACCCGGCCGCTCCTGCCTTGGCGGCGGACGCCGCTGCCCGGTTGAGCCGCCGGCCGCGGGAGATCCGCACACGGCTCAGCGCCGCCGTGGCGGAACGGCTGGCAGAGGCCGCGCCCATGCTGTCCCGTGCCGAAGTCGTCACCGACGCCCTCGACGCCCTCGCCGAACGCTGAGACGCCGCGGTCAGCGGAAGTCGTCCACGCGGTCCCGCGCCCATTCCGCGAACGGGCGGGCCGGCCTGCCCAGCACCTGCTCGACGGTCGGCAGCGGCCGCATCATCTCGGCCAGGTCCTCCGCCGATGCCGAGAGCTCCAGGCCGTCCGAACCCACCGAGAAGCCCTCGAAGCCCATGAGGAAGTCCGCGTTGGCCGCGGCCCACCCGCCGTACGACCTCAAGATCCGCCGCCCCTCCCCGGGCGTGACCTCCTCGAACCGGACCTCCTCGCCCAGGGCCTGGCCGATGAGCCGGACCTGCTCGCGTTGGGTGATCACCTCGGGCCCGGACATGAGGTATGCCTGGCCGGTGTGCCCGTCCTCCAGCAGCGCGGCGACGCCGACGGCGGCGATGTCCGCCTCGTGGATCGGGTTCGCCGGGAGGTCGGGGTTGGTATACCGCACGACCCGCTCCGCGCGGATCGACGGCCCCCACAGGTACAGCTTGTTCGACATGAACTCGCCGGGCCGCAGGTGCGTCCACTCCAGCCCGGACGCCTCCACGGCCTGTTCCACCGGGTACTGGTAGTCCGTGTCGTACCCGGCGGCGACGGATCCGGACGACAGCACCACGATGCGCCGCACGCCGGCCCGCCTCGCGAGGTCGACGATCTCCCGCGCCGTGCCCGGGCACGGGAACAGGTACATGCGGTCGACGCCCTTCAGAAGGTCCGTCAGGGACTCGGGCTGGTCGAGGTCGCCGCGCACCACCTCGGCCGCGGGATGCAGCCGGGCACTCTCCGGTGTGCGGGTCATGGCCCGCACCCGCTCGCCCGCCCGGGCGAGCTGCTCCACCACGTTCCGGCCGACCTGGCCGGTGGCTCCGGTCACGAGAATGGTCATGTGTCCTCCTTCGTCACGGGTGTTCAGCGTGTCGGGGCGGCAGCCCGCGGCCTCGGTCCCGAGGTCTCCGCACCCTCTTCACACTGTCTCCACATTCGGGCCGCAGTCTCGGGGGTGTCATCAAAAACCTGAGAAGAAGGAAGATCGATGCGACGGAATGTGGTGATAGGTGTGGCGGTGGTGGTCCTCCTCGCGGGGATCGGGCTCGGCGCCTACCACGTGGGACTCTCACGGGGAGTCGCGGAGCAGCTGGAAGCCAGTGGTCAGCTTGTGCCGATCGACGGGCCCGGGTTCGGGCGCGGCTACGGCGTGGTGGTGTCCGAGGGCGCCGGGGAAGGCGACGCCGACGTCGTCCGCGTGCTTGGGCCCGGGTTTGGGCGTGGGTACGGCTATGGGCCGGGGTTCGGCTTCTTCCCGTTCGGGCTGCTGTGGATCGGGCTGATCGTGTTCGGGCTCTCGGCGCTCGGCCGGCGCCGTCGCGGCTGGGGCCCAGGGCCCGGACATCTCGATGACTGGCATCGACGCCAGCACGAGCCGGCGAGCGCCGAGGACCGCTAGCAACGAGCGGCGCGGGGTGGGGGGTTGCCCCCGCCCGCCGGTTCGCCAGCCTGGGGCTACAACGATGAAATCGATCCTGGTCGTCGAGGATGAGCGCAAGATCGCGCAGCTGGTGCGTGACTACCTTGCGCATGCCGGGTTCGCCGTCACCGTGGTGCACGACGGCGAGGGCGCGCTCGCGAGCGCGCGCCGCCACCCACCCGACCTGGTGGTGCTCGATCTGGGGCTGCCGGGCCGGGACGGGCTGGACGTCACCCGGGAGCTGCGCCGGTCCTCGGCGGTCCCGATCGTGATGCTCACCGCGCGCGGCGACGAGACCGACCGGGTCGTCGGCCTGGAGCTGGGCGCCGACGACTACGTGGTCAAGCCGTTCAGCCCTAAAGAGCTGGTCGCCCGCGTCCGGGCGGTGCTGCGCCGCACGGGCGCGTCGCCTGGGGAGGGGGACCGCGTGCGGGTCGCCGACGTGGAGATCGACCTGCGACGCAGGCAGGTGCAGGTTGGCGGGCGGCCGGTCGAGTTGACCGCCACCGAGTTCGAGCTGCTGCACGTGCTGGCCCGCGAGCCTGGCCGCGTCTTCACCCGCGGGCAGTTGCTGGACGCGCTGCACGGCGTCGCGTTCGAGACCTACGAGCGCGCGATCGACGCGCACGTGAAGAACATCCGCAAGAAAATCGAGCCGCCGGGGCAGCGGCCCCGCTACCTGCTCACCGTTCATGGCGTCGGATACCGGTTCGCCGAGGCGTAGATGCCCGCCCCCGGACGCGTCGACAGCGTCCAGGCCCGGATCCGCGGCTCCTGCTGCGGGCCCCGGGTTCCGGCCGCCATGGTGGCCGGAGAACGAGCCGTTCCCGCCGAAGGGCGGCGGGCACTGGGGCGGTCCTGGGGGCGGCCCTTGGGGTGGCAGGGGCCGCGGGTTCGCCCGCCGTCTCGGCGTCCTGTTCGCCGTCTTGCTGGGGCTGATCTTCGCCGCGAGCGCGCTGGCGGTGGTGGTCATCTCCGGCGCGCTGGGGATCGGCGGGCGCCGAGGTGTGCTCGTCCCCGCCGCCGCTGCCGGGCTCGTGCTGGTCCTGGTGGCGGTCGCGGTGATCGGCCGCTCGGTGCGCCGCATGGCGGCGCCGATCGGGGAGGTCATGGAGGCCGCCGAGCGCGTCGCCGCTGGCGACTACCGCGCCAGGGTCATGAGGCGCGGCCCGTGGGAGACGCGGCGCCTGGCGGGCGCGTTCAACACGATGGTCGAGCGCCTGGAGTCCAACGAGCGCCGCCGCCGTGACCTGCTCGCCGATATCGCGCACGAGCTGCGGACCCCGTTGTCGGTGATCCGCGGCAACGTCGAGGCCATGCGTGACGGCGTCTATCCCCGCGACGAGGCGGGGCTGGCCCGTGTGCTGGAGGAGACAGCGGTCATGTCCCGCCTCCTCGATGACCTGCAGCTGCTCAGCACCGCGGAGGCAGGTGCCCTGAAGCTGTACCGCGAGCCGGTCGCGCCGTCCGCGCTGGTGGAGGACGCGGTGGCGGGGTTCCGCGCTGCGGCGCAGGCAGAACAGGTGCGGCTGTCGTCGCGCGTCGCGCCAGGGCTGCCATCGCTGGACGTGGACCCAGTCCGGATCGGTGAGGTGTTGTCGAACCTGCTGTCCAACGCCCTGCGCCACACCCCGCCCGGTGGTGCCGTGGAGATCGTCGCCGCCCCTTGCGACGGCGGGGTGGCACTGACCGTCTCGGACACGGGTGCCGGCATCCCCGCCGCCGAGGCCGCGCACATCTTCGACCGGTTCGTGAAGTCCGCGGACTCGGGCGGCGCGGGCCTGGGCCTCGCGATCGCCAAGACCCTCGTCGAGGCCCACGCCGGCCGGATCACGGTCGACAGCGAGCCCGGGCGCGGCACCACGATGCGCGTGCTGCTCCCGGTAGAGGCCTGATGACCTTATGCTTCAGGCATGCCCGCGCCGGTGGTGAGGTACACGCTGGACGACGGGACCGTCGTGCGCTTCGAGGTCGAGCCGAGCGAGGGTTTCCGACCCGCAGGTCCCGACGAGATCGTCGGGAAGCTGCGTGAGGCGGTCGGTCCGGCCGTCGAGGGCGCCAAGGTCGTCCTCGACAAGGTCAAAGAATGCAGGCCGGACGAGGTCGAGCTGAAGTTCGGCGTCAAGGTCAGCGGGACGATGAGCTGGCTGGTGGCCAAGGCCGCCAGCGAGGGCAACTTCGAGATCACCCTGACCTGGAGGCCGGGGGCGGCTCCCGGTCCGTGAGCGGCGAGGTCGCGCCGTCGAGCGACGCCTGGGTCGCCGCGATCCACGCGTCACGGGACGACTACGTCCCGTTGGGCGCTGCGGTGGTGATCGACGAGCGCCGTGTCCTGACGTGTGAGCACGTCGTGAGCGGTCGGCCTCAGCTGTGGGTGGCCTTCCCCAAGGCCGACAACCCGTTCGGGCCCCGTTGCCAGGTGCGGGAGGTGCGGATCGCCAGCCAGTCGCTGGCGGACCTGGCGGTGCTCGAGCTGGATGAGCCGGTCCCGGCTGGTGTGATCCCGGCTCGGTTACTCCGGCCGCGCCCGGCGGACGTGGTGGATCGCCGCTGGTGGGCGTTCGGGTTCGCCGACTACAAGCCGCGCGGCAACTCGGCGGACGGCGTGATCGGGGCGTCGCTGGGGTACGGCTGGGTCCGGCTCGATGCCGAGTCGCGCTACCACGTCCAGCCCGGGTTCAGCGGTGGTGGGCTGTGGTCACCCGACTACGGCGCGGTCATCGGGGTCGTCGGTGCGGCCAACGACCGCGGTGACGGACAAGCGATCGCCTTGTACCACGCCGACCAGTGCCTGCCGGACGAGAAACTCTGGCGCCTGACCGAGTGGCCGGTGGCGGCTGCCAGTGAGATCGCGCTGTCCGCGTGGGGTTGGGCCCTCGAGACGGACGCGGAGGCCCGCCGTCACTGGAAGCCGCGCGCGCGAGGCGTATCCGTGGACGCCGAGCGCGGGTTCCGGTTCCGCGGCCGCCGCGCCGCGCTGACCGAGATCGTGGCCTGGTTGGACCGGGACCGTCCGGACCGCAAGGTGCTAGTCGTGACCGGCTCGCCCGGGGTGGGCAAGTCCGCGGTGCTCGGCCGGGTCGTGGCCACCGCGGACGCCGGTGTCGCCGCAGCCTTACCAGAAGGTGACGACGCCGTGCGGGCGACGGTGGGTTCGGTCGGCTGTGCCGTCCACGCGAAGGGCAAGACCGCCCTCGACGTCGCGATGGAGATCGCCCGGGCGGCCTCGGCGCCGCTGGCGGAGCGCTTGGACGACTTCGTGACCGGCTTGCACGACGTGCTGGCCGACCGCCGCGGGAGGCGGTTCAACGTGGTGATCGACGCGCTGGACGAGGCGGCCGACCCTGCCCAGGCCAGAGCCATCATCACCCGTGTGGCACTGCCGATCGCCGAGATTTGCGCGGACGTCGGTGCCCAGGTGGTGGTCGGGACCCGGCCACGTGATGACGCCGGGGACCTTCTGCGGCTGTTTGGTCCCGTGTGCGCGCGGATCGACCTCGACACCCCGGAGTACTTCGCGATCGAGGACCTCACCGCGTACGCGCTGGCTACCCTGCAACTGCGAGGGGACGAGCGGCCGGGCAACCCCTATGACGACGACGCCGTGGCGGCACCGGTGGCCGAGCGAATCGCCGCGCTGGCCGAGGGCAACTTCCTGGTCGCCGGGCTGATCGCGCGAGACCACGGCCTGCACGACGCCGCCGCCGTCGACCCTGATGAGGTCACGTTCACCGGGACCGTGGACGCGGCGCTGGACCGGTACCTCGAGCGAGTGCGCTCCCTCGACGAGATCACGGCCCGGGACGCGCTCACCGCGCTGGCGTTCGCCGAGGCCCCAGGCCTGACCCCCGAGCTGTGGCAGACCGCCGTCCACGCGCTGCACGGCAGCGCGGTACCGGCCGAGCGCCTGAGCCGCTTCGCCAGGGGACCAGCCGCGAACTTCCTGGTCGAGTCGGCCGGCACCACCTACCGGCTGTTCCACCAGGCGCTGAGCGATGCGCTGGTCAGAGCACGAGCGGACGTGGCTCCGGTCGAAGACGACGAGCGCACGCT
This sequence comes from Egibacteraceae bacterium, assembly GCA_050743205.1. Lineage (GTDB taxonomy): Bacteria > Actinomycetota > Nitriliruptoria > Euzebyales > Egibacteraceae > JBOGED01. Next base: position 1,547 of record JBOGEA010000171.1, on the reverse strand, counting down.
CACCCGGGCGTTCCACGCCTACGGCGCTCGTGCCGGCTGGGACCGCGCACCCGCGTACGTCTTCCGTTCGCTCCCCGGCCACGCGGTCCGCGCCGGCCTGGTCGACGAGCTGCTGACCGACGACGACTACCTGCTCTATGCAGACCTCCGGCGTCTGACCCCCGCCGTTGGTCGAGCGGCCACTCCTGCCGGCCAAGACCGCTCGCGGCTGTTGCGCCTGACCCTCGGGGCCATCGACGCAGAACCCGCGGACCGCGCCGCATTGTTCACCGTGACCGAGGCGCTGGAACGCCTCGGCCACGCGTACCGGGATCGCCCATCGCCCTTGCCTTACCGAGCCCGCTGGGCGGCCGTGGCACCCAGTCCCGAGCATGCCGTCTTGGAGGGCCATACCGGTCAGGTTCGGGCGTTGTGCCCGGTCACCGTCGATGGGCAGCCCTTGCTCGCCTCCGCCGGCGAGGACCGCACAGTGCGGCTGTGGGACCCCGCCACCGGCGAGCAGGTGCGCAGCCTGGAGGGCCACACCGGCGGGGTCAACGCGTTGTGCCCAGTCACCGTCGATGGGCAGCCCTTGCTCGCCTCCGCCGACGACGGCACGGTGCGGATCTGGGACCCCGCCACCGGCGAGCAGCGGGCCAGCCTCAAGGGTCATACCGGCGGGGTCAACGCGTTGTGCCCAGTCACCGTCGATGGGCAGCCCTTGCTCGCCTCCGCCGGCGACGACCGCACGGTGCGGCTGTGGGACCCCGCCACCGGCGAGCAGGTGCGCAGCCTGGAGGGCCACACCGGCGGGGTCAACGCGTTGTGCCCGGTCACCGTCGATGGGCACGTGATGCTCGCCTCCGCCAGCTACGACCACACCGTGAGGATCTGGGACCCCGCCACGGGCCAACAGCGGTACACCTTTGACCTCCACACCCGCGGGGTCGACGCGTTGTGCCCGGTCATCATCGACGGGCACGCCATGCTCGTCTCCGCTAGCTACGCCGACCACACGGTGCGGATCTGGGAGCCGGCCACCGGCCGACAACCGCTTTCCCTCACCGGCCGCGAAGGCTGGGCCCACGAGCTGTGTCCGATCACCGTCGGCGGGCAGCCCCTGTTCGCCTCTGCCGGTGAGTACGGCACGGTGCAGATCTGGGACCCCGCCACCGGCCAACAGTCGTCGCACATCCTCAGCGACACCAATAGGGTTCGGGCAATGTGCCCGGTCACCATCGACGGCCAGTCGATGCTCGTTTCCGCTGGCGTAGGCTACGACTGGACAGTGTGGATCTGGGATCCCGCCACCGGTCAGCAGCTACAGCGCATCCGCACAGGCCCCTCCTACTGGGTCGGCGCGTTGTGCCCGGTCATCATCGACGGGCAGAGCCTGGTCGCCTCGGCCAGCGACGACGGCACGGTGCTGATCTGGGATCCCGTCACCGGCGAACACCGGCGCCGCCTGGAGGGCCACACCGGTAAGGTCAGCGCGTTGTGCCCGGTCATCATCGACGGGCAGAGCCTGGTCGCCTCGGCCAGCGACGACGGCACGGTACGGCTGTGGG
>JBOGEA010000170.1:0-12369 GCA_050743205.1 Egibacteraceae bacterium | reverse complement strand
GCCGGACGCGCCGTGGCGGGCGTATACGCCCATTCCCGCACATCGGCTCACGCAGATGCGCGAGAGCATACGTGGGGAGCCCACTGGATGACCGCACGAATCATCGCACCATGTCAGGAGCCCTGGAGTCACGTCTGGTGGGGTCGGGTTGCACGTGCCGCAGTCACGTCCTCTGGGTGGGTCGCTGGATCCGCGCAGCATGCTGCGCGGATCCAGCACAAGACCGCGGTCAACTCCGCGCGCGACCGTCTCTCCCGTCCATGGCTCGTCGGGCCTGGGCGAAGCCCCCGCTAGAGGTGACGAGCAGCACGTGCGCGACCAGCCATCGGGGACTGCGCAGGAACCGGTACACGCCCCCCATCCTGTCACCCCTCAGCGCCCAAGCCGGGAGGGAAGTCGGGACAGGTGCGCACGTACGGCCGGTCAGAGCCCAGGTACTCGTCCCACTCCCGCCGGGTCAGGTTGCGGCCGGCCAGCGCGCAGGCGTGGCGGATCCACGCGTCGATACTGAGCGGCCACAGCCGCACCGTCTGGTCGGTGCCGGCGGCGGCGACCATCGCACCGTCCGGGCTGAACGCCACCCCGTCGACCTTGTCGGTGTAGCTGGTCAGCGGCTGGCCGATCGGCTGGCCGGTGCCGGCGTTCCACCGGAGCGCCGTCCCGTCTTCGCCAGCGGCGAGGACGATCCTGCCGTCGGGGCTGAACGCCACCTCCCGGACGGTGCCGGTGAGGCCAGTGAGGGGCCGGCCGATCAGCCCGCCGGTCCGAGCGTCCCACAGGCGCACCGTCCGGTCATCGCCACCAGAGGCGATCACCCTGCCGTCCGGGCTGAACGCCACCCTCGTGACCTCGTCGGTGTGCCCGTCGAGGGGCTGACCGACCGGCGCGCCGGTGCCCGCGTTCCACAGCCGCACCATCTCATCGCCGCTGGCCGAGGCGATCATCGTGCCATCGGGACTGAATGCCACATCCAGGACCGAGTCGGTGTGGCCGATCAGGGGCTGCCCGATCTGTGCGCCGCTCGCGACGTCCCACAGCCGCACTGTCCCATCGGCGCTGCCGGAGGCGAGCCTGGCGCCGTCTGGGCTGAAGGCCAGCCCTACGACCCAGTTGTCATGGCCGATCAGGGGCTCACCGATCGGCTCGCCCGTGGCAGTGTCCCACAGCCGCACTATCCGGTCACGACCGCCGGAAGCCACCACGCGTCCGTCCGGGCTGAACGCCACCGCCCCAACCCCTGTGGCATGACCGGTGAGCGACCTGATCCGCTCGCCGGTGCGCGCGTCCCACAGGCGCACCGTCTCATCCCCGCTGGCCGAGGCGATCACGCGTGCGTCCGGGCTGAACGCCAGCCCATCGACCGATTCGATATGACCGGTCAGGCGCGGGCCGATCGGTTCGCCAGCGTGCGCGTCCCACAGGCGCACGGTCCGGTCAGCGCTGCCGGAGGCGATCAGGCGTCCGTCCGGGCTGAACGCCACCCCGTCGATCTGGTCGGTGTGGCCGGCCAGGGGCTGCCCGATCGGCTCGCCGGTGGCGGCGTCCCACAGGCGCACCGTGTTGTCAAGGCCGGCCGAGGCGAGCACCCCGCCATCCGGGCTGAACGCCACCGCCTCGACCTGATCGTCATGGCCGACGAGGGGCTGCCCGATCGGTTCGCCGGTGGCGGCGTCCCACCGCCGCACCGTCCTGTCCTCGCTGCCGGAGGCGATCACGCGTCCGTCCGGGCTGAACGCCACCGCCTCGACCTGATCGTCATGGCCGACGAGGGGCTGCCCGATCGGCTCTCCGGTGGCGGCGTCCCACCGCCGCACCGTCCTGTCCTCGCTGGCCGAGGCGATCAGGCGTCCGTCCGGACTGAACGCCACCGCCTCGACCTGATCGTCATGGCCGACCAGGGGCTGCCCGATCGGCTCCCCGGTGACGGCGTCCCACCGCCGCACCGTCCTGTCGATGCTGGCGGTGGCAAGCATCTCGCCGTTCGGGCTGAACGCCACCGCCTCGACCTGATCTTCATGGCCGGTCAGGGGCCGGCCGATCAGTGCGCCCGTCGCAACGTTCCACAGGCGCACCGTGCCGTCTTCGCTGGCCGAGGCGAGCACGCGTCCCGTCGGGGCTGAATGCCACCCCCCGGACGGTGTTGTCGTGGCCGGTGAGGGGACGGCCGATCGGCTCGCCGGTCCGAGCGTCCCACAAGCGCACGGTCCGGTCAGCGCTGCCAGCGGCCACCATCGCGCTGTCCGGGCTGAACGCCACCCCGTAGACCCCGCCAGCGTGGCCGACGAGCGCGACGGCGTTGCGACGTGGCTCCAGCACTCCCCGCAGCAGCGCGGCGCGCCCCTCGTCGGTCGGGGTCAGGCGCAGACTCTCCAAGCTGAGCAGGAGCGACAGTGGCTGCTGGTCCATGTTCGCCGCCGCTCGGCTGGCGAACTGCCGAGCGGTCGCCAGATCAAGCGCCTCCCGGGCGGTCCAGCTCTGCCACACGCCCACCGCCGTGGCCACCAGAGCCAGCGCGAGGACCCCAGCCAGGACGGCGCTCAGCAGGCGCAGCCGCCGGAGGCGCAGTCGATCACGCTCCTGCTCTCGCCCTTGCAACCGTTGGCTTTCGCCCACGAACCCGGTGACCTGGCTGGAAAGCCGCGCGGGGTGCCGCGTGCTCCACCCCTCGGCCTCCGCCAGCTGCTGGCCCCGCAGGAGCCGGCTCTCGTCGGGTGCGCTGGAGATCCACGCGGCAGCCTGGTCTTCGACCCGCTGCCGCCACACCAGAAACGCCTGGTCCTCTTCCAGCCACTCACCCAGCTTCGGCCACTGGCGGATCAGCGCGTCGTGGATCAGCTCGACGATCTCTTGGCCGTCTTGGCGGCTGGTCACCAGCAGCCTTCTCGCCGTCAGGTGCGCCACGACCTTGTCCACCCCACCGGCCTCGCCGGCCGCGCGCAGCTCGGCGATCCTCCTCCGCCGCCGGCTGTGCGGCACGCCGTCGGCCTCCACGCCGAGGTGGACAAGGGCGGTGACCACGGTCTCGGCGACTGGCTGGAGGTCGCCGTCCAACTCCTCCACCGCTCGGTCGCACCATTGCGAGAGCCCGCCGGTCACCCGGCCGATCTGGTGGTAGGCATGATGGGCCAGCAGGCCGTCGGCCCGCCGCTCCCACAGCTGCGTGAGCGCGAACTCCAACAGGGGCAGCACGGTGCCGCGCGCCTTGGCGGCATGCGGTCCGGAGGCGGTGACGGCGTCGGCGACGATCAGGTCGACCAGGCCGGCCTCGAAGCGCAGCCCCACAGAGCTCGCCGGCTTCTCGACGATGTCCGCAAGCTCACCCGCTGCCAGCGTCGCGGGCACGATGACCTGGTTCTGCGCCACCCAACCCATCAGCTCGGGGGCGGACTCGGCCAGCGGCGCGTAGAAGTCGTCGCGCATCACCAGCAGCACCGTCAGCGGCTGCGCCTGCTGAAGCGCCTCGGGCAGCTGCGTTACGAACGCGCCGCGCACGTCCTGGGCCGCGGCCACGAGCAGCTCCTCGAACTGGTCGAGCACCAGCACCAACCGCTGTCCAGGGTGCGCGGCCTGCCACTGGCGCACCGCGGCCGTCAGATCCCGTGCCAGCGGCAGGCCGCTGCTCCCGAGCTGGCCGAAGGGATCGCCGCCCGGACGGGCCACGATGATGCCCCAGCGGTCGCTGCCCGTCAGCGCGCCCCCTCGCAGCCGGGGCAGCACCCCGGCCTGCACCAGCGAGGACTTGCCGCAGCCGGACGGCCCCAGCACCGCCATGAAGCGCCGGTCGCGCTCCAGACCGTCCAGCACCGCCGTCACCGCGCGCTCGCGCCCCCAGAAGAACTCCGCATCCCGCTCGGTGAAGGCGTCCAGGCTGCGGTACGGGCACCTCGCGGAGACCTCAAGCCTGCCGCAGACCGCCCGCAGCGTCTCAGCGGGGACGGCGAACGCGGTGTCGCCTCCTCGTTCGTCACCGTCCGGGCGCATGATGGCGCTGGTCATGCCGATCACCCGGCCAGCGGTCTCGTCGAACACCGGCCCGCCGCTGAACCCTCGGGCGACCTCATTCGCGCCGCTGACCTGCAGCAGGGTCGATCCGTTCTCGCCGATCTGATCACCGATCTGGCCGTACCCGTACATGCCCTCGGCGGGCCCAACCGCCGGGTAGCCGAACGTGCGGAAACGATGCCCTCGCATGCCTGCGGACGGCCCCAGCGCCAGCGGGCGCACGCCATCGGGCAGCGTCCCGTCGACCTGCAGGAAGGCGACGTCGCCGTGGTCGCCGTCCCGCCAGTACGCCGGCAGGACCCGCGCCTGCCGCGTCTCCCCAGTCGCCTGGAACACCAGGGTGACCGGCGCCTCAGGGTCCTCGACCACATGCGCGCACGTGGCGATCAGCCCGTCGGCGGCCACAACGAAACCCGCTCCCGCGATCCGCCCGCTGGTCCCGAGCACGCGAACCACGCCGTCGGTGAGCCGCACATGATCGCTCATTTGCCCCTGCTTTCCCGCTGCGCTGCCGCAAGGGTACAGCTCAGATGGCGATAGCTGGCTTTGCTATCATCTCTTCATGAAACAGCTCATCGCCCGTATCGACGAGGATCTGCACCGGCGGCTCAAAGACCGGGCCGCCGCTGAGAGACGAACGCTCAACGCGCTGGTCACCGAGGCGCTCGAAGCAGCGGTCGCGCCCAGGAGCGAGCGCGAGCGCCTGCGCGAGCGCGCGCGTCTCGCGGGGCTGCTCGATGAGCCCGCGACTCCCGAGCGCTTCCCATCGATGGCTGAGGTCCTGGCCTGTACGCGTGGAGCAGGGGCGGTCTTCACTGAGTCGTTGGAGGAGGTTCGCGGGCCGCGGTGATCTATGCCGATGCGAGCGCGCTCGGGCGCGCCTATTTCCCCGACGAGCCCGACCACGCGGCGCTGCGGACCCTCCTGCTCGATGGCCAGGAGCTGGTGGTCACCTCGACGCTGACTCGCGTCGAGATCGCCGCCGCGGCGCACCGTGCGGCACGCGCGGGACGGATCCGCGACGCCCGCCTCATCGTGGACCGCTTCGACGCGGACTGCGCGGCAGGTGGGCCGATCATGCGGCTGCGGCTGCGTCCGACTGCGGCATTCCGCCGTGCCGTCGAACTCGTGAGCGATCACGCCTTGCGGGCGCTCGATGCCCTCCACCTCACGGTCGCGCTCACCGACGGGCTGACGCTCGCCGGTGACGAGCCGCTCGTGTTCGTGACCCGCGCTGTCGAGCAGTCCGCGGCTGCCAAGGCCTGCGGCCTGACGGTCGGCTGAGGTCGCGATGCTCACGACTGTGGCGCAGGATCAACTGGTGTGCTGCTCACCGCTCTGCTTGAAGCGGAATTCGTCCCTCGACCAGGCAGCGGCGATCTGGTTTCGCGGCCTTGCGCAGTGGGCCCCGTTGGGGTTCACTCAGGCCGCCCTGGGCGGTGCCGGCGACGTTGTCGAACACGCCGAGCTTGCAGTTGGCCACCAAGCAGCCCAGCCGTATACGCGGCAGGCGATCGCCTGGTGCCAGGCAGCGCCGCAGGCCACTCATCCCCCCGGCATCCCTTGGCCTGAGCTGACCGACGAAAAGATTCACCGCCATCCCACTGCTGGCCGCAAGGCGGAGTCGGAGGCATACAGAAGGGAGCAACCGCGGCCATGCCGTTCAATGAGGTGAGGAAAGCTCCGTTGAGCGTCCGCCAAGCCATTCAACTCACCGCTCGACGTGTTGCCGACTCAGGCATCTTCTTTGATTTTGACGGAACCCTCGCACCCATCCAGGCCGACCCAGCATCGGTACAGCCAGTACCCGGGATCAGGGCTGTACTTGCTCGACTGGCTACGACAGTGAAGCGCTTAGGCGTGATTTCGGCACGCCCCGTAGACTTCCTCAAGCCTCACTTTCAAGGCATTGACGGAATTTGCCTGCACGGGTTATACGGGCTGGAGGTGATGAATGCGGACGCAAGCGTGGGCATCCATGAAGGAGCCGACTCCTGGATGCCGACTGTTCGTCGTCTTGTCAGCGAAGCCGCAAGCGATCTTCCCCCTGCCGTACGGATCGAAGACAAGCGCTTGTCGCTAGCGCTTCACTACAGAGCGGCACCAGAGTGCCAGGGGGTGATCGAGCAGTGGGCTCGCGCTCAGTCAAAGCGCACTGGGCTGGCGGTCCGTGAAGGTCGCATGACCTTTGAGCTCGTGCCGCCGCTGAATCGAGACAAGGGCAGTGTTCTTCGCGAGGAGATCGATGACCTCTCCTGCGCTTGGTACTTTGGGGATGACCTTTCAGACTTGGACGCATTCAGAGCGCTGGCAGAACGTGAGTCCCAAAGGGAGGGCTTTATAGGGGTCAGGGTCGCCGTTGCGAACAGGGAGGTGGGACAGAGGTTGGCTGGAGCTGCCGATTTCTCCATTGAGTCTCCCGAAGACGTGTTGCCTTTCCTCAGTAGGCTGGCTGCCGAGCTGGGTTCACCGGCGGTCGAGAAGTGAGCTGTATACCCGCTAGCGGACCGGCGCTGTATCGACGACAGGAGGATCTGTCCAAATACAAGTCAGCTCGGATGGCTCTTTATCCGGGTCTGAGCTGTAGCCTCATACAGGATGAAGAATTCTGGTGCCCTCTTCAATCTGTTGGGCAGCTTTTTCCAATGCTGGAGCTGTGTCAGGGCAGCAATGGTTGCTCCGGCGCCAGTGCCCGCACACACGAAGACCGTAGATCCTTGTGGGCCGGCTAACTTTTCGAGCAGGCAGTATTCCGTGTAGGCACCCGCCTGGTTCTGTTCGGGGCTCTGCCGTACAAAATCGCGCGCTTCGGTGCCCGGGGAAACCTTGATACTGATGCCTCGCCGCAGCTCGTCACGCTCAACAATGAACTGGCACCTCGACCCTGGCCTGCCGAAGATGTAACTGGTCAACAGATTGTAAACCGGTCCTCCGACGAGTATGGACGTACCCGAACTCAACTCTTTCTCTATCTTAGCGACGAGACCGCTCATTGCATCGAAATCGACTGGAGGCTCTCCATTGAAGGGCATACTGGCTCCGATGTCGCAGATCAACGGAGACTCGACCCGGGCAACTGGTTCGATGAGGTGGCGAAGCATCCGGGTGATCGGCTTCGTTTCGATCGCGCCAGCGAGCAGCAGTGCATATTTGTATTCTATTTCACTTATGGCGGGACCACAATAGCCTCGGTTGATGAGAACGGTTCCTGTGGTTCCCCCGGGTTTGACGTTCATCGAAGAGAGCCTGATCTTTATTGCTCCGGCTTTCGGATCACTGACACCAAAGAAATCGCGCAGCTCCCTACGCCAAATCGCTTTCGACAGAGCCACCGCGCCGACACCGAGAATGGCGGTGAAGAGTAGGTTCGAGAGGACACCGATGAGAAGTTCAATGACGGCGTCCCCCAAGTGTCTGCCCTCTCGTGTCTGCCTTCTCCTATCCGCCCATCAGATTACCCCCAGGGTTAAGCCTGGATCCACCGAGGAGGGGTGGACGAGACGGGGCCAGATACGCGACAAATGCCCTTTGGGCTGGGATAACGACGGTTGTGATGAACGTCTGTATCCCGAACCGAAGGGCACCTGTCAGGTGAAAGCATCACGCAATCTCGCCGCCATATCAGTGACCTTCGACGAGGACAACCTCGTGCCCAACGGCGGGCTGATCGCCCCAGCAGCACTGGCGCAACGCCTGGGCATCGCCGAACTCGTGCAAGATCGCGTCCGTCTGGACAAAACACCGTCCGGGCGCGGCCAACAGCGCCGCCAAAGCGCTGACCGTGCTCGCATCGATGTTGGTCGGCGCAGACAGCATCGACGACACCGACGTGCTGCGCGCAGGCGCGGCCGGAGCTCTTCGACGACGTCCGCGCGCCCTCGACGATCGGGACCTGGCTGCGGGCGTTCGACTGGGGCAACGTCGGTCAGCTCGACGCGGTCTGCCGCGAATCGCTTAAACGGGCAGGCAAGGCCGGGTTGGGCCCGGCCGATCTGTCCGCCCGTTGACGATCGACATCGACTCCACCATCCGCCAGGCTTACGGGGTGAAAAAACAGGGCTGCACGTTCGTTACACCAAAGTGTGCGGCTGCCACCACGCCCCCGGCCCTTGCGGCTGCTGGACACGGCCTGCGACCTCTGGGTGCTGCGCCCGTGACCCCGCCCCCGCTGCCGGCGTGGCGCGGCTGGGCACCGGATGCTCGAAGGTCACCGGCTTGCCGCCTCCTCGCGCGCGCTGCGCTGAGGTACACGCGGGGGCGGGGCGATCTGGGATCTCCTCGCGGAGCCGTGGCGGTCAGGTTCGTGTCACGGTGACGGGATTCGCGGCGTGGGTTGCGAGGGCGCGTAGGTCGAAAGGGTCGCTGGTCAGGACAACAGCGCCACCCGGTCGGTCGGCGCTCGCAACCACGATCGCATCGGTCGCCGAGATCCCGTGACGGGCAGCCGCGGTGCGCAACAGCGCGGCGTGACGAGCGAGGATCTCGTCCACCGACCGGACGTCGCAGAGCTTGAGCAGGCGGTTGCAGTGGAAATCGCGGCGGTGGTCACCGGTGAGCGCCTCGGTGAGCACGACGGATGGCACCATAGGCGGCCATTCGCCTCGCTCCCGCATCTGACGCAGCCGCTCTCGGCTGCGCGCGAGGCCGGATATGCCACCTGCGTCCAGGATGGTCGTCATGCGCTGCGCTGACGGTCGGATTGCGCGCCATACACCTGTTCGGCCCAAGCTTGGGCGTCGGCACGCTCGGCGTCGGTTACGGGACCGAGCTCAGCGTCCAGATCGGCAAGGAGCGCCTCGAGCCCGGCGATCTTGTCGAGCCGGTCGAGCTCCTCGGTGACCGCTCGGCGAGCGAGAAGTGAAATGTTCAAGCCGGCAGTCTTCGCCCGGCGATAGAGGTCATCGGGGATCGTGATGTTTACCCTAGCCATGCGCACATGATACGCATCCGGTGACCCGCGCACGGGGATCCTGGAGTGTCAGGCTCCCCTGAGAAGGGTTTGGGCGATGGGCCGGCCGGTCTCCAGTTTGGTGAGGTAGAAGGCGGCGTCGTGGGGTTGGGCGCCCCGTGTCGACGGTCCAGCCGCCCTCCAGGCGGGCAGCGGCGGGGCAGGTCGGGCCGAACAGGGCGGTGAGGTCGGGCGCGGCGGCGATGACGTCGTCGCGGCCGGCCAGGTTGACCCAGCGGCAGACGGCGGGCGGGAAGCGGGGCGGCTGAGGCCGCAGCCGCTCGTAGACGATCGTGCGCAGCCCGAGCGGCGAGCCGAGCGTGACGAGCAGCGGCAGCGGCCGGTCCAGGTGGTGGGCCGCCTCGTAGGCCACGACGGAGCCGAGGGAGTGGCCGAGCAGCACCTTGGTCTCCGCACCGACGAGCTTGGCGACCTGCCCGAGCGCGTGCTCCCGGACCCGCTCGTCGGTGAAGTAGCGGGTGACCTGGGTCAACGCCCGCTTGATGAAGCGTTCGGCCATGGCCATCCCGAGGGGGGCGAACCAGCGCAGGCGGGCCAGGCCGGCGACGGCTGTCCGGACGGCGGCGCCTGTTCCCTGCGCCTCGCCGACGGCGCCGCGCAGCTCACGCTGCGCCTCGCGCCGGTCGAACGCGTCGGGGGCGGTGGCGGCGGCGCGCTGGAGCCACGCCCGCGCGAGCTGCTCAGCGAAGACCTGCTGCGCACTGGTGAGCTGGCCTGGGTCGGCGCCCATCTGGCCTGGCCGCAGGAAACAGTCGCCGTAGAAGGCCATGCACGCATCGATGCCGCCGGCCGCCTCGCGGCGGCGCCACAGCCGGTCAGCCAGCTCGGCGAACCGGCGAGCCGGACGCCGCCGGCCAGGTGCGGCAGCCACGCCTGCTCCAGGCTGTCCGCCGAGCTCTGCTCCTGGGCGATGCCGTGGACCAGCACGATCGTGGCGATGGCCCTGTTCCTTCTCTCGGTCGGTCATCTACGGTACGGCTGGCTGCGACACTGGGCCGATGGGTGAGCGGCGGGTGCTGGTGATCGGGTCGCAGTGCGCGGCCCTGCCCAACAGCCCGCTGTCGTTCCTGCCGAAGGCGGCTGAGGATCTCTACGCGGTCATGACCCACCCCGAACGGCGGCCGTTGCGCGCCGGCGCTGGCGGGAGACGAGGCGCTGCTGTGCGACCCGACCGTGGAGCAGGCCGACGCCGCGATCGAGGAGGCGATCGCCCGCGCGTCGGCGGACGCGGCGACGCTGTACCTCGCGTGGATCGGGCACGGCGAGTACGCCGAGGACGACTTCTACCTGCTGCCCGCTGACGCCGGCTGGCCGCCCGACTCCCAGCGCGCGGTGCTGGTGGCCAAGCGCGTCCAGGAGCTGCTGCGCCGCCATGACCACCTCGACGGGCTGGTGCTGTTGGTGGACGCGTGTCACTCGGGGCTTGGCGCCCTGCAGGCCGCCGCGCAGTGGCCGGCCACGATCGCCAAGGCGGGAGGGCGTTTCGAGGTACTGACCTCGGCTGACGAGCGCACGGCGGCGGACGGCTGTTTCACGGCGGCGCTGACCGAGCTGCTGTGGTCGGGGCAACCAAGGCTGGGTGAAAGCCTGCGCTGCGCCGAGGTGCAACCGCTGCTGCAGCGCCGCTGCGCCGGCCGGGCGGACACCGTCCACGCCGCGTTCGTCAACGGCCGCCGCCTGGCCGAGGGCGACGAGGGGCTGTGGCTCGCGCGCAACGCGGCCCGGCGGAGTGCGGCGCCGCTGGCGGGCACGCCCGCCTGGGGTCAGGTCGAGCGCCTGACCGCCTGGTTCCAGCCGACCCCGCAGCTCGAGGAGCTGGTCGACGCCTCACGATCGGCGCGGTGCCTGGCCCTGGTGGGCGTGGCTGGCGCGGGCAAGTCGACTCTCGCCGCCGCGTTGGCGCGCGCGGAGCTGGCCGACGACCTGATCCCAGCGCGGTTCGTGCACGGGTTGGTGTTCGCCGCGCCGGCGACGTCGGCCGCGGACCTCGCCGGGGATCTGCACCGCCAGCTGACCGTGACGGTGCCCGGTTTCGCCGCCGCCGCTGTGGCGTTCCAGCGGCGGACCCCAGAGCAGGTGTGGCGCCAGCTCGACGCCTTCGCCCGTGAGGTGATCGGCCCGCTCGGCCTGCTCGAGCCCGAGCGGCCGGTCCGGATCGTGGTGGACGGGCTCGACCAGCTGTCCGCCGAGGCGGCGCCTGGGGTGCTCGCCGCCCTGCAGGCGCTGGCCGACGACCCCGACCCGCGCCGGGTCCGGCTGGTGGTGACCGCGCGGCCCGACACGCCGCTGCCCGCCGAGCATCACCGCCAAGACCTCGACCACGTCCGCGATATCTTCGTCGGCCGGTACCTGTCACGCCGTCAGGTGCCGGACTCGAGGCGTGCGGCGATCATCCAGCGGGCGGCGGGCAACTGGCTGGTCGCCCGCCTGCTCGCTGATCTGGTGGCCGACGTCGAGGCCGCCGAGCTGCCGGCGACGCTGCACGAGGCGTACCGCAGCGAGCTGGTCCGGGTCGGCGCGGATCGCCGTGGCGAGTGGGAGCACACGCTGAGGCCGGTGCTGTCGGCGTTGGCCGTAGCCGGGGTCGGGCCGGTGCTGCCGCTGCCGCTGCTGTGCCGGGCCAGCGGCCTGCTCGGCGGTCCCGATAAGCCCGCCCGGGTCCGCGACGCGCTCGTCCGCCTGCGCGGGCTGGTCGTTCGCGGCAACCCCGGCACCCCTGACGAGCACGCCGGGGTGTTCCACGACACGCTCGCCGGCTACCTGCTGAGCGGGGGTGACTTCGACGTCGACACGCGTGGCGCCCACCAGGCGCTGGCCGACGCCATCGCCGACCTCGCTCCCGCGACCGAGCACACCCTGGCCGACCCGCTCCACCGCTACGCCACCACCGCCGAAGCCGAGCACCTGTGGGCGCTGGACCGCCACGGACCAGCCCTGACCAGCGTCAACGCCCGCCAATCGCACGTGCCCGCCGAGAACCTCGCCCGCTGGAGAGGCTGGCACGACCGAGCCGAGGCCACCCTGGGCCCCGACCATCCCGACAGCCTGACCACCCGCCCCCACATCGCCCGCTGGACCGGCGAGACAGGGGACGCCGCCGAGGCGCTGCGACTGTCCCAGGCGCTGTTGCCCGACTGTGAGCGGCTGCTGGGCCCCGACCACCCCAACACGCTGACCACCCGCGCTGGCATCGCCTTCTGGACGGGGGAGGCGGGGGACGCCGCCGAGGCGCTGCGGCTGCACCGGGCGCTGTTGCCCGACTGTGAGCGGCTGCTGGGCCCCGACCACCCCAACACGCTGGCCACCCGCGCTGGCATCGCCTTCTGGACGGGGGAGGCGGGGGACGCCGCCGAGGCGCTGCGGCTGTACCGGGCGCTGTTGCCCGACTGTGAGCGGCT
>JBOGEA010000169.1:0-12406 GCA_050743205.1 Egibacteraceae bacterium | reverse complement strand
CAAGGAGGCCCTGCGTGCGCTCAAACGGCAGCTGTCCAACGTCGTCTATCGTCGGTTCCTCGACGACCACCAAAACGGAAAAATCAGACATCTTCCCACAACCGCTTGACACAGAGGGACCGAATATGAAGGAAAGCTGCGCCTCAAGCCCAACAACGCGCGCCTGACCTGCAGCAATCCTGGCGAATACGGAGGAAACCTGCAGTGCGGCTGACCCAAAGGGCACCCACGGCCGCGGCACTCAGCCATTCCTGGAGAGCCACTCCCATTGATTCTGCAACAGACTCCATGCGTGCCGAATCCTGGCCATATGCCGTTTCCTGGCCATCAGCGCTTTCGAGAATGACGCACCGTGAGGATGTGGCGCTCAAATATTGCATTGAGCTACTCGCGGGCTTGTCCGGCGCGCTCTCGGAGGCAGCGCACATCCGAGAACGGCGACGTTATTGCTGCCCGGGTCCTTACCGGACATGTCGAGTTGCAGGCCGTCTCCGGCGCGAGGCTCCAACTCCACCCCACGCTGCGGCTCAGCGCGGGCGGTAGACGTCTCCGCGGTGCTGGACCCGCAGAATCACGACCACGTGCGCCTCGTCATCGATCTCGTAGATCACCCGGTAATCGCCTCGGCGGGCGGAGTACATCCCGGCAAGCTCTTCCGTCAGAGGCTTCCCGACGCGACGTGGTCTCTCGGCGATCGGCCCGAAGATCGCCTCAAGGGCGGCCGTCCTGACCTTATCGGGCAGCCGGTTCAGATGGCGGAGCTCCTCCGGCGTGATCTCGACCTCATACACGCCCGGTTCTACACGTGATCGCGCAGGCGCAGCCGCTGACCGCTCGCGGCCTCCTCGCGAGACCTCTGGAGCGAGGCGACCAGATCGGGGTCCCGAAGGATCTCGATCGTCTCCTCCATCGACTCCAAGTCGTCAGGGCTCAGCAAGACGAGCGCCGGCCTACCATGACGGGTCACCATGATGCGCGCGTGCTCCCGCTCGACACGGTCGGCAAGCTCCGACAGGTGAGCTTTCGCTTCGGAAAGTGAGACAGCGTCAGTCATTGGTCAGAAGTATGACCAGTGCGCAGCGACCGCGCAACACTGCCTCTCAGCACGCCTGAGCGCCGTACGCGTCTGGCGCGGGTGGTGACTGCGGCGATGATGCCCACGACCACCTGCGACTGTTCCTTGGGGGACAGGTCGCTGTGCGCACTGGGGACTTCGGGGTCCGCGAATCCGTTGCGCGTGGGTCTAGTCTGGCGGGTCGGGTTGCGCACGTCGCGCGTCACGTCCTCTGGGTGGGTGGGTCGCTGGATACGCGACGTATACGTCGCGTATCCAGCACACAACCTCGGTCAACTCCGCGCCCAAAACACCGCCCTACCCCGTCCATGCCTCGTCGGGCGGGGGCGAAGGCCCGTTAGGCCTCGAGCTGCAGGCCGTCTCCGTCGTTCGCCTTCAACCTGTTCTGCTGGCGGCCTCGATCGGCTTGGCTGGCTGGACATGTTCACCGGCGCCCGGCTGCTCGCCTCGGGGCTGTTCCGCCACACCGACATCCTGTCCCGGGCTCGGAGCGTGCGCCTGAACCGGCGTCTTGCTCAACCGAGACAGGGTGGCCGTCATCTGCGCACCTGCCACCATGAGTTTCGGGCTGCGGCGGCGGGGCGGCGCGTCATCCGCCAGGCCGCCGGACGGGGTCAGTCACGGCGGTGACGGGCGGGTGTGGATGCTGGGGAGGGCGCACATCCATTTGAGGATGGGATCGCGCCGACGTTCCCACCGCCCGCAGCGGGCATGTACCCGAACTCCGACTTTGGGGCGCATGCGCCCCAAAGTCGGAGTTCGGTGCGCTGCGCGGCTCAGAGCCAGCCCATGTCCTGTGCGGTGAGGATGGCCGAGAGGCGGTTGGCGGCGCCGGTCTTCGTGATCGCGCTCGACAGGTAGTTGCGGACCGTGCCCTCGCTGAGGTGGAGGCTGGCGGCGATCGCGGCGACGGATGCGCCGGTGGCGGCGGCTCGGAGCACGTCCGATTCGCGGTCGGTCAGCGGGTTGTCACCGGTGGTCATCGCGGTGGCCAGCTCGGTGTCGATGTAGCGGCCGCCAGCGTGCACCTTGCGAATCGCGCCCGCGAGTTGGTCCACGGGGGCGTCCTTGCCCAGGAAGCCCCGCGCTCCCGCGGAGAGTGCTCTCCGTAGGTAACCCGGCCGGCCGAAGCTGGTCAGGATCAGCACGCCGCACGCGGGGACGGCCTTGCGCAGCTCGCCCGCGACCTCCAGGCCGGTCGCGCCCGCCATCTCGATGTCGAGGACGGCGATGTCGGCGTGGTGCTCCCGCACCGCCGCGAGCACCTCGTCGCCGCGGCTGACCTCGGCGACGACCTGGAGGTCCCCCTCGAGTCCGAGGAGCGCGGCGATCGCACCTCTCACCAGGTGCTCGTCGTCAGCCAGCACGACGCGGATCACGGGGCCGCGCCCGCGGGGAGCAGGACTCGCAGCAGGAATCCGCCGCCCGGGGTCGGCCGCGCCGACAGCGTCCCGCCAGCCGCGCTCACCCGCTCGTTCAGGCCGGTCAGGCCGTTGCCGTACGGCGGAAGCACACCGTCGGCGCTCGGCACCCCGTCGTTGTCCACCTCCACGATGACCGTCCGCTCGTCACGCCGCAGGGTGATCGCGCAACGCCGCGCCGCGCTGTGACGCAGCACGTTCGTCGCGCCCTCCCGCACCACCCATGCGGCAAGGGCGCGAAGGTCCGCCGGCAGCTCCACGTCGTCGCCGGCCACGGTGCAGCGGGTTCCGGCCGCGCTCAGCACGGCCTGGACGCTGGCGATCTCGCCCGCGAGGTCCACGTCCCGGTAGCCGCTGACGGCCAGGCGCATCTCGCGCAGCCCCTCACGGGCCATCCGCTGCACCGACACCATCTCCTCGGCGGCCCGGCCTGGGGAGCGCTCCGCCAGGCGGGCCGCCAGCTCGCTGTGCACCGCGATGCTCGACAGGCTGTGCCCGATCAGGTCGTGGAGGTCACGGGCGAACCGCAACCGCTCCTCGGTGACCGCGAGCCGTACCTGGGCGTCACCCGCCGCGAACGCCTCGTTGAGGATGTCCCACAGCAGCAGGAACGCTCCGTTTGCGAGCAGCATGAAGGCAGACGAGCTGAGGTACAGCAACCCTCCGAGCACCCACGCGCTCCACGGAAAATCTCCCTCGGCAAGCACGGCGACGGCCGGCAGCACGGCGAGGACCAGGGTGTAGCCGACCCTGGCTCGCCTGGAGGAGGTCGTCATCACGGTGGCCCACCACAGGCCAGGCGCGAAGAAGATCGTCGCGTTGTCGTGTTGGGCCGCGACGAGCACGGTCAACGCCACGATCGACAGCGCGACATCGCGACTGTAGACCTGCGCGGGACGGGTGATCCGGGCTGGCATGATCCGTGCGCACAGATAGCCGAGGGCGACGCTGGCCGCGATGCCGACCATGTCCGGTATGTCGGGGGGCTCGGGATCGTCGAAGATGATCAACAGGGGGAACAGCACGATGAGCAGCGGATAGACCCCGAACGTCCAGACGGTGATGCGGCGCGCGAGCGCGAGCCGCTTCGGCGACGAAGCGGCTCGGTCGGCGGATGTTCCTCGCTGTGGTTGCTCGGTCATGACGCTTCGGAGTCCAACGGCTACCTCGCCTGGCGAGGGTCCCACCGGAAGCCTCGCAGCGCATAGGCCGACAGTGCGAGCCAGGCAGCAAGGGTCAACAGGGACGGGCCGGCGGCCATCCACAGGTCCAACCCGGTCGCGGCGGTGGCGCCCTCGACACCACCGAAGAAGTCGTAGCCGAAATAGGCGCTGCGGGCCAGCGCTACCGCGGGCGCCGTGGGCATCAGCCCCAGCACGCTCGCCACGGGCCCGGGCATCAGCTCGAGCGGCACGAAGGCGCCGCTGGCCGCCACCAGGGCGAAGAACGGCAGCATGCTGAGCATCTGTGTGCTCTCGGCGTTGCGGGTGTACCGCGTGAGCGCGGCGCCGAGCAGCGTCATGATGACACACGTGAGGAGGATCGACACCACCAGCATCATGGGGTCGGCGGGGAGCACCCCCGTCAAGAGGGCGATCAGCGCGACGATGGCGGCCGACTGCACGGCGACGACGGCGATGACCGACAGCGCGGTCGCGCCGAAGATCGCCGCGGTCGGCACCCCGCTCACCCGTAGCCGTTTGAGCACCAGCTCCTCACGGCGAGCGGCGTAGACGTTGGAGACGTGGAGGATCCCGACGGTTGCGGCGCACACCGCGAAGAACGCCGCGAAGCCGAACGCCTGACCGTCGACGCCGGGAAGCACGGGCGCGAAGTCGATATTCCTCAACGGGAGCACGAAGATCAGCGGCATGATGACGGCCAAGTAGAGCGCCGTCTTGTAGCGATACATGAGTGTCAACTCGGTGCGGGCCAGCCGCAGGGCCTGCCTCACCGGATGGACGGGCTGCCGCGTGGGGCGGACGGGGGTGGACTGTTCGAGTGTGGCGGTCATCGTGTGCTCCCGAGGTCGGTGATGCCATCGTCATTCGCGATACTCAGAAAGACGTCTTCGAGGGAGGCGCTGCGTGCCTCCAGCCGCTCGAGCGTGAGCCGATGCCGGTCGGCCCAGGCCATCAGCGATCCCATGGCGTGGTGCGCGCGTCCCGCGGTGTCCTCGCCGGTGATGATGTAGGAGACCCGCGGCCGGCCTTCACGGACCTCGACCGCGTGCGTGGCGGTGGGCAGCCGCGGCAGCAGGTCGGCGCGCACCTGGTCGGGCAGGCGGAACCCGATCCGGTCGCCCCACCCCACCAGGACGTCGCTGAGCGCGCCGTCGACCTTGATCTCGCCGTGGTGCATGATGGCGAGCCGCTCCGCGAGGCGCTCGGCCTCCTCTAGGTAATGCGTGGTCAGCAGGACGGTTGCCCCCTCCTCGACGAGCTGGCTGAGGACGTCCCATGTGAAGCGGCGCGCCTCTGGGTCCATGCCCGTGGTCGGCTCGTCGAGCAGGAGCACCTCGGGCCGGGATACCAGAGCGAGCGCGAGGTCCAAGCGACGCTTCTGACCACCCGAGAGCTGGCGGACCGGTACCTTGACCTCTTCGGTCAGGTGGACCATCTCCAGCACCTCGCCGCGCCGACGCGGGTCGGTGGCCAGGTCGATCGCGAGGTCGACGGTTTCGGCCACCGTCAGCTCGCCGAAGACGCCGCTGCCCTGCAGGACCGCGTTCATCCGCGGCCGCAGCTCGGCGGGCTGTCCGTAGGGGTCGTGGTCGAGAATCCGGACTACGCCGCTCGCCGGCCGGCGGAAGCCCTCCAGCGTCTCGATCGTGGTGGTCTTGCCCGCGCCGTTGGTGCCCAACAACGCGAACAACTGGCCGGGCGCGACGTCGAAGGAGATTCCCCGAACCGCCTCGAACTCGCCGTAGCGCTGCCGCAGGTCCCGGACGCTGATGGCCGCCCCGGTGGGGGATGGTGTGGTGTGCGGTGCTGTTCTCATGCCGTCAGCGTCACGGAACCGGCACGAGCGCGGTAGACGCCGTTGTCACAACCTGCGCATGAGGTCTCACGCCTTTCCCGGTGACATCGACGGGCCAGGCGCGTGACGGATGTCACAACGGCGGTGTCTCAACCGGGTCGTCATGTGGCCTCGATGTTCGCAAGCGCGCTGTGTCGGCTCAGTTCCGCAATCCGGAGCCCGATCGACACACCTCCGCCATCTTCATCCTCTGTCCGGGGAGGGGCATATACTCGGGCGAGCCATGGCAATCGCGTCCGTCAAGCTGGGCGAGCTGTGGGAGTCGCGTGAGCTCCTGGCCAACCTTGTCGGCAAGGAGCTGAAGGTCCGGTACAAGAGCTCGGCCCTCGGCTTCCTGTGGTCGCTCCTCACGCCCCTGCTCATGACCGGGGTCTTCACGGTCGTGTTCGCGGTGTTTTTGCGTGTTCCGTTGGGGATGGGCAACTTTGCGACGTTCTTCTTGGGCGGGTTTTTGGTGTGGCAGTTCTTCGCCAACAGCGTGAACGCGTCGGTCGGGGCGATCGTCGGCAACGCGCCGCTGGTGAAGAAGGTCTATTTTCCGCGTGAGGTGCTGCCGTTGTCGCTGGTGCTGTCGCAGGGGGTGCATCTGCTGCTCGCACTGATCGCCACGGCGCCGCTGTTCATCCACTACCGCGGGTTCCATCCCCAGCTGCTGCCGGCGATCGCGTTGGGGCTGGCGCTGCTGGTGGCGTTCACGGCCGGGGTGTCGATGCTGTTCGCGGCGGCCAACGTGAGCTTCAGGGATCTGCAGGAGCTGATCCAGGTGCTGTTTCTGGCCTGGTTCTACGCCACGCCGGTGATCTACCCGCTGTTCTTTTTGGACGAGGGGACGGCGCGGAGGTTCCTGCCGTTGATCTGGGCGAATCCGATGACGTGGTATGTCGAGCTGTTTCACCGGCTGCTGTACGGGGTGCCCGGGTCTGGCGTGAACCCGCCTCCGGGGATGCCCGACCCGCGGACGTGGGCGGTCTGCGCCGTGTGGGCGGTGGCGGCGGTGGCCGCCGGCTCGTGGCTGTTCCAGCGCCGTGCCGTCACGTTCGCCAAAGAGGTCTGAAGGTGGCGGACGCGATCGTCGTCGAGGACCTCCACGAGATCTTCCGGATCTACAGAGAGCGGCCGCCGAGCCTGAAGGAGCGGCTGTACCGGTTGCGTCGGACCCAGTACACCGAGTTCCACGCGTTGGACGGCGTGTCCCTGCGGGTCGGCGAGGGCGAGACCGTGGGGCTGATCGGGCACAACGGGTCGGGCAAGTCGACGCTGCTCAAATGCCTGGCCAAGATCCTGCCCGCGGACCGAGGCCGGGTGGAGACCCACGGCCGGCTCGCCACGCTGCTCGAGCTGGGCGCCGGTTTCCAGCAGGACCTGTCGGGCCGCGAGAACATCTACCTGAACGGCTCGATCCTGGGCCTGTCGCGCCGGCAGATCGACGCGGCGTTCGACGAGATCGTCGATTTCGCGGGGGTCCGCGACTTTCTGGAGGTCGCGATCCGCAACTACTCTTCAGGAATGTACGTGCGGCTGGGCTTTGCGATCGCGGTGCACGTCGATCCTGACATCCTGCTGGTCGATGAGGTCCTGTCGGTCGGCGACGTCACGTTCCAGGAGCGTTCGCTCGAGCGGATGCGCTCGTTCTCCGAGCGTGGCAAGACGGTGGTGATCGTCAGCCACGACCTGGCCGCGGTCCGGTCGCTGTGCGACCGGGGGATCGTGCTGGACCACGGGCGCGTCGCGTTCGACGGCGAGGTGGAGCAGGCGATCACGCACTACCACCGCCTGATGGCCACCGGCCGGAGCGTGCCCGCGACGACCGGCTCCTGCGCCCCTCAGGGCGACGGGCGGGCGCGCATCGGCGACGTGCGGTTCGACGTGCCGGGCCATGACCTGCGAGAGCCGGTGCCGTCGGGCGCCAAGGCGCGTTTGGAGGTGGCGGTGCGCGTCGTCGACGACCTGGTCGGGCGTGGCCCGCTGACCGTCGGCCTGGTCGTGCGCAGGCCCGATCTGCCCAGCCCGGTCTACGAGACGCGGACGTCGTGGCGCCAGCAGGCCGTCGCGCCGCCACCGAGCGGCGGGACGCTGCGGGTGACGTTCGACTTCGAGCTGAGCGTCCTGACCGGCACCTACCTCTTCGATGTCGTGCTGGGCAACGCCGAGACGGACGAGATCCACGACCGGCGCCTCGATGCGCTCACGGTCGTCGTCCACGGCCCTCACCACGACGCCGGCATCGCGCCGCTGGAGGCGGCGATCAGCATCGACAACCCGGACGGCGTGTGGCCCGGGGAGCAGCGGGTGAGGGTGGTGGCGGAGCCGCCGCCGGTGGGTGGGGATCAGCGGGTGGGGGCGGTGGCGGAGCCGCCGCCGGTGGGTGGGGATCAGGAGTGAAGGTCACCGCCTGCGTGGTCAGCTGGAACACGGCGGAGCACCTGCGCGGCGCGCTGTCCAGCCTGCTGGAGCAGACGCACCCGGACCTCGAGGTCGTCGTCGTCGACAACGCGAGCGCGGACGGGTCGGCGGCGCTCGCCCGCTGCTGGGACGGCGTGCGGGTCGTCGCCAACGACGCCAACCGCGGCTTCGCCGGCGCGGCGAACCAGGGCATCGAGCTGGCCCGCGCGAGCGGCAGCGATGCGTTCCTGGTCTGCAACCCCGACGTGATCCTGGAGCCCGACTATGTGGCGGAGGCGACAAAAGCGCTGGCCGGCGGCCAGCGGCGCGCCTCGGTGCAGGGTCGGCTGTGGCGCACCGGCTGGAGTGACCCCCAGATCATCGACACGACTGGGCATCTCGCCTTCCGCACCCGCATGTTCCGCAACCGCGGCGAGGGCACCGCGGACCTGGGCCAGTTCGGCGAGCCGGGGCCGGTGTTCGGGGTCAGTGGGGCGGTCGCGCTGTACCGGATGGCGGCGCTGGAGGACGTCGCGTGCGCGGGCGAGGTCTTCGACGAGGATCTGTTCGCGTTCTGGGAGGACGTCGATCTTGACTGGCGGTTGCAGCTCCGCGGCTTCGAGGCGTGGTATACCCCCGATGCGTGTGGCTGGCACGAACGTGGCGGCGCCGGGCCTCGGCGCAGCGCGGTTGTCGAGCGGTTGAATTTCGTGAATCGATTTCTGGTCGTGCTGAAGAACGACGACCTGTCTGCGCTGGTCCGGGGGTTGCCCGGCGTCGGCTTCACCAGCGTGTGCAAGGCTGGCGAGTTGGCGCTGACCGTGCCGTCGGCGTTCGTGCGGTCCGTGGGCGCGGCGAGGCTGGTGCCGCGGATGCTGGCGAAGCGCCGGCTCGTTCAACAGGCGGCGACCGTCGATCCCGCGCTCGTGGTCGAGCGTTGGTTTTCGCCGTTCGACTACGCCGCATGGGTAGCGAGCTGGTGGCGCAGGGCGCTCGCCCAACGTGCGTAAACTTCCCCGACTTCCCCAGGAGAACGCGGTGGATAACCGGACCGCCCTCAGTCCCAAGGCCGACGGGACTCCCGAGTTAGACGCACGCGTCGACCGGCTGTTCGCCTCCGCGATGGAGCACCAGCTGGAGGAGCAGCGCACGCTCTCGCGGCTGGCCAGCAGGGTCGAGAACGCGCTTCGCGAGCTGCAGCGCGGGATCGACAGCCTGAGCCAGTACGTCAGCGCCGCTGCGGCCCAGTCCTGTGCGGACACCGGCGGGGACGGGGCTGACCCGGTGGTGCTCGAGAAGCTGACGCGGTTGGCCGAGGACACGCTGCGCCAGCGGGTGGAGGTCCGTGAGGGCCTCGGGCGGCTGGCGGACCAGCTCGACGTCGCGGGGCTGCGCAGCGAGATCGCCGAGCTGGCCGCCCGCATCGAGCAGCGCACGACGGCCCTTCCCGGGGCCATGAGCGAGATGCGCGGCGCCCTGAGCGACCTTGCCGCCAGGGTTGAGCGCGGCGCCCAGCCGCAGACCGCGCTCGCGTCGCTGCTGACATCGCTCTTGGAGCGGCTTGAGGCGCTGTCCGGTGACCAGGACGAGGCGGCGCGCCTGTTGGGATCCGCGCAGCGCACGCTGTCCGAGCAGGCCGTGCGGTTGGAGACGCTGCGCGAGGCGGTGCAGGCCCAAGCCGGCCATGCCGGGGACCGGGTGGCCGCGCTGCTTGACCACGCGACCGCGAACCAGCGCGAGCTCCTCGCCGAACTCGGAGGCGCCGCCACCCGGCTGGCGGCGGAGGCCTCGTTCGCCCGTGACGCCGTGAGGCTTGAGTCCGAGCAGCTGCGGGACGCGCTCGCCGAGGCGATCGCCTCAGCGAGGACCGGGCTCGACCAGGCTGTCAGCGCGGCCCGGACCGTCAGCGACCAGGCCGTCGCCAGCGGGGGCGCCTCCCGCGACGCCGTCGACCGCATGCAGTCGCTGGTGGAGGCGCTGGTGGCGCGGCTGCAGGAGGCGCAGGCGCAGGGCGGTCGCCGCCTCGCGCAGGCCGCGTCCGTGCTCGAGCAGGCCGCGCAGGGCCTGGAGCCGGCGGTCCTCGCGTCGGTGGAGGACCTGCGCCAAGTGATGCTCGACACCGCCGCTGCGGCCAACGCGCAGTCGGAGTCGACCGTGGCGGCGCTGCGGGGAGTGGCCGCCGGCACGGTGGATGAGCTGCGCGGCCTCGTCGAGGACGTCGCCCAGCGCATGCTCGATGCCCAGGCGGGCGGCACCGCCGAGTTGACGGAGGCGGCCACAAACCTCGTCCGCGCCGCTGACGACCTGCAGCCGACGTTCTCCTCGGCTCTCGCCAAGCTCTACGGCGCGGTCGCCGCGGCGGCGACGCAGGTCCGGGCGACCAGCGAGGAGGCCGCCGCGCGCACCGAGACGACGCTGACCGAGTCGCTGCGGAGCATCGAGACGGTGATCTCGGATCGGCTCTCGGAGTCGGGAGTCGCGGCGCAGGCCGCGGTCACCCGCCTGGGACGGGCCGCCGAGACGTTGGCGGAGCAGGGCGCCGCCCTGCGTCCGGCGCTCGCCGACGCCGCCGAGGAGCTGCGCCGGTCGCTGCTGGAGGCATCCGCCGAGGATCGCGTCCGCGCGGACGTGTCGCTGCACGCCGTACAGCGCGCCGCCGAGGGTGCCGCTGGCGAGGTGGAAGCAGCCGTCAGCGCCGCGCTGGACCGCCTGTCCGCCGTTGTCTGTGAGGTCGCTGACCGTGCGGCCGAGCAGCAGAGCGCGGACACGACCGTGCTTGCGGACGCCGCCGACCATGTCGCTCGTACCGCCGAGTCGCTCGCGCCCGCGGTCGCCGCCGCGCTTGCCCGGGTCGACGGGACGGTGGCCCAGGCGGTCACGCTGGTCGAGACGGCGCTCGGAGAGCGGCTCGCCCAGTCCGACGCGGCCGCCCAGATCGCCGCCGGCGAGCTGGCGGCCGCCGCGTCGGACGCCCAGGACCGGCTGAGGGTCTGGCTGGCGGGGACGCTCCCTGACGCCGTGGCCCGGATGACCGCTGACCTCGGCGAGCAGCTTGGGCGTGTCGAGGCGCGCGTCGACGAGACGGTCGCCAGGATGGAGGCCGTCTGGGGTGAGGCGGGCGGCGGCCTGCGGACCGCTGCGGACGCCGCGGGCACCCGCATGGCCGAGGCCGCGCGCGCCTTGACCGCGGTCGCCGGGTCCAACGTCGATGGGGCCGAGCGGCGGCTGCAGATGATCACCGAGAAGGTCGACGCGCTGGTCCTGCGGCTCGACGGCGTCACCGACTCCGAGGGCCGCCGGGCCGACGCCACCGAGGAGATCCTCGCGCTGCTGCGCGGCGCTGACGGGGGCCTCCCAGCGGATCTCCCAAAGGCGCCGGGGCAGCTGGCGCCGATGCCGGCCACCGGGGGCGTCGTAGACCTGTCCCCTCAAGCCGAGGCAGCGCTGGCCCTTGTCACCAAGCGGTTCGAGGCCGTGCTCGCCGAGATCCAGAGCCTGCGCGCGGGCGCGGGCGACGCGAGCCCGGCTGTCGCGCGGCCGTACCAGCCGAGTCCGCGGCGGTCGAGTGACGCCGACACCGTCGTGATCCAGCTGGAGGACACGCTGGGGCGCGCTGAGGATCTGGAGCACCGCCTGTCCGAGCGGATCGAGGAGGCGGCGCTGCGGCTGGACGAGGCGTGCGGCTCACTGGTCCGGCTGGAGTCGCAGCTGGTCGCCTACCTGCGCGAGCGGGACCGCATGGGCTTCGAGGAGCGTGAGCAGCTGATCGCCGACCTCACCGAGCGGTTGGGATCCGCCGCCGTGCGCAAAGACGGCTCGCGCCTGCTCGGCGGCCTGCTTCAAGGCTCGGGCCGCCGCCGAGACCCCGAGCCGCCGGTGTCGCCCCCGGCCCGCCCCCTGCCGGCCAGGAGCCCACAGCAGGCGGTCCGCCCCACTGGCCAGACACCAGCAGGTGGCCTGCCCCGTGACAACCAGCTCCTGCCCGATGACGCGGCGCAGCAGCGCCGCGGCACCCAGCACCTCGCGTCATGCGAGGTCTGCGGCTTCGTGGCGCGCAGCCCCGGAGGCCTGGCGGCGCATCGCAGGACACACGACTGAACCCACAGATTCAACTTGACTCGCCCCCCATCAGCCCTCAGACTACACACACGTAATTACAAATCGCGTGTGTGTCTGGAGGCACCTGATGGCCGCCATCGAGACGCTGCCCTGGATGGAGAAGGCGAAGTGCCTCTACGCCGAGCCGGAGACATTCTTCCCGGAGAAGGGCGGCTCAACCAAGGAGGCGAAGCGCATCTGCGCAGAGTGCGACGTGCGCACGGACTGCCTGGAGTACGCGCTGGTCAACGACGAGCGCTTCGGAATCTGGGGGGGCTTGAGCGACCGAGAACGCCGCAAACTCAAACGCCTGGCTTCATGAGAACCGCCCTGGCCGGTCCAGGGCGGAGCGAAGCGGAGCGCGGTTTGGGCGGCTCGATGCCGCCCAAAC
>JBOGEA010000168.1:0-12606 GCA_050743205.1 Egibacteraceae bacterium | reverse complement strand
CGGCTGGGCTCCGGATTCCGGAGCTCAGCCGACACACCCACGTAGGCGGCAGTAAGGGCTTGCGGAGTCGCGCTGTTCACGTGATATGCGTTAGCCTCGATCAACTTCAATGTTCGATGTGAGCGAGTACACCCGTTGGCTCGAAGCATGTCCACGACGATCTGCTCGTCGCCCAGCACGACACCGACGGCGGTTTCATCATGCGCCGTTCTGTACGCGGAGCAGGCCGTCCAGTGCGCCCTGAAGGGCCTGCTCCACGGAGTCGGAGAGGGCAAGCAGGCACGCGGCCATGGGCTGCTCGGCCTGGCCGAGCGCAGTGGGCGCTGGCGGACCCACTCGGCCTGCGGGCGTTATTGAAAGCAGCTTGCGGTTGTATTAGCCTGCGAAGAGCGGGCTTGGCGACGGGTTCTGCTGCGGGAATGCGCCAAATGGCGGCACATAAGGCGGGCGGGCTGATGCGACGCGGTGGAATCACAGGTCTGGTCAGCCGGCCGCTCGACTGGGAGTGGCAGGCAGAGGCGGTCGCCCGCGACCAGCTCATCTCCTGGGGCGATGCCTCCGCCCGGCTGGCCGCCTCCCACCTGGCCGGCGCGGTCTCGGAGGGACCGCGATGACCGACCACGCCGGCCTGTCCCACTCACCCACCCTTGACGGAACGGTGATGACGGTCGCCGAAAGGCCCGCCGAGCCGGCCGATGATCTGGACCGGGCGCGGCGCCAGCGCCACACCCGCGTGTGGGTCACCGGTCTCATGGCGCTGCTGGTCGTGACGATGGTGGCGGGGGTCAGCCTGGGGCCTGTGGCCATCCGCCCGAGCATCGTCTGGCAAGCCGTCAGCCATCACGTGTTGGGCCGGCCTCGGACGGCGACGTGGTCGGCCGCGGAGGGCAACATCGTATGGCTGGTGCGGATGCCCCGCGTGCTGCTCGGGGTCATCGTCGGCGGCGCGCTGGCGGCCACGGGTGTGGCGATCCAGGCGATGGTCCGCAACGTCCTGGCCGACCCCTACCTGCTCGGGGTCAGCTCGGGCGCCTCCACCGGCCCGGCGGCCGCGATCCTGTTCGGGGTCGGTGCCGGTCTGGGGGCCAGCGCCCTGTCGGTCAGCGCGTTCCTCGGCGCGCTGGGCGCCATCGCGCTGGTGTTCCTCACCGCCCGGCTGGGCGGGCGGCTGACCCCGATCCGGCTGGTGCTGGCCGGCGTCGCCGTGGCCTACGCGCTGTCCGCGGCCACCAGTTTTTTGATCTTCGCGTCCGACTCCCGGGAGGGCGCGCGGGCGGTGCTGTTCTGGCTGCTGGGGTCGTTGACCCAGGCGCGCTGGTCGTCGCTGCCCATCGCCGCGCTGGCGGTGGCGGCGACGCTGGGCCTGCTGGTGGTGTGGGGGCGCCGCTTCGACGCGCTGGCGATCGGCGATGACACCGCGCTGACCCTGGGCGTCTCGCCCGTCCGGTTCCGCGCCCAGGCGTTGGCGGTGGTCGCGCTGGGCGTTGGGGTGGTCGTGGCGGTCTCGGGGGGCATCGGGTTCGTCGGCCTGGTCGTGCCCCACGTCGCTCGCCGGTTCGTCGGCGGTGAGCATCGCCGGGTGCTCGTGGTCGCCTCGCTGGTCGGCGCGATCTTCCTGGTGTGGGCGGACGTGTTCGCCAGGGTCGCGTTCCAGCCCCGTGAGCTGCCGCTGGGGATCGTGACCGCCCTGGTCGGAACCCCCTTCCTGCTCATGCTCGTCCGCCGCTTCCACGCCGCCACTGTCTGACCGCAAAGGAGACGCCGCATGAACCGCGCCCCGAAGGTCGTGGTTGCGGCGGTCGCACGCGTGCTGCTGCTCGGGTCCCGCCGCAGCGCGGCGCCCGCGACCGCGGCTGGCTCTCAGGCCGCCGCCACGGCGGTCCAGTTCCCTTGACCTTCGAGAACCGCGGCCGGCAGGTCACCATCGAGCAGCGCCCCGCGGGTGCTGGGCACCGGGGACCAGGCGGCCAGCGCGGTCGCCGACCTGAAGCAGCGAGTGGCCGCCGTGCAGACGCGTGATGATCGTGTGGGGCTTCGTCGAGGATGAAGATTTCGAGGACACCAAGGCGAGGCTGTTGGCCCTGCCGGGGGCGGGCGGCCGACCTGCAAGCGGTCCGCAACGACCGCATCGTGGGGCTGGTTTCGGACCCGAGCAATCGGCGGTCAACGGTCTGGAGAGGCTCGCCGAGCAGCTCGCCGCGCTCACGTGACCACGGCCGCGCCTTCATCGACGACGCGGTGGACGACGTGACGGTGGGCGGTCGCGCATGATCGAGGCCACCGACATCCATGTCGGCTACGGCGGCGCCCTGGTCCTGGCCGGCGTCGGACTGGTCGCCAGCCCCGGTCAGGTCGTCGGGTTGATCGGACCCAACGGCAGCGGCAAGACGACCCTGCTGCGCACCCTGTACCGCAGCTTGACCCCCAAAGCCGGCCTCGTCACCCTCGACGACACACCCCTCGACCAGCTCAGCACCCGCGAGGTGGCCCGCCGTGTCGCCGTGGTCGTCCAAGAGGCCCCCGCCGAGCTGCCCATCACCGTCGCCGAGATGGTCCTGCTCGGCCGCTCACCCCACCGGTCGTCGTTCCAGCGCTGCACACCCCAAGACGGCCGCCTCGCCGCCCGGGCGCTCGTCGCGTCGGCGCGCGCCACCTCGCCGACCGCGCGTTCACGACCCTGTCCGGCGGGGAGAAGCAGCGCGTGCTGATCGCCCGCACCCTGGCCCAGGAGGCCGACCACCCGCTGCTCGACGAGCCCACCAACCACCTGGACATCCGCTACCAGCACGAGATCCTCCAACTCGTCCGCACCCTCGGCGTCACCACCGTCGTCGTGCTCCACGACCTCAACCTCGCCGCCCGCTACTGCGACTGGCTCGTCCTGCTCGACCGAGGACGGGTGGCCTGCGCCGGCACGCCCGACGACCTGCTCACGTCCGCGGTCCTCGAGCCCGTCTACGGCGTGTCCGTCCGCCGCCTCAACGACGACGGCACCGTCCAACTCGTCTTCCGCCCCAGCGACACCACACCACCCTGACCCGAGCGGTGTGCGGCGAGTAGGCGAAGCCTTGCTCCACAAGCCAGGACGGTAGGGCGCCCATCAGGCGCCGGAGGAACAGTCGAGACTCGCTCACGCCGCCGAAGGCCCTCGCTGGCACCCGACCGCCACCTCGGCAGGCAGGGAGTCACCGCAACAGGCGTCGGGCCAGATCGGGATAGTCGAGAACAAGGCCGTCCCGATCAAAGGTCAGGTCCCCGACGTAGCTTCGATGACGCCCGACGTAACGGATGATGACCTGACCGTGCTCGGCGGAGACGAACTCGTACCGCTGCTCGGAACGAAGGACGCGAAGGTCGGGGACCGACACCCAGGCCATTGCCAGCTCTGCCGCGCCACCCTCGAGCAGGCCCAAGCGGAGGACAGGCAGGGTGTTGGTGAGAGGCGAGCGCCCAACGTCGCAGTCGATCGTGTCCGAGAGGTCAGGGAGATCTTCGACCGGGTGAAGCGCGGCCTCTCCCTTGGACTCGACGATCGACGACCAGGCGCCGTCGGCCCCTCGCCGCAGTTCCAAGCGGCGTCGCCAGCCTGCTCCCTCTGCCACCGCGACGAGTTCCTGAGTCCGGAATCCGGTCGCCGTCGTGAGCTCGTACGACAGGCGGTAGGGAATCGGGCTGGTGCCCAGTTGCGTGACCGAGGCTCGCAGCTCGACTGGCGTGAGATTGATCAACGCGAACTCGAGGCGGGCCTCGTCGAGACCCTCCCAGACCAGCGCCCGCGGTTCTTCCCGACGGTCTTGCGCCATCGCGGCCCTATGCTACTGGCACACGCCACAACCGGCAGGGAGCTGACAGGGCGCAGCTGAGCGCATTGACACTATCTGCGACGACAGAGGCGTATGCTGGTGATATCGACTCCGAAACGATCAAAATCCCAGAACCGAGCCCGTATTGAACTGACGTCTTCACCCCAGGTGAGCGGCCTATTGCCCTCAATATCTTCCAAGACGTTGGGCAGTTCACGAAAGTCAATCAAGGGTATGTAGGCGGTCTGCTCTCCGTCGAACCCGTTCATGTTGGTGCTCAGAGCAGCCAGGCTGACGCCGTACCAGTTGGGTTGGGTTAATGCGATAACCGAATCGTTCCTGCCCGTGCCCTCCCTCGCCCTCAGCCCATTCAAGTCATAAGTGATCAGCAGGCCATCGGTATCCGTCGGCTTGTAAGGAGGGTTGAAATCGATCCAGGATTCCGCGGCCCTGCCCGTTGCTTCAAGGTGCCATGGCTCAGGCAGAAGGTTATCTCCACATCCGACGCCTTGTATGCTCGGGGATGCGGGCCCGAAGGTCTCCGTGGGCGACGAAACCGCTGGTGCCCCCGTCGAGCGTGTTGAGAAAAACCCATCCGGCGCAGACTCCGAAACGCGCATAGGAACGGGCTCCGAAAATCCCGGAGCGGGAGTGATGAGAGCGGCAACGATCGTGCCGATGGCGCCTATGATCGCCACAGCGAGCGGGATGTAGGCCTGCGGGCCCCACCGATCGTCGCCCCCTCCCGGCGCCGCTTGTTGGCGTGTCCTTCGAGGAGTCGTCTTGCCGCGCTTCACTGAGGTCTTATTCCTGAGATGAAAACCGAAAATCTTCCCACTACGCAGATGAGATACGGGCCCGACGAAGGGCGCCCGTTCCGACATATCCGGCCACAGGTACACGCGCTGAACCCTGGCAGCATCATCCACCAGCCAGTATCCCACATCCAGCTGACCTCTGATCTCCATATCAGCCGGTCAAGCACAAGTGCCGTTCGGGCGTGTCAGTGCCACCTCTCGGTGCTCCTCATCCGAGAGGTATGGCCGAATCCACCTCGGCCTCACTGTCTCTCCTCTACCGCGACGTGGCCCCTGCGACCACGCCCGCTGCTCAGGCGACCGTGCCGGGCAGGCAACCAGAAACTGTGTATCAGCCGGGATGTGTCCGCGCTCCTGTATGGTCAGCGGCTAAAGCTGGAGCCGAGGCCGTCAGGCCTTCCACGACAGGAGGACTCGCATGGCACAGGAGCCAGGGGCCGCTGCCCAACAGCTCGAAGATGCGAACCTGTTCAACATCACCGGACCCATCGTCATCAACTACTCTCCGTCCAGCATCGCAGGGCGACCTCAGTTCTCCTACAAGGACGCAGAGCTTGATCTCAACTTCAGCGGCGCTGGCATCACTCAGGCGGACAGCCCCGTGGGCGAGCTGGTAACGGTCACCCTGGAGAACGTGCCCGACGCCTTCATCCGCACGTTTACGCTCATCGTGCCGAGGATCAGGCTGCGCATGGGCGACCAGGGTCCCTTCGACGCCCTGGGGATCGAGGCCATCGATGGCTCGGGCGCGTTCACGCTTCCTCCGGGCCCCACGGGTGTGCTGCAGATCTATCGGTCCCACCAGCTTCAGGGGACCGCAGAGGTCGTGCGCTTCTGAGATCCATCGGGAGCAGTCGTGGGAGCGGTGCAATAGAGATATTGACGTCGGAGGATGATGCCACAACACGTTCTTGGCGTGATGAACTCTCCCCAGGCGGCCGAATAGTCTGCTTCATGGGCTTGAGGGCTGAGACCGAGGGAGGCGGAACTGCACGCGTCCTCGAACAGCGCGTCCAACCAGCGCGACTGGGCATCGTGGAGGCCGGCCTGGGCGAAGTGAGCGTGCGCGTCGGCGACGGTCCGCCAGCCCATGCCCGGGGGCTGGAGGGCATCCCCGCGGTAGTTGCCCACACGGGACCCGCAGCGCCGCCGCCAGCTCGTGCAGGCCCAGAACGCCCTGTGACACGCATGCCGGGCGCTGGGCATCAGGCCCGGTCGGCGTGGCGAACCACAGGCCGTCGATGACGACGATGCGACCGCCGGGCGAGACGACCCGCCGCCACTCGAGGAGGGCTCGCGGCGGGTCGTACAGCGTCCACAGCACCATGCGGCTGACGGCCACGTCGACGCTGGCGTCGTCGAGGGGCAGGTCGTAGGCGTCACCGGGCTGAAGGTGACGGGGAGGCAGGCCTTGGCGGCCTTGGCGGCCTTGGCGCGGGCGCGTTCCAGCATGGCGGGGGCGATATCGCAGCCGGTGACGTCGTGGCCCATCTCGGCGAGCAGCAGCGCGACCTGCGCGGCGCCGGTCCCGACGTCGGCGACGCGCAGCGCTGGCGACCCGTCGCGGCGAGGATGTCCGCCGACCAGCTCGGCCAGGGCGTCGGCCCACGCCCGCTTGTAGGCCGGGTGCCCCTCGACGCCACCCCAACCGTCGTAGGTCCGGGACGCGAGGTCCCATCGGGCGGCGATCTGGGCGGTGCTCGGCGCGTTCACGAAAGGCTCCTGGCCAGAAGTGCGTCCGCGGCTCCCGGCCCAGCCGAAGAAGTTGGGGGCGCGGCTCCTCGGCCAGAGACTCGGCGCCTGGCCGAGGAGCTGCGGTCCCCTGCTCCCTGCACAGACTGCGTGGCTACGAGTCCGAGCCGGCGAGGATGCGCACGGCATGGTCGCGGACATCCTCTGGGTCGACGCCGATCTCGGCGAGCCTGCGCGTGGCGGTCCCGCTGGTGGTGAGCACGGCGTGCAGCAGATCGCGCGCCACGATGCACGCATCGCCACGGTCGGTCGCCAGCCGGCCCGCGGTGGCCAGCATCGCGGCGGTGTCGGCGCCGAGGACCAGGCCGTTCGCCGTGGACGTTGACGCGTCGCTGGCGGTCAGCGCCGCTCGCACCCGGGGCAGCGGGACACCCGCTCTGGACACCGCCGTGACCGTCAGCCCATCGTCGCTCTCAAGCAGGCTGACGAGGACGTGCTGGGTGCTGAGCATCCCGTGGCCGAGCAGCGTGGCCTCCAACTCGGCGAAGGCCAGGACGCGCAGCGCCTCTTTGGTGAGCGCGAGGCCGGCGGCGTCCCGGAAGCACCAGCGTCCCGCGCGCAATGGCTGTGGCGCGCCGTTCATTGCGGGCACAAGCGGCCGGCGACCGTGGCGTACTGCAGGCAGAGGTACTGGCTCGCTCATGCTCATCCTCCAGCGGCGGGCACATGGAAGATTATCGCAAGTTAATCGCAATAGCGATCAACTTCTTGGGAGGCGAGACCTGTTGCCACGTGAGCCAAGTCTTGCGGGTCGGGTTGCACGCATTGCGGTCATGTCGGGCAAGGCCAACTCCACGCGCCACCGTCCCTCCGGTCCATGGCTCGTCGGGCTGGGGCGCAGCCCCACCAGGACTCATCAAGGACCAGAGGATTCGCGTTGCAAATCACTTGCAGAAAGGGGCGGGTTGAAGGTAGTATTGCCGCGACGACAATGGTTAATACGGTCGGTGGGCAGGAGCGGGGTAGTGCGGTGATGTTGCTATGTTACAGACAAATCGCCGTGTGTTGGCGGTCGCTGGCAGCAACTGCCGAAGGCTGCCCCGTCACGGTCATGAGCTGTGGGCACAAACTCAACCGGGCCGCCGTCCACTGCGGCTGCGTCGCGCTGCGCCGTCAGAGGCCCCTCGCCCCGGTCGGCCCCCACACCAGGTGCTGACCGCCGGGCGCTTGCGAGGCGGCGGCGGAGTCCGGGACATCCCGCTGACCCACCCGACCCCCGGGCGGTCCTGCTGGCGCGTTTCGACACCCGCTGAGGAGGTTGTCCGATGCGATTGACCGCGCGGCTGCTCGCCCTGGCGCCACAGGTCCGCCTGCGGCTCGCCGGGCAGGTGGCGCTGCTGCTGGGCGTGACCGCCACGTATGTCGGCCAGGGGATCCTGATCGCCCGGGTGCTCGCCCGCATCTTCGCGGGGCAGCCGGTGGCGTCGGTGATCGGGCTGCTGGCCGGCGTCGTGGCGTTGGTGGCGGTGCGCGGCGTGCTGTTCGCCCAACGCGACGTCGCGGCGGTCAAGGCGTCGGCGGCGGTCAAGAAGGCACTGCGCCAGCGGCTGGTCGGCAAGCTGTTCGAGCTGGGGCCGGGCTGGCTGCAGCGGACCCGGACCGGCACCGTGCAGTCCACGATCGTGGACGGAGTGGAGGCGGTCGACGCCTATGTCGGGCGGTTCCTGCCGCAGTGCGTGGTGACCGTTGTCGGCGCCGCGGGGGTGACCGCCTACGTCATCGTCCTCGACCCGCTCGTCGGCGCGATCGTCCTGGTGTGCGCGGTGATCTCCCCGCTGGTGCCGAAACTGTCGCAGCGCCTGATCCGCGCGCGCACGCAGGCGTGGTGGGTCACCTACAAGGGGCTGTACGCCGAGAACCTCGACGCGCTGCAGGGCATGGCCACCCTCAAAGCATTCAACGCCAGCCGCCGGCGCGGGGCCGAGCTGGAACGCCAGGCCGAGGAGTTCTGCCGGGTCTCGATCGGGGTGATGGCGATCTGGGGCGCCTACCTCGGCGTGGTCGGGCTGGTGACGGCGGTCGGCACTGCGGTCGCCGTGGGGATCGGGGCGATCCACCGGGCGACCGGCGCGCTGTCGACCACCGAGCTGCTCACGATCCTGCTGCTGGCGCGCGAGTGCTTCCGCCCGCTCAAAGATCTGGAGCACGCCTACCACGAGAGCTGGTCGTTCAGGTCATCCTCGGAAGGCATCCTCGAGCTGCTCGACGCCCAGCCCGACGTCGCCGAGCCCGCCGCCCCAGCCTCGATCCGCGTCTCCCGACCCTCTGCCCTGGGGGGGACGTCCCCGCTGCCCCCTGCCTCTGGGGGGACCTCCCCCCGACCCCCTGCCTCTGGGGGGACGTCCCCCCTGCCCCCTGGCCTGACGTTCGAGGAGGTCTCCTTCGCCTACCGTGAGCGCTCCCGACCCGCGCTCGACCGCTTCAGCCTGGAGGTGGCGCCCGGTGAGCGGGTCGCGCTGGTCGGCCGGTCCGGCGCGGGCAAGACCACGGTGGTCTCGCTGCTGCTGCGCTTCTTCGAGCTGGGCAGCGGCCGGATCCTCATCGACAACTATGACATCGGCGAGCTGCCGCTGGAGGATCTGCGCGCGCTCGTCGCGGTCGTCGCCCAGGACACCTACCTGTTCCACGGCACCGTCCGCCACAACCTGCGGCTTGCCCGCCCCGACGCGGCGCAGGGCCAGTTGGAGACCGCCGCGCGGGCGGCGCAGGCGCACGAGTTCATCGCCGCGCTGCCCCAGGGTTACGACACGATCGTCGGCGAGCGGGGGCTGAAGCTGTCCGGCGGCCAGCGGCAGCGCATCGCGATCGCGCGCGCCCTGTTGAAAGACGCGCCGATCCTCGTGCTCGACGAAGCCACGTCCAGCGTCGACGCCGCCAACGAGGCCGGCATCCACCAGGCGCTGGACACCCTGTCGCGGGGGCGCACGACCCTGGTGATCGCCCACCGCCTGTCGACCGTGCGCGACGCCGACCGCGTGGTCGTGCTCGACGCCGGCCAGGTCGTCGAGACCGGCGACCACACCAGGCTGCTCGCCCGCCAAGGGGCCTACGCCCAGCTGGTCGCCGCCCAGCAGGGGGTGGGGGGAAGTCCACCCAGCGGGCGGGGGTCCGAGGGGAGTCCCCCCGTCAATCAGGGGACCGGGGGGAGTCCCCCCGTCAATCAGGGGTCCGGGGGGAGTCCCTCCAGCGGGCGGGGGGTGGCGCGATGACGGCGGTCGCCGCGGGCACGGCCGCGCCGAGGGTGTCGCTGGTCGACAGGCTGCGCCCCCTGCTGCGCCTGCTGGGGCCGCAGCGCCGGCTCATCGGCTGTGCGGTCGCCTGCGGCGTGGCTCACCAGCTCGTGGCGTTGGCGGTGGCGGGCACGGCCGCGTGGCTGGTCGGCCAGGCGGTGACCGGGGCCAGCGTCGCACAGCTGCGCGGCGGGCTGATCCTGCTCGGCGCGCTGATCGTGCCGGTCTCGGTCCTGCCGTGGCTGGATTCGCACCTGGCCCATGTGGCGGCGTTCTGGGTGCTGGCCGACGTCCGGGGCCGGGTCTACGCCGCATTCGAGCGGCTGGCGCCGGGCTACCTGCTGGAGCATCGCTCCGGTGACCTCGGCGCGGCCGCGATCTCTGATGTCGAGCTGCTCGAGCGTTGGTTCGCCCATACGCTGAGCCCGCTGGTGGTCGCCGCGACCGTGCCATTGGCGGCGCTGATCGCGCTGGCGGCGTTCCAGTGGACGTTGGCGTTGGCGCTCGTGCCCGTACTGGCGCTGCTGGCCAGCGTGCCGTCATGGCTGCGCCGACAGGCCGGGGCGCAGGGCGACGAGCTGCGCGCCCGGCTCGGTGAGCTGAACGCCGAGACGGTCGACACCTTTCAGGGCCTGCGCGAGCTGGTCACGTTCGGCGCCCGCCACCGCCGGCTGGAGCGCATCGCCCGCCAGGACGACGCGCTGGTGGACGCCAAGTCCGCCCACGCCCGCCGCGCCGGGCTTGAGCACGCGGCCACCGACGCGCTGACCGTGCTGGGGCTGCTGGCCGTGCTGGTGGTCGCCGCGACGCTCGTGACCCGGGGCGCGCTGTCCCCGCCGCTGTTCCCCGTCACGGTGATCCTGGCCGCCACGACCTTCATGCCGGTGATCGCGGTCCTCGACGTCGTCCGCGACCTCAACCTGACCGGCGCCGCCGCCGAGCGGGTCGCGGCCATCCTCGACGCTCCCGCCCCGGTCGCCGATCGGGTGTCCGAACCTCCACGCGGGCCGATCAGGCCGGCGGTGCGGTTCCAAGACGTGTCGTTCCGCTACGCCCCGGCGCTGCCCGACGCCGTCACCGACGTGACCTTCGAGATCGCCCCCGGCGAGACGGTCGCGCTGGTCGGCCACTCCGGGGCCGGCAAGACCACCTGCGCGCACCTGCTGCTGCGCCTGTGGGACGTGCGCTCCGGCGCGATCGCCATCGGCGGGCATGACCTGCGCGACTTTCCGCAACAGTCGCTGCGCGAGCTGGTCACGTTCGTCCCCCAGGACGTCTACCTGTTCAACGTCTCGCTGCGGGAGAACATCCGTCTGGGCCGCCCCGACGCCAGCGACGCCCACGTCGAGGCCGCCGCCCGCGCCGCGCTGGCCGATGAGTTCATCGCCGGGCTGCCCGACGGCTACGACACCGCGGCCGGCGAGTTGGGCGCGCGGCTGTCGGGCGGCCAGCGGCAGCGGATCGCGCTGGCCCGGGCGCTGCTCAAAGACGCGCCGATCCTGGTCATGGACGAGGCGGTGTCCAACCTCGACGCGGCCAGCGAGCAGGAGGTCGCCGCCGCGATGGCCCAAGCCCGCCAGGGCCGCACCACCCTGGTCATCGCCCACCGCCTGTCCACCATCCGCGCCGCCGACCGCCTCGTCGTCTTGGACGCCGGCCGCGTCGCCGAGACCGGCACCCACGACGACCTCATCACCCGGGCCGGCGTCTACGCCCACCTGGTCGCCTCCCAACTGACCGGCGCGGCCTGATCTTCAGACCCACAGCGCCCGGTGTGAGCGGCCACGGAACTCCCCAACCTGAGGCTGGCGGCCAGGACGGAGCGCACGATCTGCGAGCAGATGCCCGTCAGCGTTCTCTGTCGGTTCAAATGCGTACCCGCTCGCCGGTCACAACGATCAGGCCGTCTGACAGCGCGTGACTGGACACGGCCCGGCGCGGTGTGAAGCTCGGGTGGCGGCGAGGGCGCTCCAGGCCGCCCGATGGGCCAGGCGTTGGGGGTGGGAGACCATTGGGCGTCGATGAGGCGGGCGTAGGCGGGGCAGTCTTCGAGCAGGTCGGTGTGGGTGCCGGCGCCGACGACGCGGCCCTGCTCCAACACCACGATGCGGTCGGCGGCCAGGATGGTGGACAGCCGGTGGGCGATGACCAGCGCGGTGCGGCCGGCACGCACCTCGGCCACGGCCCGTTGCAGGTCACGCTCGCTGATCGCGTCCAGCATCGACACCGACTCGTCGAGCACCAGGATCGGCGCGTCCCGCAGCACCCAGGATCTTGCGCCACAGCGGCCGGGCGATGGGGACGACCAGCCCCACGACAGGGTCAATGAAGATCATGAACACGCTGTGCCGTCAGTCTGGCATTTCCTGAATATGAGCAGTCACAGTCATGCTCCATCCTGCTGCAACGCCAGCCAAACCACGCGCGGGGAGATGGCTTTGGTCAGAGGGGCCGTTGCGGTTCCTTTGATGTCGGAACAGGCGCGCCGGTGAGATGGCTCATGGCGACTGGCGCGATCCTTCCGCAGTCGGTGGCCAGGACACGGTCCGCCACCCGGGACACGACGGCGTGGTCATGGGAGACGAGGAGGAGGCCGACGTCTTGGGCCAGCTCCATGAGCAGCGCGAGGATCTCCTCGGCGGTGTCGCGGTCGAGCGCGGACAGCGGCTCGTCGAGGAGGAGCAGCCGCGGGCGGGTGGCGAGGGCGCGGGCGATGGCCACACGTTGGCGCTGCCCGCCCGACAGCGCGCCCGGGAAGCGGTTGAGGTGCTCGACGTCCAACCCCACCCGCTGGAGGAGCCGCTTGGCCTCGGCGGGCCGCCGCCGCCCCGCGCAGCCCTCGGTGGACCGCAAGCGCCTGGCCCAGGATCCGGCGGACGCGGTGGCGGCTGTTCAGTTGGAGCCAAGGGTCCTGGAACACCACCCCGACGTCGCGGCGGTGGGCGCGGCGGGCCGCGCGGCCGGCGTCGGCGAGGTCGGCGCCGGCGTGGCGGACGCGTCCGC
>JBOGEA010000167.1:0-12666 GCA_050743205.1 Egibacteraceae bacterium | reverse complement strand
GGCATAATTCAAGTTATGCCGACATCGGCATAACTTGAAAAAAGCCGCGGCCTTCTTCGCGAGGGAGAACGGGGCGAGGTAGCTGTGTTCCGGTTCATCCACGCGGGAGTTGTGCCGACCACTCGGCAGTTTTGATGTGTCAGGTGTTGGAGGTGTCACGGGCGGGTTATTACGCCTGGGCCGGTCGTGGCCCGTCGGCCAGGGCGCAAGAAGACGAGAGGTTGTTGGAAGAGATCCGCGAGGTGCACGGCAAGTCGCGGAAATGTTACGGCGCGCCGCGGGTGCACGCCGAGCTGCGTGACGACCGCGGCAAGCGTGTGGGCCGCAGGCGTGTGGCCCGCCTGATGTCCGAGAACAGCCTGTCAGGGCGTTGTGGGCGGCTGCCGGGGCCCAAGACGACCCGGCGTGAGCGCGAGAGCGAGCCGCCGCTGCCTGACCTGGTAGGCCACGACTTCACTGGAATTGCCCAGTTTTGGTGGACATCTGATAGATTGGGCTGTATTGCCGTGCCCGGATCCGTTTGAGGGCCGCTGTGCTGGGTTTGATCAGCAGTTTGGCGCCGTAGCGGCGGACGTTGAACCCCAGGAAGCAAAAACCCTCGACAACGGGCATGATCTTGGTTTTGTCTTCGTTGAACCCAAGACCCCTGGGCGTCAGCCAAGCGGTCAGCCGCGCCTTGACCTGCTCGGCCTGTTGTCGTGAATGACACAGCGCGACCAGATCGTCGGCGTAGCGCACCAGCATCGGGCTGCCCGCGGCCATCCGGCCGGCAGCGCTGCCAGTGGTGCGGTAGCAGATCCCAGCGGCTTGCTCCATCCCATGCAAGGCCACGTTGAGCAGCAGGGGCACCTGCACCGCCAGGCTCGCTCTGGCCACAGGGGTCAGCGCGACTTGCCCGTCGATGCCCGCGGTCTTGCGGCCAGCGTGATCACGCGGTCGATGAACGGGCCGGCGCGCTGGGCGAGCGTGGGTGCGGTCAGCAGGGTGACCGCAGCGACCCACTCGTCAGGGGACGAATCAACCCCCCGACATACACTCAACTCGCCCCTGAGTCCGAATGCGGCCGCTCAGCTCCCCGTCGATGTCGGTCGTCCATAGGACGACCGTAAGCCCATCACGGCATGATTGGACGGAACCGGTTCCCAGTAGTCGGACGGAACCGGTTCCCAGTAAAGAAGGTCAGTGGGGGATCTTGAGTCTGTCGGCCAAGATCCCGCAGCCCTGGCGTGCGGTACCGCTTCTCGCGGCTCAGACATGCGCGCACCAGCGAGTGCGCCTTCACGCTGTAGCGAACGTCTCCGGTCCGTGCCGCTCTGCGTCCAACAGCACCGCGACCGTGGCCGCGTCGTCCTCCTGCAGACCTTACGCATGCGCCACATCGATCAGGAAGGTCGCACGCCGCTGCGCCATCGGCAGCAGCTCCTCAACATCGACGCGCTCGGCGAGCTGCAGCGCCTCGTCCGGGTTCTCCGCCTCCAAGGCCACGGCGACCTCGTGCGCGCCGACGTTGGCCGGGCCGAACGCCTCCCAGTAGTCGTTGATGTGGCCAGGCCCTACCCGCTGCGCCGCAGCCCGGGCTTCGCCCAGCAGCCGCCACGCTGCGGACGCGTCCCTGTTTCGGATCGCGGCCACCGCCTCGGTAAGCTGCAGCGAGCCCCACAGCGACAACGCCTCGGGGGAGCTGGCGTCCGTAGGGGCGATGGTGTCCGCCGCGTCCGAGCACACCGCTGCGGCCTCGTCCAGCCAGTCCTGCCTCCTCAGCGCGAACGCCAGCCGGCGGCGAGCGCGGGCCACCATCAGCGCGTCACCCGACCGCTGCGTGGCAGCGATCGCACGGTCTGCGGTGATCCACAGCCAACTCCGCTTCGCCGACTGTGAGGGCCAGCTCTGAGGCCATCCAGTAGAACTCGGCGAGGCACCACCACGCCCCGGGCACCTCCTTGGCCGCCGCGACGCGCCCGGCGAGGAGGAGATCCGGAATGAGCGCCGCGCGCGCCTCCACAGACCCCCTCGCGAGGAGCCGGCCCATCGCCTCGACATCGGCGCGCAGCCGGTCGGCGCTTGGCGGCCCGCGGTCGCCGGGAGGGTCGAGCAGTACCGCGCGGCGCACCGCATGGATGCCTTTGGGCCTGTCTAAGGGCTTGCCGCCATTGGGCGGGAGCCCAAGCTTCGGCAGCAGCTCCCACGGCCCGACCTTGAGCACCCGGGCGATCGCGAACATGACGGAGATGCTGTCCATGACGATCTCGCCGCGCTCGACCTTTGACAGCCACGACGTCGAGCGGCCCACCAGGCCAGCGACAGCGTCTTGCTTCCTCTTGCGTTTCTCCCGCCAGTCGGCGATGCGCTCACCGACGGACATGTCATCGTTCACGTCCGAAGCCCCTATGGCTTACGGTCCGGTCCCGGAGGCCCGCCACCTCGCGGGATCACAACGTTGTGAGGGCAATCTAGCCCGTCGTTGCCCTGTCCCACAGTCCTCCGCGGCGTCACTGTCCAAGGCCGCGCGGTCAAGCGGCTCTCGCGGCTCTCATGCATGGACGTAGCGCCGCGCTGGACAGCACGAGCGGCTTCCCTTGCGGCGTCGGTCCGCATTCAGTCCGCACGAGGACGAGGAACAGCCGGTTCCAACGCGAACTCTTGAGCAGCGATTACAGGGTACGAATTTCCGGCCTGACCTGCTGAAACAACTTGTGTCCTGGGGAGCGGGCGACGGGGATCGAACCCGCATCACCAGCTTGGAAGCACTATCCCCGCCAACGCTGCACTCACCAGCATCTTTGCAGGGAAGCGGCGAGCGTAACCCGTCCAGTATGGTGTTGCGGATCTTCGCCGGTGGATCACGTGTAGCGGCTGTTCGCACGTCCCTGTACGCATCGTGCCTAGACGGCCGTCGCGAGGCTCAGACAGCCGCTCATGGCAGGAGCTCGAATGCTCGACATGGTTCGGCGCACGACGGTGAAGTGCCAGCGGTCAATGGTGGCCAAGGTCGTGATGCCGAGCCGCTCGGCGGACGCGATCACCGAGGCGTCGGTGGCGCCAAGCCGCAGATCGGCGTAGCGCTCGACCAGCTCCGCGATGCGGGCGAGATCCGCGGCGACGAGCGCTTCCAGACGGACGTCGGGTAACCCCAGCGAGCGTAGGAACGCCGCCTCGACGGATGGACCCAGGTACTTGTCGATGAGGTAGCACGCCTCACCGACGACGAGGTCAGGGGACGATCAGCGGGCTGACCGCCGTGGTGATCAGCTTGACACACGCATCGTGGTTACGGTCGTCGCGGTTTGCCGCGCCGACCAGGACATCGGTGTCAACGAGCAGGGCTACGACCCCGTATCCCTGGGCGAGCAGCTCATCGACCCGGTCTGGCTGCAGTTCCTCAGAGGAGCCCATGGCGATGAACTCCAGCTTCCGCACAGCCGGCGCATGCTGCAGGAACTCGCCCAGCACCCGGCCCGCGAGTTCGTCGGGTGACACGCCTGCCGCCTGGGCGCGTTCGGCGAGACGAGCCGCCAGCTCATCGTCCAGGTGCAGGATCACGGTAGTCATGGCCGAAGGTACCTGTGGCTCCGCGCGATCCCTTCGATGATGCGCCACTCGCAGCAGGAGGAGCGGTCGAGGACTTCAGGGAAGAGCGGCCGTGAGACCGCCAGTTCTTCACGCTGCTGGTTCGTCAGCGCTTCCGGCGAAGCTCTCTCGCGGCAAAGCGCTCTCCGAGCGCCACGTCCCGTAGCGGATCCACGTAGTTCGGTCACGGCGTCCGTCTGGGCCGCTCGAAGTCCGAACTGAGCCAGGCGCCGGTTGCTCACTATGCTGCGTGGCAATGAGTGAGGACGTAGCCGAGCGTCTTGCGGCGGCACTGGCCGAGCTTGAGCAGTTGCGGGCGGAGAATGCACGGCTGCGCGGTCTGGTCGGCCTCGACGAGCGGCGGGTGGGTGGTCCGGTGCGGGGGTGGGAGCCGACGCTGTTCCCCGAAGAGCAACCAGCCGTGATGGTTGATGAAGGCTCCTCGGACGAGGCGAAGCTGGCGTTGTTTCGATCGCTGTTCGTCGGCCGCGACGACGTCTACGCCCTGCGCTGGCAGAGTACCCGCAGCGGTAAGGCCGGGTGGTCCCGGCAGTGCGAGGCGGGTGGGCCCGGTCGGACAAGCGCACAAAGGAATATCTCCCGCTGACGGACGAGGTGATCGGCAGGCATCTGGCGGGCCAGGAGCACGTCGGGCTCTATCCCTTGTTGCGCGGAGACGTGTGCAGACTCTTGGCCTGCGATTTCGACGGCGGGGGCTGGGCACCTGACGCGCTGGCGTATCTCGACGTGTGTACGGCCGCAGGGGTGCCAGCGGATCCCGCTCCGGGAACGGCGCGCACGTGTGGATCTGTTTCTCCGGTTCGGTACCCGCGGCTGCGGCCAGGACGCTGGGCGCAGGGCTGCTGCGCGAGGCGATGGCTGCACGGGCTGAGTTGGACCTGGACAGCTACGACCGGCTGTTCCCTTCGCAGGACTTCATGCCAAAGGGTTCGTTCGGCAACCTCATCGCCCTGCCGCTGCAAGGCGAATCCTGCCGTGGTGGTACGACTGTGTTCCTGGACCCTGTGACCATGAAACCGTGGCCGGACCAGTGGGCGTTTCTGGCGAACCTCGGTAGGTTGTCACCAGAAGCGGTCCGAAGCCTCGTCTCCACGCGAAAGCCGGTCGAGGCAGGACCCCGAGCGAGGGCGCTTGTACCAAGGGCGGGCACGCGACCGCCCGCCGAGATCCGCGCCGAACTCGGCAGCATGCTCACGATCGAACGGTTCGGGTTACCGCCATGGCTGCTTTCTGCGTTGAAGCACCTGGCATCGTTGCACAACCCTGAGTTCTACGAGAAGCAGCGGATGCGCCTGTCCACATGGGGAACGCCGCGGTTCATTCGCTGCTATCTGGAGACCCTCGACCGGCTGCTGCTACCGCGCG
This sequence comes from Egibacteraceae bacterium, assembly GCA_050743205.1. GTDB lineage: Bacteria > Actinomycetota > Nitriliruptoria > Euzebyales > Egibacteraceae > JBOGED01. The sequence continues at coordinate 7,713 of JBOGEA010000167.1, read as the reverse complement.
GGCTGGGCGATGCCGCCGAGCGGCTCGTCGTGGAAGCCGGCAGCCGCCTTGTCGTGACCGACCAGCGACCAGCCTTTGAACCCACAGAACTCAAGTTCATCGGTGCGCTGACCATCCCGCAGGAGCGCGCAGTCGACGACCTCGCCCAGCACGACTTGGGAATGCTCGTCGCCCCACCTGGCACGGGCAAGACAGTGATGGCGTGCGCGCTCATCGCCCGCCACGCCCAGCCCGCGCTCGTCATCGTCGACCGCACCCCATTGCTTGATCAGTGGCGTGTCCGCGTCTGCGAGCACCTCGGTCTCGCGTCTGCTCAGGTAGGCCAGCTCGGCGGGGGCAAAGACCGACGAGTTGGTATCGTCGACTTGGCCATGGCCCAAACTCTCGCGCGCCGAGAGGACGTCGAGGCCATCACGGCTGGCTACGGCCTCGTGGTGGTCGACGAGTGTCACCATATTCCGACCGTCACCTTCGAGGCCTGCGTCCGCAGGATCCCGGCCAGACGCTGGCTCGGGTTGACCGCCACGCCGTATCGGCGGGACCGCCTGGAGGGCATCATGGCGATGCACTGCGGCCCTGTCCGCTATCACCTCGAGCGCGCAGCCGCCTCGGAAGCGACGCCCGTGCTCGAACTCGTCATCCATGACAGCCACCACCCGTCCCCCGAAGGGGATGACACGCCGATCCATCAGATCTTCAGGGACTTGGTCGACGACGGCCCTCAAAGGGGGGATCTGCCGGGACGTCACGGACGCGCTCGACCGGGGACGCAACTGCCTTGTGCTGACACAGTGGGCCGAGCACGTCGAATTGCTTGCTGAGCAGCTGCGCCTGCTTGGTCGTGACCCCTTTGTACTCAAAGGCGGCATGGGCAAGAAGGCTCGCGCTCGCGTCTTCGATTCCATCGCTGCGAGCGCTTCGCACGGGGGGCTGTTGCTGGTCGCCACTGGTCCTCACCTTGGCGAGGGCTTCGACTGCCCGCGGCTGGATACCCTGTTCCTCGCGTTCCCGCTGGCGTTCAAGGGCCGGATCGTGCAGTACGTCGGTCGGGTGCTGCGCGCGGCTGACGGCAAGAACAGCGTCGAGGTCCACGATTACGTCGATATCAACGTGCCTGTTCTCACACGCATGCACAGCAAACGCCTCCCCGCGTTCGCCAGTCTGGGCTTCAACGTCCCAGACACGCGCCGCCGCTGCTGACCCTGCTCGTACTTTGAGTCCTGGCCGCCGCCCTCCAACCCAAGCCGACGATCGCAACTGGGCCGTGCTCATGCTGCTTGGTGTGTGAGTAAAGAAGGCTACGGCCAGCGCAGTTCGATGCGGTCAGGGAGTACCGAGTAGATGTACGGGCCGGGCCGCTGACAGGTGCGGACTATTGCGTCGAGGTTGGTGAGGAATCGGCTTACCTGTTCGCGTCCTGTCAGATTGCCTCTCGGTAAGCTGAACATTTGTACCGCTTCGGCGTCTACGATTTGGAGTTCATGTTTGACGCGTTTGATGTGCGGATTGGCGGTCAACACCGGCCAGCCGTTGCGTCCCGCATCAGCCAGCCACACGGTATCGGGCAGCGTTTCCTCGGCGGGCCCATACACCTCGAACAGAGTACGAACCACGAACCCGCGAGCACGGATCGCGTTCGGGACCTCATAACGGCCGAGGCTGCGGTCGACCAAGAACTCGGGTGACACCGCCTAGGCCGCGGCTCCCACACTAACTCTGAGGGCGTCTTCGACGTCATCGACGGGAACGCCAAAGTCCCTGGCGATCTCCGCCAACCGATCGCCAGCGCGCCAGCGCGACACGACCGCCTCCAAGGGCGCACGGCCATGCACGAAGAGCGGTTGACCGCCCGCTTGGTCGGGACGTATACGCAGCAGGTCGCGGTCGGTATAGGGCAACACGACCTGGTCGGCCCACCCATCCTCGGCGTAGGTGAGACGGCGAAGATGGTCGCGGACGACCTCCGCGAACACACGTTGCCCATCAACGACACGAGTCAACCCCGACAGCTCCTGAACAGCATCGGGATCCGCTGCCCCTGCCTGGGCGTAGTCGTAGAGGATAACCGCACCATCGGTATACAACCGCTTCGACGCCAGCGCGTGGGCGACCCCTACCTCACGCTCGAGGACCGGAATGGTCTGGCGAATGTGCTGCAGCGACACACCCGCCTTGCGGAAACCGGCGAGCACCATGGACTCTGCAAGCCCAACAAAGGGAATTGCTGGATAGCCGCGCTTGGCCGGCAAAGTGGTAATGATCGGGTCGCCGGACACTTCGCGGCTGCCACCGTCAAAAACGCGACGGTAGCCCTTGGCCCATGCTCGGTAGGTGGACTCGGGAACGCGCACATACCGCGCCGCCTGGGCGGTCGTGTACAGCGGCACGGAGAAGCGGATGTCATCAGGATGTCGAGCCATACCCTCACCATCTCTCCGGCGTGATGGACCCAGCCCAGCCTATGAGCAGAACCCTACCAGTTAATCACGCCCCTGTAACCAACCGCTCCTGGGTGAGTACCCAGGGCCGGCCATCAGTGACCATGCACGGCTCACGCCTGTGCCAGCGCTTCGTGTAGCCCAGCCCGCCATTCGGCAACGCGTCGGGTCAATGGTTGGACATTCGAGCGGTCGCCGCCCTGGCTCCTCCTGCTCCGCAAGGTGTCCACTATGGTGATGCACGCTGTGCGAACGGGCGGCGTCCTGTTGCCGGAATCATTTCCGCTGGTCAGAAGGCCTATCCCCCGGAAACGTCTGGCTGGAGGGCGCATCACCAGCTTATGGCCGGCAATCTGGCGTTCCTGGCTCCAGTATGATAACATCAGTGTGTTTCCGCAGGCCATGGCCTGAAACAGAGCGGGCGACGGGGATCGAACCCGCATCACCAGCTTGGAAGGCTGGAGCTCTGCCATTGAGCTACGCCCGCGAGCGTCGCTGCGGAGTTTAGCGGTCGAAGCCACGATGCCGCTGCCCGTTCTGGGGCGAGCGCTGGGGAGCGTGGCCTGCGGAATGGCACCCGTGGCAACGCGCCGCGTCGGGACGGCGGGATTCGAACCCGCGACCCCCGGCTCCCAAAGCCGGTGCCCTGACCAGACTGGGCCACGTCCCGTAAAAACTGGTCTCTAGCTGCTGAAACACATCCGTGTTGGTGCCTTGCCTCCTAGCACAGCGCTCGCAAGACACATAACCCGGTCTAGGACGGCTCCTTCCAGCGCCTCCTGGAGACACCATGAGCCTACCCGCAGACTACGCGGTCCTGCACCGCGGTTTCGTCCGCTCCCTGCGAGCCGAGAACCACTCGCCCCGGACCATAGAGGCGTACAGCCTCGCGGCGGCTGAGGGCCGACCCGCCGGTGAGCGCCGCCGACATCCGCTGCGCCCACGTGGAGGGCTTCCTCGTCGGCCAGCGCGAGCGGGGCGGACGCGGTCTCCTTCTGGGTGACGTCGCTGGGCCAGATCTGTGGACGTTTGCCGGACACTGGGTCCGGTGAACGTCAACAGATCACCGGTAGGCGTGAGGCCCGGGGCGGGGGTCGAGCCAGAACGGGCTGGTGTAGGCCAGGCCGAGGTTCGCGGCGGGGTGGTGGCGCGGGCTGCCAGGCGGCGCTGGACCTGATGGGTCGGCCAGGCGCAGGACGACCCAGTCGCCGTCGGCGGCGTCGAGGTCGACGGCGAAGCGCGCGGTGGCCGGGAGCGCGCTGACCGCCTCGACAGCGACGACGGTGGGGACGTGCGGCCCGGGGCGCAGCACCTGCAGCTCGAGCGGCCTGCCGTCCAGCGCGATGCCGCCATGCAGGTCGACGATGAACCGCACCACGCCCCGGTCATGGACCAGCGCCCTGCCCATGCGGACCGGCCGGGCTCCCCGCACGGCCGCGGCGGCGTCGAGGCGCAGGTCGTGGACGGTCGTGGCGAACACACGCCGGCTCCGCAGCGCCGCGCGGACGCCCGCGCGGCTCAGCTCGGCCACCCAGACGCCCGCCCGCCCCGTGCCGCCGCGGCCCCACTGGGTGCCGTGCTCGTCGGAGACGCCGATCAGGCCGGGCCGCCAGCCCGCGCCCAGGCACTCGACCAGGGGGGACGGGCAGCCATCGCCGCAGCCGTGGAACAGGTAGTCGTCCTGGCGGTTGAAGATCTCGAAGGCGACCAGGCGGTCGGCGACGCGCGGGCAGAACGCGAACGCGCAGAGCCGGTCTGGCTCACGGCCAGGATGGTTGAACCCGGCCAGCCCCCGCTCGCCGTGCAGCCACTCGTACAGCCCGCCGACGCCGCCGGGGCCCGGTGCGGTCCAGCCCGACGAGCCCCAGACATTGACGTGTCCGAGCTGATCGCTGGTCCACTCGAAGCCAATAACCACCCGGTGCTGTCCTGTCCGGGACGCTGCGCGAGACCGCCGTAGGATTGAGGCTGCGGCAGGTGGAGGAGCGAATCCGTCAGGGTCGTTGACTGACGCAGGTGAAGTGGACAAGCTGCCCCCATGGCCGTTGAGAGAAGTCACGTGGAGGACTCAGCGCAGCAGCAGCCTCAGACGCTGGAGGAGTTGCGCAGGCGGCGGTGTGAGATTCTGCAGGTGGCGCGGCTGCATGGCGCCCACCAGATCGCGGTGTTCGGGTCGGTGGCACGTGGAGAGGCCGGTCCGGACAGCGATGTGGACTTTCTGGTGGAGCTTGAGCCCGGTCGCAGTCTCCTTGATCTTGGCGGCCTCCTGATGGACCTGCGAGACCTCCTCGGCCGCCCAGTCGACGTGGTGACTCGGGCAGGATTGCGGGGGCGCATCCGTGCTCAGGTGTTGCGAGACTCGGTTCCACTGTGAGAGGCGACGTCGAGCGCCTCTGTGACATCTTGGAGGCGATCGAACGCATTGAACGCCATACGGCGGGCGGACATATGGCGTTTCAGTACAACGAGCTGATCCAAGTATGGGTCGTTCGGCACCTTCAGGTGATCGGCGAGGCAGCAGGGCGTCTGTCCGAAGACATCCGAGCACGGCACCCTGACGTCCCTTGGCGCAGCATGATTGGCATGCGCAACGTGATCGTCCACGGATATTTCCACATCGATCTCGATGCGGTCTGGTCCGTTGTTGAGCATGAGCTGGGCAAACTCAAGACGGCCGTCGAGTCGATACTGGCGAGCAATCCAGATGCTGGCGGGTCCTCGACGGAGGAGACATTGGGGTGAGCGCCGCCGACATCCGCCGCGCCCACGTGGAGGGCTTCCTCGTCGGCCAGCGCGAGCGGGGCGGTCGCGGTCTCCTTCTGGGTGACGTCGCTGGGCCAGATCTGTGGACGTTTGCCGGACACTGGGTCCGGTGAACGTCAACAGATCACCGGTAGGCGTGAGGCCCGGGGCGGGGGTCGAGCCAGAACGGGCTGGTGTAGGCCAGGCCGAGGTTCGCGGCGGGGTGGTGGCGCGGGCTGCCAGGCGGCGCTGGACCTGATGGGTCGGCCAGGCGCAGGACGACCCAGTCGCCGTCGGCGGCGTCGAGGTCGACGGCGAAGCGCGCGGTGGCCGGGAGCGCGCTGACCGCCTCGACAGCGACGACGGTGGGGACGTGCGGCCCGGGGCGCAGCACCTGCAGCTCGAGCGGCCTGCCGTCCAGCGCGATGCCGCCATGCAGGTCGACGATGAACCGCACCACGCCCCGGTCATGGACCAGCGCCCTGCCCATGCGGACCGGCCGGGCTCCCCGCACGGCCGCGGCGGCGTCGAGGCGCAGGTCGTGGACGGTCGTGGCGAACACACGCCGGCTCCGCAGCGCCGCGCGGACGCCCGCGCGGCTCAGCTCGGCCACCCAGACGCCCGCCCGCCCCGTGCCGCCGCGGCCCCACTGGGTGCCGTGCTCGTCGGAGACGCCGATCAGGCCGGGCCGCCAGCCCGCGCCCAGGCACTCGACCAGGGGGGACGGGCAGCCATCGCCGCAGCCGTGGAACAGGTAGTCGTCCTGGCGGTTGAAGATCTCGAAGGCGACCAGGCGGTCGGCGACGCGCGGGCAGAACGCGAACGCGCAGAGCCGGTCTGGCTCACGGCCAGGATGGTTGAACCCGGCCAGCCCCCGCTCGCCGTGCAGCCACTCGTACAGCCCGCCGACGCCGCCGGGGCCCGGTGCGGTCCAGCCCGACGAGCCCCAGACATTGACGTGTCCGAGCTGATCGCTGGTCCACTCGAAACCGCGGATCGCGGTGAACGCACCTGGCAGGTCAGCCGCCTCTGCCAGCGCCCCGGTCAGCTGCCAGGCGGCCTCGTCGATCCCGCCGTCGATGCGCGCATGGTCGGTCAGCGCGGCGACGTGCAGACCGGCCCGGCGCAGCGCCGGGAACGCGTCAGCGGGATCGCCCTGGCCGTCGGACAGATGGGTGTGGTTATGCAGGTCGGCGTACGCCAGCCGGGTGCCGGGGAACAGCCGGGACGGCACGAGCGCCGCAACGCCGAGATCAACGAGCGCGTCCACACTCCCTGTCCTACCCCCAGCTTCCTGCGCCTGGGTGGCCGCGAGTTGAACGCTGAGCGCTCGCGCTGCGTACTGGACGGTTCGGATCCTGCGCTGTGCAGGGGGAGTCGACCTCGGGTGGGGGGACGGGCAGGACGGCGGAGCGCGGGCCGTCGTCAGGTCAGTGCGCGGAGAAGCCGCCGTCGACGAAGAGCGTCTGGCCGGTCACATAGTCGGAGGCGCGGCTGGCCAGGAACACCACCACGCCGCGGAAGTCCTCCGGCTGGCCGTTGCGGCCGATCATCGTGCGGGCCGCATAGGCGGCGGGGCGGGCCGGGTCGGCGAAGACCGCCTCGGTCAGGGGCGTGCGGACGAAACCCGGGGCGATCGCGTTGCAGCACACCCCATGCCTGGACCAGGCCTCAGCCTGCGAGCGGGTCAGCGCGACGATGCCCGCTTTGGACACGCCGTAGGCGCCACTGTCGCCGAACGCGCGGAACGACTGCTGCGAGGCCAGGTTGATGACCCGCCCCCAGCCGCGCACCGCCATGCCCGGCCCGAACCGCTGGCCCAGCAGGAACGGCGCGTCGAGGTTGACCGCCATCGTCCGGTCCCAGTCCTCGATGCGCAGCTCGCCCAGCGGCGGGCGCAGGTTGACCGCGGCGGCGTTGACCAGGATGTCGGGCTCACCGAACGGGCATACGGCCTGGTCAGCGGCCCGCTCCAGCGCCACGCGGTCACCGAGGTCCACGCTCACCCAGGCGGCGCGGCAGCCGGCGACCCGCAGCCGGCGGGCGGTCTCGGCCAGCGCTGGTTCGCGGCGCGCCACCAGGACCACGCTGGCGCCGGCGCAGCCCAGCGCCTCGGCGATCGCCTTGCCGATGCCGGAGTTGCCGCCGGTCACGACGGCGACGAGGCCGGCCAGCGAGTACAGCTCGTCGAGGAGCGAGGTCACGTCTGGGTGTCCAGCTCGACGACGCCGCGGTCGCCGTCGACGGTGATGATCTTGCCGATGTCGGAGTTGCCGCCGGTCACGACGGCGACGCGGCCGGCCAGGGAGAACAGCTCGTCGAGGAGCGAGGTCACGTCTGGGCGTCCAGCTCGACGACGCCGCGGCCGCCGTCGACGGTGATGATCTCGCCGATGTCGGAGTTGCCGCCGGTCACGACGGCGACGCGGCCGGCCAGGGAGAACAGCTCGTCGAGGAGCGAGGTCACGTCTGGGCGTCCAGCTCGACGACGCCGCGGTCGCCGTCGACGGTGATGATCTGGCGGATGCCGGAGT
>JBOGEA010000166.1:0-12672 GCA_050743205.1 Egibacteraceae bacterium | reverse complement strand
GGTGGCGGGGGTGGCGGCGGCGTTTCGGACGGCGGACTCCGGCGTGGGGCCCGTGGCCCTCGACGACGGCCGGATCGCGGCGCGGTTGCGCGCTGACGGGGTGTGGGACGGGCCGCGGGCGGGCGTCGCGGCGCCGCCCGTCCCGGACTCGCGTGACCCTGGGATGATCGCCCGGTGGTGGGAGGGGCTCATGCCTGCGCAGCGCACGGCCTGGGTGGCCGGCGACCCTGAGCTGATCGGCGGGCTGGCCGGTGTGCCGGCGCGGTGGCGTGATCAGGCCAACCGCCTCGCGCTGGGCCAGACGATCGAACGGCTGGAGGGAGAGAAAGAGGCGTTGACGGCGCGGATCGTCGAGCTGCGCGGGCTGGCAGGCCACGACCTGGCGATGGTGGGGGTGGCGGCGGAGCTCACGGGCGTCCAGCGGCGGCTCGACGGCGTGGCGCGGCGGCTCGACGGCGCCGTCAACCTGCGCCGGCAGCTGGAGGCCGTCGTGCGGGAGCCTTCTCATCGGTTGGACGCCCGCGACGTGTACCTGCTGGGCTTCGACGCCGACTTCGCCGGCGGCGACGGTCTGGCGGTGGTCGCGCTCGGCGACCCGGGCGCCGCCGAGCACATCGGCGTGCTCGTGCCGGGCACCGACAACACCCTCGGCAACGTGGAAGGCCCGCTGAGGAGCGCCGCCAAGCTGCGGGCAACCGTGGACCAACACATCGGGCGGGACATAGCCCTGCGCACCGCGACGGTGGTGTGGCTGGGCTATGACACCCCGCAGAGGGGGCTGGTGGGCGGCCGGGTTCCCGTCGACTCGACCGGCAAGAGCGAGGCCGAGACAGGCGCTACGGCGCTGCGCGGGTTCGTCGACGAGTTGCGCGCCACCCACGACGGGCCTTCACGCCCGCACGTGGCGGTGTTCGGGCACAGCTATGGCAGCACGGTGGTTGGGATGGCCGCCGCGCGGGGCATGGCGGCCGATGACGTGGTGCTGTACGCCAGCCCGGGCGCCGGCGCCGATCACGCCAGCCAGCTGGCGGCGTCGCCGGGGCATGTGTGGGCGGCGCGGACGGATGATGATCCGATTCGGTACGGGAAGGGCTTGGCGGCGCTGGATGAGGACCCGATGGGCGCCGGTTTCGGCGCCAGGCGTGTCCCGCTGGACCCGCCCCCGGTGCAGAGCGGCCATTCCGGCTACTACGAATGGGACAGCAGAGGCCTGCGCAACTTCGCGCACATCCTCACCGGCCGCGGCGGCGAGGTCAGGTGATGCGCTGGCCGGCAGGTCTGCTGGCGGTGGCGCTGGTGCTGCTCGCCGGTTGCGGCCTCATCTTTGACCGCATCTATGACAGGGAGCCATCGATGACCTATGAGGAGGCCAGGCGGCGGATCGTGGGGCTGGTCGAGGACAGCTTGGCGGCTGGGCTGCAGGGCAAGCCGCCGCCGCGGGTGGAGCCCCTGTTCCGGGACGACCCGTCGTGTGTTGACGCCTGGGGGGCGCCGGTCACCGGCGAGGTCCAACCCGGCCTTGAGTACAACTTTCCCCTCGACCATCTCGGTGAGGATCCCGAGGCGTTCGTCGCCGCCGCGGAGGGGTTGTGGCGGGGGCGCGGGTTCACGGTGTCCCCTTACGACGCCGCAGACGTGCCGACCGTCTTCGCCGTGGTGGATGGGGGCTTCCGCCTGCAGGTGTTCGTCAACCACAACACCGACATGGCGTATGTCGGTGGGACCGGCCCGTGCGTCAAGTCGCCGTCCCCGTCGTAGGCGCGCCCAGCGTCGGCTCGCCTTCGGGGAAAGAACCCCTGGTGAGCAGGGAGGCGCGTCGGTGTATGACGCGGGCGCCGGCTTGGCCCCAACAGGCTGGCCGCGGCGAGAAGGGCCGGCCGGTGCTGGCGCCCAGGACACGCCTGGGTCCGCTGCGCGTAGCTGACGCTGCCGGGGGTTCGTCCACGACGGTGCTCGGCGGTCAGCCCGTCCCCGCCGAGCAGGCGGACCCTGGCCGCCGCGCGAGTTGAGGATGCCCGTCTGCTGAAGCCGCTGACCCAGGTGGCCATCGCGGTGGCCACCTGGGTCAGCGGCGTCGCTGTGCGGCCCCTCGTCGAGTCCCGCTGCTCGAACCATCGGATCGTCCGGGTCGATGACAGGCGGTCGCCCTGCCTCAGGGGCCCGAGCGCACCTGTCGTCAGCAGCTTGCGCAACTATGTGGTCAAGCAGGTGCGACGGAAGAACTCGACCGGCTCCACGTCACGGGTTCTTCTGGGCCGTCCGGCATCGCAATCCACAACGATGGTCCTCATGCTCGCAGAAGGCCCGCGGATCCGCGGGAGCAGACCACAGCCAGTACGGATCTCTGACCGGTCGAACAAGACACACCCTGGCCAATGGCGAGATCCGCAAGGTCCCACCAGGCCCGCGTGACCCGCTCGTACAGCGGCACGGAGGTCACGCTCTCGTCGCTCCGCTCTTCCCGGCGCTGTAGATCGCGACGCGGTCGTCGCGGCGGCCCAGCCTTGGCCCAGCCCACAGGTCCCGGTCGATCGTCGGGCGCCTGGCACTGTCGGCATGAACCGGTGCAGGGACCGTCGTCTCAATGAGCGCCCAACACGTCCAGGGGGCAGGCCGTGGGACGGGGCGAGGACTACATTTTTCGAATGCGCAGGTAATGGGCGATGTCGGGCAGCGATCGCACGAGCATGACCAAGCCGGCAGCGACGCCGATACCTACGACGACGAGGGCAACGACTCCAACGGTCTCCACTGATGCTTCTCCCTCAGTACAGGGCAGGCAAAGAAAGCGAGCACGGCTATTTGAGCGTACAGCGTTGCTGGTCAGCGTACTAGAGTGCCGTTTCACGCCTGTGCGGCCTCGGCTACGAGCCGTTCGGCCACCGTCAAGATGCGCTCAGCAGCAAGGCACAGCTCTTCGGCCTCCCCCCGCCCACAGTCCGGAAGGTTCCCCGGGTAGCGTCCGGCGGTGATCCACGGGTTGAGGAGCGCGAAGTCTCCCGGGTCCAGATCGTCTGCGGAGACGGGCAGGCTTGTTGCCAGGGCGTAGAGGTCATGGATCTTGGGCACCGGCAGCGTGTGCGCGACGAGGACGGCCTTCAGCGCCTTCTCGGCCGACTGCTGCGCGAGGAATCCAGCGATCCGGATGACGGCGTCTTCGTCACGCAGTACACGCCGCGCAGCCGTCAGATCTTCCTGGGCGAAGCGCAGCCAGACTTGCGCCTGGTCCTCCGCCCGCTCAGGCGGCGCGCTCATGCACCACCACGCCTTCGTGGAGCGCCGGGTAGAGGACGGTCCCCGTCAGGTGCCCCCGACGAGCGATCTCTTCAGGATCCGTCACGAACACGTCGACCGGGACGCCCGCACGGATCGACCGGTGCACCGCGCCCATCATGCGGGCACGCTCCGCGAATGGCGCCTCAGGCAACACGACGAGCAGGTCGATGTCACTGTCGGGCCCGGCCTCGCCGCGGGCCACCGACCCGAACAGGATGACTTTCAGCGGGTCATGCTCGCGGACGATGTCCGCGACGACCTCTGGCAGCCACTCCACCAACGTCCGTCCCCCCCAAAGGCCATCCTTGTACCACGCACCGCTCACGAGAGCCTCCAACCGGTCTGTGCCAGGCGACTCCATATGATGCCGCAACTTCACCTCGGGACCGGCACAGCCTGACGCGCATGGCCGCTGTGCTCGCCCGTCGGCGAGAAGCGCCGCGGACCAGGAACCCCGCCCTGGCGCTGATCGGATCACGCTCGTCCATGCGGCGCACGACCTGTTCGACACTGGAGATCCCACCGGCACCGCGTGCTGGAGGGGCGGACCGCGCAGTATGAGCCTATGCCCTGACCGGCCAGGATGACCGTTGGATGGCGATGGCGAGAGTGGCGGCGGCCAGATCGTGGCGCGGCTGCGCGCCCGAACGGACGCGGAACATCCTCCCCGTCCCACGCCATGATGGGTGACAGAGGGTGTCTCGTCCCTGCTCCACTGTCGCGACGCTACGATGATACCGCCCGGTTTCCTCTCGACAGGAGTGTGGTGATGGCTGCCGACACGGTTGAGGCCGCTGGCGAGACGGCACAGCGTTGGGTCGTGCTGGATACAGCTGAGGGGGGGTTGCAGCGGTTGCCGCTGACGTTTCGCGCTTACGCCGAGGCCGATGCCTTCGTGGGGCTGTGCGACGAGTTGGCGGTGGCGAGTGCGGGCGACACACCGGCCGAGGCGATCGAGATGGTGATCGAAGCGACATTGCTGTACCTCGACACGATCGAAGAGCTGGGGGAGCGCCGCCGGGTGTTCGCGGAGCGAGGCCTGAGTCTGGAGCCAGCGACCAGCAGCAGACAGACCGGCGGCCCGGTCGATGTGCACGCGGGCGAAACCGTCACACGCCGGCTGCTCGCTCCCACCGGGTGACGAGCTATCCGCTGTGCGGCAGCCGCGACGCTTTGGCGGCGCTTAGGACCTGGGCATGAATAACGTGGCGGAAGTTACGGTCGCGTGACTCGCTGACCAGGTCAAATCCGGATGAAAGCGTCAAGTTATTTGTGCCCAGGCCCTTAACGTCTCGGGTTCGTCGAGCGCCACCGACGCGGCTCGCATGTGACGCTTCACAGACAGCGTGCAGAGGGGGAACCGAAGTGATCGTGCTGCTGCTTGGCCGCAAGGAGTTGCCCCGCGGTCTGCTGCGCACAGAGCTGACACGCCCGGGCATCAGCGCGGCGGAGTTCATCGCCGCATTACGGTAGAAGCGAATCGGGCAGACAGCCGAGAGACGCTGATCTGTCCGATCGTTTTCGCGGCCGGCACGGCAGGGATGACGGTAGCGCGCCTCGCGTGATCCGGCCATGCGCATCCACATCAGGGCCTGGGCACAAATAGTTTGGCGCTTTCGTCAGGATTTGACCTGGTCAGCGAGTCCCACGACCGTAACTTCGGCCACGTTATTTCAGCCACCATAGCTGAGCGCCCCGGTTCCTGCTTGCAGCGGCTCGAAGCCCCTGACACGCAACATACGCCGCTGGCTCTTCGACAGCTCGGATGACGGGCGGACCGCAGGTGCCTCCCGCTGTCCGCGCCCGTCGTCGCGGTCACCTGACGCCGCTCACGGTCACCCTTTCACGCGGTCGCGGCCAGCCGGTTCACCGCTGCTCGAAGCCTTGCCTCAGGCGACTGTCGCGCACGCACGTGCCAGCCGCTGATCGAACCGGGGTCGCGCCCCTCCTGCGTCGCCTGGCCCCGTAAGGACGCGTTTTGGACACGTTCGTGAGGTACTCGATGATGAGCTGCCCGCCGGAGTCGACGCTCACGACGCCGGTCACGGCCTGCTCGAGCGCGCGGACGCAGCGGGTCACGCATCCAGGGCCAGCTTGGTCGGCGAGACCATCGGCCACGCAGAGCACGTTCGTGTCGATCACGCTGCTCACGCGCTTCGCTGTCCCTTGCGCTCCTGGGCCGCCAGCGTCATCGCCATGGCCTCACGTACGGGATCACCGAAGAAGCCCTCTGGCCAGTTCGTGATGAACCCCAGGTCGTTGACGTCCAACGGTGTCAGCCTGGACCGTCCCGCCTCGACATCACAGAAGTGCAGCGCCAGCTTCTCCGGGGCGAGCGTCCCCTCGGCGACGCGACGCTGCAGTCTCTGCAGCAGATGCTCGCTGTGGCTCTCGACGATGATCTGCACGTCGCGCACCGTGATCGCGTCGATGAGCACGTCCGCCAACCCGGCCTGCACCGCCGGATGCAGGTGGATCTCGGGCTGCTCCAAGATGAGGATCGACCGGGGCGGGGCGTAGTAGCACAGCACGATGACCGGCAGGATCTGCGATACGCCGAAACCGACATCAGTGAGGAGCACTGGGGTGCTGCCTAAGGTCTTGCGGACGCGCACCTGGTAGAGGTTGGTCCCCTCTCCGACCTCGTCGACGCTGAAGCTCGAGATCAGGCCGAGATCGCGGAGATGCCCGGCAACATATTCCTCGAGCGAGCGCTTCCGCTTTCTGTGCCCCGGTGAGATGTCCCTTCCCCGTGATCGAGCCGCGAGCAGGGCGTCGACGACACGCTCGCCCCGCATACCGACGTCCTGTGGCTCCGTGCCCCCCCACGTGTACTGGCGCCGGGGATACTCCCGCAGCGGCCCCAGGTAGTGAATGGCATGGAAGAGGTTCTCGAACTCCAGGACCAGGTCGGCGAGGAAGTCCACGTTCCGGAAGCTGGCCTGCACCTGATCGGGAAACCCGTAGCACTTGACCGGCGCCGGCAGCATCAGAGGACGTCCGACGGACCGTTGGAGCACGAACGCATCCTCGGGCCCCACGTCCAGGTGGTACCCGCCCGCGCCGCGTGACCGGTGGTACCAGAATCGCGCCTCGCCGACGTCGTAGTGCAGCTCCATCACCGTTGGTTTGCGCTGATCATCATCCATCCGGACCTTGGCGCCGAACCCCAACTCGTGAACGGTGAACAAGGACCCGCCGCTGGAGGGATCGGTGATCGCCAGCTCGTGCGGCAGATCCCATTGCAGCTCCCATGACAGGGGGAGTCGCTCGTCGTGTTGAAACAACACATCGCGCAGGGTGCCGAGTGTCACGAGGCTGCGCTCGTCGCCGAAGTCCAACGGGACGAGACGGTCGGACGAGTTGACCGTCTGTTTCAGTAAGAGCAGGAGCTGGAGCAGGCTGGTCTTGCCGGAGCTGTTCGTCCCGAACAGACCGGTGATCGGCGCGAGGCGCATCCGCTCCACCGCTCTCCAGGACTTGAAGTTGGCGACGCTCATGGTCGAGATCATGGGAACATCGTCTCCTGCTCCGTGGCTGGCTGCTGTTGTGACGAGGCGAGCCGGGCGATCTCAGGCCAGGATGTGACGAGGGCGTTGAAGCCCAGGGCGTCTTTGGCCCACTTCTTGCGCTCGCAGATGGAGTAGAGGCGGTAGGCGAGGTCGCGGGCGACCTCGCCGACGGCGCGGACGTGGCGGAGGAGGTCGGCGGCAGCCTGCTCACCGCCGTCGTCGAGCCGCTTGATGAGGTGCTGCGTGACCTCCCAGACGGGTGTGCGCGAGTCGGTGGCCGGGTCCCAGGCGGCGGCCAGCTCGTCCCGGCCGAGCAGGCGGACCTTGCCACCGCGCGAGCTGAGGATGCCGGCCTGCTGGAGCCCGCCGACCGAGGTGACCATCGCGGTGGCCAGCACCTCGGCGTCGCCGTACGGCCCCTCGTCGAACCCCCGCTGCTCGAACCAGCGGATCGCCCAGCGCGTGTCGGCGTCGAACTCGTCCTCCTGCTCCGCCAGCACATCCCCAAGCACCTGGTTGATCAGCCCGAGCGCGGTGCGCACCCGCATCCCGGTGCCGTCAGGCTCGACCACCTTCGCGTACCGCGAGAACACGGCCATGCCGGGCCCGATCGCGGCCTGCGCGAGGTCGACGGGGGCGATGTTGCCCAGCTGCAGCTTGCGCAGCGCATCAGGCAGCTCGCGCTTCAGCGCCGCGAGGAACCCCCGCCGGTCGGTGATCCCAGCGTCGGCGGGGCGGGGACGGCAGGCCAGAACGATAGAGGAGGCAAGGGCGTTGCTGGCCTGGTTGCGCATCCGGTTCCCTAGCTCCGTGCGCATCGGCCATGTTCCTGTGACCGCGAATCCGGCGCGCAGCAGGCCCTCGAGCATCGTCTCCCATCCGGTCGAGGCTGTGCCGTCGAGACTCTTCTCCGCCTGCTTGAACGCGTAGAACACGGTCATCGGAACGTCCGGCGCCACGGTCTGGCGGATGTGCGTAAACGCCCGCTCGAAGCCCTCCTCGAAGCGCCGCTTTGCCACCCGCAGGTCGCCACCGGAGCGGATTGGATCGGCGACCAGCTCCTGGGTCTTCGGCGTCAGGACGGTACCGAGCAGGTCAGGATAGATATCGCGAAGCGAGCGGCGCAGCCAGACGTAGAAGAAATCGGCGAGATCGGCGTACCCGACATTGTCGTAGTAGGGCGGGTCGGTGGCGACAAGCACGTTCGTGCCATTGATGAGGGCCGTAGCATCCGCCTGCTGTACCAGACCAGCGGCACCAGAGACAAGACGATCGAGCACCTTGGTGACCCATACGAGAGCGTCGTGCAGATTTCCAGACGAGTCGCTGAAGGGGTTTCCTTCTGCGAAATCCCAGGTCATGGGAAGAGCCTGCCTCGCGAAGGTGCTCCGGATCTTCGGTGCAAACCCGGAAGGATTTGGATCCCAACTCGCCTGCGAGGAGTGACGGTCTGCCATGCGGTCTACAGCAAAAGCCATGTACGTGACGACAGCGTCGGCATATGCCGCGTTCCCGCCGACCTGCTTCCGCGCCTCGCCCACGAGGTCGCTCAGCGTTGTGAGCGCGACGAGTTGGCGGTTGGTGAACAGGTCGGCGTGGTGGGTCATGCCGTAGTTGGGCGTAGTGAGGTAGCGGGGGTTGTAGGGGACCTCCGTGTCGGGGACGTCGGCGGGGCGGGGGATGTCGGCGGCCTCCTCGTGGTCCTCGGTTGGCGGCAGGTAGATGCGCTGGCGGACGCCCTCGGCCACCACGGCCATGAGTTGGGCGCCCATGCGACCGGCTTTGCCCTCGGCGCGGACGTGGGCGAGCGGCACGTGGGACGAGCAGACCAGGCACGTCGCGCCCGTGCGGCTCACGGTGCCGGCCACCGGTGGGCCCTGCGGGCCGTGGCCGATCTCGAAGCGGACCCGGTCGCGCTCGGGCACCGGGCGGACCCATGCCTCCTTGCCCTTCTTCTTGCCCAGCCAGAACGAGCGCACCAGCGGCATCGTCGCCTGGCAGGCGGGGTTTGGGCAGGTCACGGTGCGGGCCCAGAGCCAGGCGATCACGGTCGCTTGACGACCGTCGGGTAACGTTGCCTTGGGATACAGGTGGCCGATGCGGCGCTCGGCCTGGTCGCGCATCCACCTGCCGTACAGGCGGACGTCCTCGGCCAGGCCCTGGGCGCCCTCCCAGCGGGTGCGGTTCTCGGCGTCGGGATGCACGGGCGGGCAGCCGGCCCACTGCGGGGGGATCTCGATCAGCGCCTTCGTGATCAGCACCGCGACGGGGTTGAGGTCGCTGCCGTGCGCCTCAAGGCCCAGCCGCTGCGCCTCAAGGGGGATCGACCCGCCCCCGCAGAACGGGTCCAGCACCGGCGGGGGCGATCCGCCGCACGACTTGCGGATCTCCGCCCGGGCCCGTTCCAGTACTTCCTCGTTGTTCGAGTTCTCCCACTTGACCAGCTCCTCGATGATCCCGAAGAGCCGCTGGCGCTCCTCGTCGGTCTCGGGGTCGTCGACGAGTTGCGCGAACAGCACCGCCCGGCAGGCCGCCAGCGGCCGGCGGGCCCACCACAGGTGCAGCGTCGAGGGGTGGCCGTGGCGGATCGACTTCTCGCGGGCGGCCTCGCGGTTGATCGCGTCCAGCGGCAGCGCCACCTCGATCAGCTTCTTGCGGTACGCGGTCACGCCGGCTCCTTGGCTATCGCCCTACCTTCGCCGCGTCCAACGTCCGGAACACGTCGCCCCACGTGAAGCTGTCGTCGTGCGTCCAGCGGTTGCTGTCCTGGCTCAGCTTGAGCGCCCGCCCGACCCGGTCTCGGTGGCTCACTGCCATCGAGGGACCCCCGTCCACTCGTAGCTTGCCCCGTTGGTCCCCTTTCTCAACAGACCTTCACCGTAGCTCGCCCGGTCGCTGCGACGTGCTGCGCGGTCCTGAGCGCGGCCTCATGACCACGGGCTTGCAAAACCATGACCGAATCTCGGCAGCGTGACGTTGCGCGGTCATACCTATGACCGCTCGCGGACATAGTACGCCGTGCGGCGATTCGTCTATGCGTTGTTGGGGCCGTGAGCTGCTGCTGGTGCCGGTGCTGGCGGTGCTGTCGGTGGTCGTGTTCGGGTTCGTGCGGGCGCTGCCGGGCGGGCCGGCGCAGGCGCTGCTGGGGGAGCGGGCAACGCCGGAGACCCGGGAGGCGCTGGAGCGGCAACTGGGGTTGGACCGGCCGCTGGCCGTGCAGTACCTATCGTACGTTCGCGCCATCGCGCGGGGCGACCTCGGCGTGTCGCTGCGGTCACGCCGGTCGGTGACCGAGGAGCTGGCGCAGCGATTCCCGGCGACGGTCGAGCTGGCAGTCGCGGCCATGGCGTTCGCGGTGCTGGCGGGGATCCCGCTGGGGTTCGTGGCCGCGAAGCGCTACCAGGGCGCGCTCGACCACGCGAGCCTGGTGGCGTCGCTGATCGGCATCAGCTTCCTGGCGCTGATGCTGAAGTACGTGTTCGCGGTGCGGCTGGGGTGGCTGCCGAGCATCGGGCGGCTCAGCGTCACGATGATGCTCGACCATCCGACCGACTTCTACGTCCCCTCTGATCTGCCGCCTCGGGTGTTGGGCTGACCCGGAAGACGGTCACGCTGAGCAGGATCGACATGCCCTGCTGTGCTGACGTCCGGTTTACGCCTCGTCGGCGAGGGTGCGGGGGTTGACGAGGATGGCGTTGTCCCGTACGCGCCGGTTCAGCTGGCGCGCCTCGACGGTGAGTACAGCGGCGACCAGCCAGATGACGGTGACGGCGGCGGTCAGGGCCTGGAGACGGCGGATGGCGCGGCGGTGGCGGGCGCGGCTCGCGCGGATGAAGTGCTGCTCAGCCCGGCTGATCTCGGCGGGCCGGTCGGCCAGCCACTGCTCGGCCTCGGCCAACGTGACGCGGCCGAGCAGCGCGCCCTGGTCACGGGCGCTGGCCTCCCACATGGCGAGTACGACGCGCAGCCGCTCCTGCCAGCTGTGGAAGGCTCGGCTGGGGGACTTCGGGTCCGCGAATCCGTTGCGCGTGAGTCAAGTCTGGCGGGTCGGGTTGCATACGTCGCTCGTCACGTCGGGCAGGCTTGTGAAGGATCCGCGACGTATACGTCGCGGATCCTTCACACAACTGCGGCCAACTTCGCGCGCCGCCGCCCCTCCCGTCCATGACCCAGTCGGGCCAGGTCAAGCCCCGCCAGCAGAAGGGTCCGGCTCGGGCTGGATCCGGACGCGCTCGCGGTGGCGCAGCTCGCTGCCTCGGCTGGCGGGCGTTGACGGGGTGGTGGGGTGGGGGCTAGGGTCGGGGGACGGGCGGTGGGAGACAGGAAGCCGGTGGGAGTCCGGCGCGGTCCCGCCACTGTGACCGGGGAGTGACCTCCGATGATGCCACTGCGCCGCGCGGCGTGGGAAGGCCGGGGGGAGCGTGGATCCGGGAGCCAGGAGACTGGCCCACCGCCATTGTGCCGACGCCGGGGACGACGGATCCCTGGAGGAGGTGGCTGACCCGTGCCCCCGCTGGGCGGCGCTCGTGTTCGCGCTGCTTGCTCTGTACGCCATCACTCATGCGATGTCCTGGCACGCCGGCTTCACCGGGAACCGCATGGGGCGACGTGCGCGCCGCTGGTTGGCCGGACCCTGGACCAGGCGCTCGCCGTGCGTGTCATGGGGCCTGAGCCGGGGGCGTACGGGGAGGACCGGTGACCTATCCGTTCTCGGCGCTGGTCGGCTCGGGTGAGCTGGGGCTCGCGCTGGTCCTGAACGCGGTGTCGCCGGCGATCGGCGGCGTCCTCGTCCGCGGCGAGAAGGGGACCGCGAAGTCGACCGCCGTGCGGGGGCTGGCGGCGCTCCTGCCCGATGTGCCGGTGGTCACGGGGTGCCGGTTCGCCTGCGACCCTTCAGCGCCGGATCCCGACTGCCCTGACGGGCCGCACGGCGCTGGCGCGGACTCTGAGACCCGGCCCGCGCGGCTTGTTGAGTTGCCGGTCGGGGCCAGCGAGGACCGCGTGGCCGGGTCGCTGGACCTCGAGCGCGCCCTCGTCGAGGGCCGCCGCGCGTTCGAGCCCGGGCTGCTGGCCCACGCGCACCGGGGGATTCTCTATGTGGACGAGGTGAACCTGCTCGGCGACCACCTCGTCGACCTGCTGCTCGACGCGGCCGCGATGGGCACCAACCACGTCGAGCGTGAGGGCGTCTCGGTCCGCCACGCCGCCCGCTTCCAGCTGGTCGGCACGATGAACCCCGAGGAGGGCGAGCTGCGCCCCCAGCTGCTCGACCGGTTCGGGCTGGCCGTGGAGGTCCGGGCCACACGTGAGCCGGCGGAGCGCGCCGAGGTCGTGCGCCGCCGCCTGGCCTACGAGGCCGACCCGGGAGGGTTCGCGGCGGCGTGGGCTGGCGCCGACGCCGATGTCGCCGCCCGCATCCGCGCCGCCCAGCAGGTGGTCGGCCAGGTGACGCTGGGCGAGCGCGCCCTGACGGCCGTGGTCGCGGCCTGCACGGCGTTCGACGTGGACGGGCTGCGCGCCGACATCGTGACGGCGAAGACGGCGATGGCGCTCGCGGCGTGGGAGGGGCGGGTTGCGGTGAACATGGAGGACGTGCGCCGCGCCGCCCTGCTCGCGCTGCCCCACCGCCGCCGCCGCGGCCCGTTCGAGGAGCCGGGGATCGATCCGGCGGCGCTGGACGCCGCGCTTGAGGGCCTGGACGACGACCCGGGGCCTGATGACGGCCCGGGGCCTGATGACGGCCCGGGATCCGATGACGGCCCGGGGCCAGACGGCGGCCCGGGATCCGACGACGGCCCGGGACCTGATGGCGATCCGGGACCCACCTGCTGCGTGGACTCAGAAGCGGGGTGTGTCGGCTCAGCACCGGAATCCGGTGCTGAGC
>JBOGEA010000165.1:0-12756 GCA_050743205.1 Egibacteraceae bacterium | reverse complement strand
TGCAGACCTACGACAACGGCGAGGTCGTCAGCTGGATTGAGGAGGATCCAGAGGCCGAATTCCCCGCCCCCGTGCTCCCACTGGCCCCCGCCGCTGAGGAGGAGGTCAGCGAGGAGCCTTCGGAGGAGGTGTCGGAGGAAGTCACCGAGGAGCCCTCAGAGGCGGTGTCGGAGGAGGTCGGCGAGGAGCCCTTAGAGAGGGCTTCGGAGGAGCCCTCAGAGGCGGTGTCGGAGGAGCCTTCGGAGGAGCCCACCGAGGAGCCGGGCGTAGTCAGCGCTCCCGAACTGCGGGAGCGTTTGGAGCTAGCGGCAGAGCAGCTCCAACGAGGTCACATCCTTTACAACCCTCCAACACGCATGCGAGTAGGTGAGACAGAACGCGTAGAAGCTCGTATCACGCGAGAATTTGACGAGCAGCTATCCCAGGCCTTACGAGGGAGTGGAGAAGCGCAGGTTGCGGAGATTTTAGTCAGTGCGGAGATGGAGGCGCAGATAATAGGAAATGACTTTGACATAGTACAGATAGGATCCCGTGCTCAGCATCTGGGGGACGAAGGATTCGAAGAATGGAGATGGGACGTTGCGCCGAAGAGCGCGGGCACGAGATCCCTGTGGGTCATAGTCACTGCATATCTTGATGATGAGCCCGTCGAAGAGGTTGCGCTGGAGCAGGTCATAGTAGTAGAAGCAAATGTACCGCATTCACTGGCGATGTGGTTCACCGCGAACTGGGACAAGATCTTCGGAGTTCTTGGTATAACCCTCGCGGGAGCATTCGGAGGGGTTTACAGTGGCATGAGATTCTTAGTCCGCAGACTGTCAGTTGTCGTAGGGGCGCTGAGCCCCACCGATTGCCGCCTGGTGCTTGCGGCAGTGGCACGTGGACTAGGAAGACGCGGCGCACACGCCCTAGCCAGAGCAGCGCACGTCGAACCGTCGAGTGTTGACGAGGGCTTGGATATCTTACTCAAAGGATCACCGCATGGGTCCCGAGGGCATAGGTGATAGGCCTGGCCGGATAGGCCGAGGGTTGCGGCCCGCAGGGAAAGGGCAGGCCGCGCCGTTCTCCCGAGGTGAGAAGAAACCTGATCCGGCCACACCGGGCCGCAAACCCGGCGAGAGCTACGGGAAGAAGGCCAGACGGCTGCCACCCGAACCGGAACAGGTCAACGACCAGATCGAGGTGCCGCTGCGCGATCACTGCCCGGACTGCGGCAGCGACGTCGCGCTCGACGAGGTCGCAGAGCAGTGCGTTGAAGGGCCTCCCGTAGCGGGGCGGGCTGTGCATTCTCAACCTTGCAATGGTACTGTGCCCTTAACGTACGTTGTCCAAGCATCGGCGAGGATCTGTCGTATAGTCGAATGCGTTGGTTGCCAGCCAGCTTCGTGCCGAAATCGGCGGGCGTCAGCGATGAGGGCCGCAGGTTCGTTCTGAGGCGACCGTCTCACAACCGTGAGTGTACGTCCTGTGACCGATTCGACGGTGGTCAAGATATCTTGGACGCTGACTCCGATACCTGTACCGACATTGAATAGTCGATGTTTGCCTGCGTGAACAGCGCCGAGAGCCAGCAGGAATGCGTCGGCGATGTCGGCGATGTGAGTGAACTCGCGGACTGCCGAGCCGTCGCCGTTGACCTCGAAGTGTGGGGCACGGCCGGCGGCGACGGCGAGTGCTTTCGGGATGATCCGGGTCAGATCGCTGTCGCCGTGTCGGTCTACCGCGCCTGCAGCTGAAAAGAGCCGTAGGCTGATCGCGCCTATGGCACCGGTCGCGGCCTGGTAACCCAGTAGCTGCTCGGCGGCGAGTTTGGAAGACCCGTATGGGCTGGTCGGGTTTGGTGGCCTATCCTCGTTAATCGGCTCGCCGTTCGAGGACCCGTAGACCATCACCGTTGAGGCGTTGACCACCGAAGTCGGCTCTCCAGCACGCTCGGCTGCAACGGCGAGAGCGCGGAGGAGGTTGAGGAGGCCGGTTGCATTGGTCTCGTAGTACCCGAGGGGATCCAAGAAGGACTCTCGAGCGCGGCTGCGCCCCGCGAGATGGCACACGGCGGCAAAGCTCTCGACGCCGATCATCTGCATAACCTGTTCGCGATCACGAAGGTCTGCGTGGAGGACAGTTGCACCGGTAGGAGCATCACGCACGGCTTGCGGGGGACGGTGCGTCAGCACTGCCACGTCATGGCCAGCGTCGATCAGTCGCACGGCGACGGCTCGGCCGATGTAGCCGAGCCCACCGGTTACCAAGACACGCATGCACCCGTTCCTAATCGTTGAGGAGCATGGACCGGTGGCGCCAGGCGAGGGCGAGGCAGCCGGCGGCCGCTGGCGCCATCGGCTGAGAGCCCAGGAGCTGTTCAACACGCTCATCGCTGAACGGGATGCCTGGAACGGCTCCTGCTCTTCTGCCCGCCGTTACCACCGTGCCTTCACTGTTGATTTTCACGAGGTCACGGAAAATGTGGTCAAAGATGTCCGCGTCGATGACCGCGACGGTGAGAATCTCACCCCACAGCGTCAGGGGATCGACAGCGACACCAAGGCAGAAGACTCGGATACGACCCTCGTGGCGTGCCTGATTCAGCGATCGGAAGGGCTCCTCGCGCTCGTAGTCGACGAGACCGCCCAAGTTCCCGTCGTGCTCAAGGTTGCCGAGGAACTCCTCACTGTACTCCCGCATCATGTTCCGCCACAGATCGAAATCGTAAGAGCACGCTGCGTGCGACATGCTGGACGGCTGGAAGACACCGGCGGGCATCACGTGGAACATGCCCCCGCACACCGCAACGCGACCAGCATCGCGGCTGTGCAGCACAAATGAAGAGGAGGAGTTCGCCTTACGGATCGTCAACGTGTTGATCGAGGGCAGCAGAGGCCTTCGCGAAGGGTCGAACGGGTCACCGATCAGCTTGCGGAATGGCAGCTGCCTCCAGGAAGGCGTCGCCACGCTCGTGCCCGTCGGTGTGAAGTGGAGATGGGCGGCGGCCAGCTCATGCGCGAGCGCTTCGCAGACGTCCACCGCCTCGAAGTAGGTGGTAGGCCCGAAGGTGAGCGTGCCGCCGCCGGCAGCGTTCCAGGAGACATCGTGCAGCCGGTAGCTGACGCGGTTCTCGAACAGCCTCGGAGGGTCCAGTTCACGGATGGCTTGCGAGTAACGCGTATAGCGTCGTCCGTCGGGAGCTGAGGGCCGCACGCCCTTCGCCTGGTGCTCGGCCCCCGCGACCTGCGGGGGATCGGGTGCATCGAGCCACTGAAGTCTGATGCCGTCGAGTTCGACTGGGGTGGCCGGGAGCCAAGCGGAGCAGCTCAACAGGGCCGTGCCTTCGACGCGGAGGGCCGTGCGGTGCAGCTGAGCGGCAACGTCGCTGAGGTCGATCCGGTGCTGGTTGAGGCCCCGTCGGACTGCGCACCAGCGCTGGCGTTCCTCGTGCACCTCGTTGTCCACCGCCGCGAGACTCCGGTCCAGTGCGGGCGGCTCAAGGTGTGGGGCCAGCATGTCGTCAGGCGCGCCTTGCTCGCTGATGGAGGACGCAGGCTCGACCCGCTCGCGGGTCACACCCAGTGCCTCTGCTGGTACCCCGAACAGCTCAGCCAGGAGCTGGCGAACGAGTGGTTGCGGTCGCTTGATGACGCCCCGCTCCCATCTGGAGACGGTGTTCGCTGAGACGAGGATGTTGACTCCCCGCTCGGCAGCCAACGTGTTCAGCTGGTTCGCGAGGTCCTGCTGGGACCAGCCGCGTGCGTCGCGCAGGTTGAAGACCGCGACGGCGAATACGACCGGATTCTGGCTGGTTTTCATGGTGCTCCGTCTCTGGCGGGAGTCCGGGCGAGACAACTCGCCGTTCAGCGTAGCGAGGCTCGATCACCCCGTGGGTAGGGCTAAGGAATGTCGAGGAGGCGTCGAGTCAAGGGTGACGAAGCGCTCAAAGCGGGGTCTTCTCCCTTCCTGTCCGACGCGGTTTGATCCTTCCAGGCACAGCAGAACAGCCCCAGGTGGAGGGGGTCATGGGACATGACGGCGGAGCAGTGGGTGGAGCAGTTGGAGCGCGAGAACGCGGAGCTTCGCGAGCGCGTCATCCATCTCGAAACGGTCATGACGATGGCTCGCATGGTGATCACTCAGGCCTGCGAGGGTCGGGGCTCGCCCCGGGTCAGCTGATCGTAGAGCCGGACCAGGACGTCCTTGGCCTCCTGGGAGAGCAGTGGATCGCCGCTGATGTAGTCCGCGAACGAGATCCTGCGAGACAGTGTCCGCCGCTCCTCGGCAGTGAGGACGCCAGCGTCTCGGCGAAGCGCCATGACCGTGGTGCCCAGGGCGTGCGCGATCATCGCGAGGGTCTCCGGGGTAAGGCCGCGCTCGCCGCCCAGAGCCTTGTACATCCTCTCCTTCGATGTCCCCGCTCGCAGCGCGAGGGCGGGCGTATTGAGGCCGTGCTCACGCATCCGTTGCTCGATGACCGCTCGCAATGCGGTGTCCACGTCTGTGCTCACGGCAACCAGGATGCGTCACTGAGCTGGTCGTTCGCATCCCTGACGTGTCCACTTCTGCCCTCCGTAAGCCATGATGCTCCACTGTGGCCGACAGCAGGGGAGAAATCCACACAGGAGACGGCTCAGCAGTATGTACAATCATGTACGTACCTGCTAGCGTCCGGTTGTGAGGAGTCAGCTTCCCGTCCAGCTTCGGACAGATGTGACGGGCCTGATCCGCAGCGACGAGAGGGGATGATGTGAGTCGAGCGACGGCGGCCGGAACAGAGCCTGCGGCTACTGCAGGATGGCAGGGACCGATGCAGGTAGTCGTACCACGCGAGCTGATGGACCTGCCACCCACGCTCACAGTGGAGGAGGCGGCGCGGCTGTGCCGGATCGGGCGGAACGCCGCGTACGAAGCGGTGGCCTCCGGCGAGCTTCCGGCCATTCGGTTCGGACGGCGGTGGATCGTGCCGACTATGCGACTCCTACGGCTGCTCGGCGTCGGTACCGATGAGGACCAAGACCCCAAGGGCGCCCAGTGAGGCGAGGAAGCGTCTTCCGGCGATGCGGGGCCTGCGGTGAGACGATCTCAACCGAACAGCGTCGTCGCTGCCCACACTGCGGCAGCGACGCAGTTAGCTGGACGTTCGTCGTCGATGTCGCGCCGCCGGGTGCGCCTCGGCGGCGGCAGAAGAAGGGCGGATTCCCCACGAAGAGAGCGGCGCTCTCGGGCCTGAACGACGTCGTGAGCAGCCTCGCCGAGGGCGGCCACGTGGCCGCCTCGAAGGTGACGGTGAGCGAGTACCTCGATGAATGGCTGTGCAGCGTCCGCTCAGGACTGCGGCCCGGCTCATTCGATGCATCCTCTAGCCACGTGAACGCCTATATCAAGCCACGAATCGGCGCTGTACGGCTCCAAGCGCTGAGCCGCCGCGCGGTCAAAGCCTTCTACGGTGAACTTGCGATGTCCGGCCGGATGCGCGGGAACGGCGGGCTGTCGGACAAGACGATCCACAACGTCCACCGCACGCTGTCGAAAGCGCTCGACGCCGCAGTCGAGGATGGACTGCTCACCCGCAACCCCGCCCGCGGCACACATAAGCTGCCCGAGTCACCCGAGCAGGAGACCTGGACTGCTGAGGATCTGGCAACGTTCCTGACCTCCGTCACAGACGACCGCTGGTACGCCATGTGGCGTCTCGCGGCGTTCACCGGGCTTCGGCGGGGTGAGCTGGCTGGGCTGCGCTGGAGAGACGTCGACCTCGACGCCGGCCGCCTGTTCGTGGTCCAACAGCGCGCGAAAGGCGGCGGTACGGTGAACACGGGCCGGCTCAAAGGCAAGCGTGGACGCTCGGTCACCCTTGACCCCAAGACGGTCGAGACCCTGCGTCAGCACCGCACGGCCCAGCTCGAAGCCAAGGAGTTCCTCGGCCAGGCGTACCAGGACGAGGGGCTGGTGTTCTGCCATGAGAACGGCAAGCCTCTCCACCCTGACTCGGTCACGAAGCGCTTCGCGCGCCTGGTCCGTGACGCGGACATGCCGGTGATCACGTTCCACGGGTTACGTCACACCCACGCGACAGTCCTGCTCCGCGCGCTCGTCCACCCGAAGGTGGTCCAGGAGCGGCTCGGGCACTCTTCCATCCAGGTGACCCTGGACGTCTACTCCCACGCGGTGCCTGCGCTCCAGGGCGACGCCGCCATCCGGTTCGCCGAGATCGTGGACCAGGCCAACGGCAACGACGAGCAGATCGACGACACGGAAGACCAGCCGTGAAATGGACCAGCACGGTGGCAAGCGGGCACCAAACCGACACCAAGACGCCCCCTGAGAGGACCATGGCGAAGAGCGTCACCCTGTCTGACCTGGGGTTTTGCGGGTCGGGATGCCGGGATTCGAACCCGGGATCTCCGGTCCCCCAGACCGGCGCCCTGGACCAAACTGGGCCACATCCCGTGTGGTGCTGGGGGGAGGGTAGCGCGGGAGGGGGCGGGAGGCCAGCGGGGGGTGAATTGTCTTACGGACTGATGACGAGGTGGCAGGGCGCAACCCGGGGTCGGCGTCATGCGTCTAGTACGTGCAGAGAGGGCGATTCTCAGGCGGCAGGCTGAGGGAACAGGTCCTTCAGCTGAGTGTGAGGAACATGGGAATCGCCGCACAAAGTGGGAGGAGCGGCAATGAAGGTGCCAGAGGACCTCCTTGACCTCTACTTCAGTGAGCTGGGCAAGGTCCGGCTGCTGACTGCGGAGGACGAGGTGCGTCTCGCCCAGGCGATCGAGGCGGGGAATGCGGCGCAGCGCAGGCTTGACACCGGAGGGGAAGGCGAGGACCGCCGAGCAGAGCTCGAGCGGGCCGTTCAGGCGGGACGTCAGGCGTTCGACCATTTCGTCGCGGCCAACCTCAGGCTGGTCGTGAGCGTGGCCGCGCAGTTCTCGAAGCGTTCGACGCTCGATCTGTGCGAGCTGATCCAGGAGGGCAACCTCGGTCTGCTCCGCGCGGTGGAGAAGTTCGACTGGCGGCGGGGGTTCAAGTTCTCGACTTACGCGACCTGGTGGATCCGGCAGGCGATCCAGCGGGGCGTGGCCGGCAGCGAGCGGACCATCCGCCTTCCGGTCGCGCTGCACGACGCGCTGGTGAAGGTGCGCGCGGCGTCGGCGCGGCTCGAGTCTGAGACGGGGCGCGAGGCCACGGTCGAGGAGCTGGCCGAGGCCACCCACCTGAGTCCCGCGAAGGTGCGGCGCGCGCTTGAGGGCGACCACTCGATGACCTCCCTCGACCGTCCGATCGGCTTCGACAGCGACGCGAGCGACCTGGGAGAGTTCGTGGCGATCGCTGAGGACTCCCCGGCCGACGAGGTCGTCGAGCGGCAGTTCCACGCCATGCTGTACCAGCTGGCTCAGGACCGTCTCGACCAGCGCAGCTGGTACGTCCTGCAGCGCCGCTACGGGCTGGACGGACGCCAGACGCTGACCCTCGACGCGCTGGGCCGCGAGCTGGGACTGTCCCGCGAGTCCGTGCGCAAGATCGAGACGCAGGCGCTCGCCCGCCTGCAGCAGGAGCTCAGCGCCGCCGCATAGAGGCGGGAGCGCGCCGCGGCGGGTGTGGCATCCTGCCGCGGTGACCACCGGACTGGCGCCTTCCCAGACCACGCTGCTTGCCGCCGACCGGTGGCGGGTGCGGGTGGACGTGGGGCGGGTGCCGGTGACGGACAGTGCGCGGCGGGGGGCGGTGGCGGTGGCGGTGCAACGCGGGGTGGCGCGACGGGCAGAGGCCGGGACGGCGGGGCCGCTGATCCTGCAGGCTCGGGCTGAGCCCGACGGAGTGGCGCTGGAGGTGTGGGGTCCCTCGGATACCGCCGCCGAGGAGGCGGCCGGGGCCCTTGAGGCCGCGGTCGCCTGGGTGGGACTGCGGGACGACCTGGACGGGTTCGCGCAGGTGGCGAACGCCGATCGCGTCACCCGCCGGCTGCTGCGTGATGTCGGCGAGGTGCGGCTGTCCCGCCTGCCACGCGTCGGTGAGGCGCTGGGCCGGGCGGTGCTGGGCCAGCTGGTGCAGAGCGTCGAGGCGCGCCGCTCGACCGCGCAGGTCGCCGCGTTGGCGGGAACCCCTGCCCCTGGCGGGCTGTGGGCCTGGCCGACCGCGCGCCAGATCGGATCGGCGCCCGCATGGGCGCTGCGCCGCTGCGGCGTGTCGGCGCGCGGGACGCGGGCGCTGCACGAGGGCGCGATAGCCGACCGGCGGCTCGCCGAGTCGGCGGCTGCAAGGGACTGGGCGCGGCTGGACCGCCAGCTGCGGGCGCTGCCCGGCGTCGGGGTCTGGACCAGCGCCGAGACGCGGCTCGCGCTGGGCGACGCGGACGCGGTCAGCGTCGGCGACTACCACCTGCCGTCGCTGGTGGGGTCGGTGCTGGGCGAGCCCGGCGGGCGGCGCGCCGACTACGACGATGAGGGAATGCTCGCGCCGTTCGCGCCGCACCGGGGCCGGGTGGTCCAGCTGATCGGGCGGGCGGCCGCGCAGGGCCTGGTGTCCGGGCCGGCGCGGCGGGGCCCGAGGGCGGCGCTGTCCGCCCACCGATACTGGTAGATCGTGACGGACCTGGTCGTGCTCGGCGCCGGCCCTGCCGGCGTGGCCGCCGCGTACTACGCCGCGCGGGAGGGCCATCGGGTGGTGGTGCTGGAGCGTGCGTTGGCGGTCGGAGGGCTGGCGGCGAGCTTCGAGGTCGACGGGGTGCGGGTCGACTACGGGAGCCACCGGCTGCACCCGGCGACCGACCCGGCGATCCTGGCGACGCTGCGCGACCTGCTGGGCGATGAGTTGGAGGAGCGACCGCGCAACGGGCGGATCCGGCTGGCCGGGCGGTGGATCGCGTTTCCCCTGCGGACCGGTGACCTGGTCCGGCGGCTGCCGCCCGGCTTCGCCGCCGCGGCGCTGGCCGACGCGGCGACCCTCCCGCTGCGCCGGCCCAGGGCCGACACGTTCGCCGAGGTGCTGCGGGCGGGCCTGGGCCCGACGATGTGCGAGCGGTTCTACTTTCCCTACGCCCGCAAGATCTGGGGCGTGGAGCCCGACGAGCTGTCCGGCGAGCAGGCTCGGCGCCGGGTCAGCGCTGGGTCGCCGGGACGGCTGCTGCGCCGGGTCCTACGGGGACAGCGTGAGGGCAAGTCGACGTTCTTCTACCCGCGGGGAGGCTTCGGGCGGATCAGCGAGGCGCTGGCACAGGCGGCGGCGGCGGGGGCGGGCGCGCGGGTGCGCTGTGGCGAGACGGTCACCGGGGTTGAGCTGGGCGACGACGGGGTGCGTGTGCGCACCGCCTCCGGCGCGACTGTCGAGGCGGCGCGGGCGTGGTCGACGCTGCCGCCCTCGGCGCTGGCCCGGCTGGTGCCCGCTGTTCCCGCCAGCGTCCGCGCCGCCGCGGACCGGCTGGAGTTCCGGGCGATGCTGCTGGTCTACCTGGTCTTGGACATCGACCGCTACACGCCGTTCGACGCGCACTACCTGCCCGAGCCGTCCACGCCCCTCACGCGTGTGTCCGAGCCGAAGAACTACCGCGGCGGCGGCGATCCGATGGGGCGGACGGTGCTGTGCGCCGAGCTGCCGTGTTTCCGCGACGACGAGGTGTGGGAGGCGGACGAGGGGGCGCTGGGCCGGCTGGTTGCGGACGGGCTGGGCGCTGTGGGGCTGCCGCGGGCCCGGCCGCGGCGGGTCGAGGTGCGCCGGATCCCGTTCGCCTACCCGGTCTACCGCGCCGGGCATGAGGCGGCCTTCGCGACGCTTGACCATTGGGTGGAGGCGCAGCCGCGCCTGCTCACGTTGGGTCGGCAGGGGCTGTTCGCCCATGTGAACACGCATCATGCGCTGGCGATGGCGCGGGCCGCGGCGGGCGCCCTGCGGCCGGGCGGCGGCTTCGACCGGGCGGCGTGGGCCGAGGCGCGGGCCGAGTTCGACGGCTTCGTCGTCGAGGACTGAACGCGTCAGAACGTATCTGAAATCGCGGCCTTGAGTCACGGGCGGAGCGCGGTTGGGGCGGCCAGGGGCCGGGGGAGTCGCGCGAAAGCATCCGCGACACCTGTGTCACGGATGCTCCACAGACTGCCGGTCTGTCGGGGCCGGTCGTCGGCGTTCACGGCGGCCGGCGGCGGGCCGCTACACTGGCGCCACGGATCGGCTGACGCAGCCGTCCGGGACACGCGCGCCATACGGGCTCGCGACACGCGAGCGAACTGACAGGCGCCGGGTTCAAGCGGCGGGTTCAGCATCTTCTGTCGTCTTCGGGCGCGACCACCTACCGCCCACGCGACCGCGTGAGCAGGAGCGCAACTTTTCATGACCACATTCGCCCAGCTCGGCGTGCCTCGGGACATCATTGATGTCCTCGCCCGTCGAGGCATCACCACGCCGTTTCCCGTCCAAGAAGCGACGATCGCCGACACGCTTGCGGGCCGTGACCTGTGCAGCCGCGCCCCGACCGGCTCAGGCAAGACCCTCGCCTTCGCCATCCCCCTGGCGGTGAGAGCCCGCAAAGGCGCGCCACGCCGGCCCGCGGCTCTCGTGCTGGTCCCGACCCGTGAGCTGGCGGCCCAGGTCGCCGAGGAGCTGCGCCCGCTCGCCGAGGCGCGCGGGCTCGTGGTCGCGACCCTCTACGGCGGCACGAACATCGCCCGTGACCAGCGCTGCCTGCGCCGCGGCGTCGACATCGCCGTCGCCTGCCCGGGGCGTCTGGCTGACCTGGTCCGCCGCGGCGACGTGGATCTGCGCGCCGTCCGCGCCGTCGTGGTTGACGAGGCCGACCGCATGGCCGACATGGGCTTTCTGCCGGAGGTCAAGCGGCTGTTGGACCAGACGGCCGCCGACCGCCAGACGCTGCTGTTCTCCGCGACGCTGGACGGCGACGTCGACGTGCTCATCCGCCGCTACCAGCGCGACCCGGTCCGTCACGAGGTGGCCGTGCCGGCCGACGACGGCGGCGCTGTCCGCCATCTGTTCTGGCACGCCATGCCGAATGAGCGGGTCGGAATCGCGGGTGGCGTCGTTCGGGCCGCGGGATCCGCGATCGTGTTCACCCGCACGAGGCACGCGGCTGACCGTGTCGCCCTGCAGCTGAACCGCCAGGGCGTGCGCGCCGCAGCGATCCACAGCAGCCGCTCGCAGGGTCAGCGCGAGCGGGCGCTGGAGGATTTCATGAAGGGACGGGTGGCCGCCCTGGTGGCGACTGACATCGCCGCCCGGGGCATCCACGTCGACGATGTCGGCGCCGTCGTGCACTTCGATCCGCCCGCGACCGGTAAGGATTACGTCCACCGGTCGGGACGCACCGGCCGGGCCGGCTCGGGCGGCCTCGTCGTGACGCTCGTGTCACCCGACAAGGTCGGCGACGTCATGGGCCTCCAGCGGGGCCTCGCCATGCGCCCGCACATCGGGAAGATGGCGCTGGACCAGCTGACCGACTGGCCCGAGGACGGCGACGTCGGCACGGACCCACCGAACACCGACCGCCGGGAGCAGCCGCGGTCGGGCCAGCAGCGCCGCCACCCGAACAGCCGCACGCGACGCACCGGCGGGGCCCGCCCCCGCGCCCGGGCTGCCGGGTAAACGCAGGCCCGGCTGCTCACGCTTGGTCGGCGGGGGCTGTCCGCCCGGGTGAGCAGCCCTCGGGCCGCGGTGATGGCGCGGGCCGAGTGAGGCGGCTGCGGGGTCGAGGATTGCGGTCGGACGGCCCGTTCAGCTCGGCCCAGACGGCGGGGATGACGTGGCGCAGGTAGCGTCCCAGCCGCACGAACGAGCGCCCGGTCTGGCGGAAGCTGTAGCTGATGGGCACCTCGGCGTAGCGGAAGCCCTTAGCCAGCAGGTCCAGGGTGAGGACCTGCGCGTAGTTGAAGTCGTGGACGATCTCGGCCCGCGCGGCCGCGGCGGCGGACAGCGCCCGGTAGCCGCTCTGCCCGTCGGTGATCGGCGTGCGGGCGATCCAGCGCAGCGCCTGGGTGAGCGCCAGGTTGCCCAGCCGACGGTGAGCGGGCATGCGCCGGATCTGGCCGGTGAAGCGTGAGCCGACGACGTAGTCGGCGTCGCCGCCCAGGATCGGGGCGATGAGGCGCTCCAGCTCCTCGGGCGCGTACTCGCCGTCGGCGTCGCAGAACGCGATCGCGGACGAGCCTTCGGCGACGCCCATGGCGAGCCCGTGCCGCACGGCGGCGCCCAGCCCCTGGTTGGCGCCCAAGGACAGGACCCGCGCGCCCGCTGCGGCGGCCGCCCCGGCGGTCTGGTCGGTCGAGCCGTCGTCGATCACGAGGCAGCGCACCGGCCGGCCGCAGACGGTGGCGGGGACGCGGCGGACGACCTGGCCGACGCTGGCCTCCTCGTCGAGCGCGGGCAGGAACAGGAGCACGTGGCCGCCGGCCGGGTCTGGTGCGGCTGGCGTGGCCGGGCGGACGACGTGGCCGACGCTGGCCTCTTCGTCGAGCGCGGGCAGGAACAGGAGCACGTGACCGCCGGCCGGGTCTGGTGCGGCCGGGCCGACGACGTGGCCGGCGCTGGCCTCTTCGTCGAGCGCGGGCGGGGGCAGGAGCGCGTGGCCGCTGGCCGGGTCTGGTGCGGCTGGCGTGGCCGGGCGGACGACGTGGCCGGCGCTGGCCTCTTCGTCGAGCGCGGGCAGGAACAGGAGCACGTGGCCGCCGGCCGGGTCTGGTGCGGCCGGGCGGACGGCCTGGCCGACGCTGGCCTGCTTGTTGAGCGCGGGCGGGGGCAGGAGCGCGTGGCCGCTGGCCGGGGCCGGGTCCGGCC
>JBOGEA010000164.1:0-12756 GCA_050743205.1 Egibacteraceae bacterium | reverse complement strand
GCCGTCGGCAGGGTTGGCCTGGGTGCGCGCCGTTGAGGGAGCTGGGAACAGATCCTGCGCCGCGGGCTCGGTGGCGGCAGTGGGGACACCCGTCGAGGCCGAGGTTGTGAGTGGTAACCGCCGGATCCGGCGGTCAGGACTCACAACCTCGGCCGTCGTCTGCGAGCGGCGAACGGTTTAACCGTTTATGTCCAGTTTTTGCGCGTGATCGTCCCGGTCGTTCCGCCGAGGCAGGGCCTGGATGACGGCGATGAGCGGCTGCTGCCCGCACTACAGGGATCAGCCACCCACAGATAGGTGACAAGATCCCGTTTAAACCTATCAGGCGGCCTTTTGGACCAGCTCGGCCAGATGGGTCCTGCGGGCGTCGGGGGTCGTGCCAGTCGATGTCGGCTTTGGCCTCGCGCAGCGGCTCCAGCCTGGCCGCCGTGCCTTGGTCGAGCTGGGCGCCCGCGGCGCGGACCAGTTGCGCGGGAACCCGCCGACCAGCTCGTAGGTGTCGGCGACCGCGCCGGCGCCGTGCACTGGGGAGGTGTCGACGATCGCGGTCAGCTTGCCTTTGCCGAGTCCCTTTCGCCTGCTTTGGCCAGGGTTCTGTTGAACTCCGGCCAGGTCGGCGTCGGCCAGGAGCATGCGGGCGGGCAAGCAGGCTCCAAGGTGGTCGCGCCGATGCCGTCGAAGTCGTCGTCCACGCCCCGGGCATTGTTGCCTCCTCGGACCGGCGCGCCGATTCTGGCCGCCGTGGAATCCCGGCGGGGCGCTTGGCAACCTGGTGATCCGCTCGGTGAACGGGCTACGGTGATGACGCCGTCATCTCTCCGCTACGCTCGTTGCATGGTTACGAAGTCAGCGCCGTTCAGCATGCGACTGCCCTCCGCCACCGACGAGCTGGTTACCACGGAGGCGCGGCGGACCAGGCGAAGCAAAGGCGCGGTGGTTGCCGCGCTCGCCGAAGAGGCACTGAGGATGCGCTTGGTTCCGGGGATCGCCTTTCGTGGCGATGACTACGAGCGCAGACCCTGGGTGATCGGAACCGCGCTCGACGTCTGGCAGGTCATCGAGGGATTGCGCGACCTCGGCTCGGTCGCGCGCCTGGTCGCCGAGGCCGATATCGAGGAACGCCACGCCAAGACCGCACAGGCCCACTACGAGCGGTTTCCCGACGAGATCCACGAAGCGATCGCCGATAACCGCCGTTCGATCGACGAATTGCGTCGCGCATTCCCCACCATCGATGTGATCCACGTCGACGCCTGAGCCAGGCGTGCGTCTGTTCCTCGACGCGCACCTGCCGGGTCGACGGATCGCCACCGCGCTGCGTGACCGCGGCCACGACGTGCGGTCGGCCGACGAGGAGCGTGCGCTGGACGGTTGGCCCGACGAGTCGATCTTGGAGCTGGCCTCGAGCGAGCAGCGGATCCTGGTGACCTGCGACGTCAAGGACTTCGCACGCATTACCCGCCGGTGGGCAGAGAGCGGTCGCATCCACGCCGGATGCATCCTGCTCGTCGGCATCGACCATGGCGCCGTCGGCGCGGTGCCGCGCGCGGTCGACGTTGCGTTGGCGGCGCATCCAGTGCGGGAAGACTGGTGTGCCCGCACCGCGTTCACCAGCCGGAGACGCCCGTAATTCATGTTATGCGGGGGTCGGCATAACGTGGAAAACGGCGGCGCGTTTGTCTCCGGCCAGCTGAAGCTGATCTGCGCCCGGCTGGGGATCCGCATCACCCACACCCCGCCCTGCCGGCCGCAGGGACGCGGGAAGAAGAAGGAGCGGGCGTATCGCACGGTGGCTGAGCGGTTCGCCGTCGAGGCCGGCGTCACTGGGATCGACAGCCTCGTCGAGCTGAACCGCTGCTGGATGGCGCAGGGTGCGAGCAGGTCTAGCTAGGACGGGCTAGAGCCAGGAAGCGCGACCCCAGAACGCCAAAAACCAGCCCGCCCGACCAGGCAGGGAGCGGGCGGAGATCACCCCCGTAGACTCCCGCGCCAATGGCCGGCCTCTCGACGCCGTTGCACCTGGCTGCGAGCCTGCTTGTGCTTGCCGCAGCTATCAGCCTGGCGATTGCGGTCCTGCTCGGGGCATCGCCAGCGGGCCGGCAGGCCCGGGTGGGGGATGTCTGGTCGCGGACCCTCACGGCGCTGGGAGCGCTGGGCATCGCGGTGGGCAGCGGTCTGGCGGGGGCGTTGGTCGACGCGTCCGGCGAGGCGGTCGCGTGGCTGCGCGCCGCCGGGCTGGCGCTGATCGCGCTTGGGCTGTCACCCCGGCGGCTGCGCCGGCTGGCCGGTCTGGGGGCGGTGGCGCCATTCGCGGTGGTTCCAGGCGCGGTGCTCATGGCTGCTGTGGCGGGCGCCGTCGGGGCGGTCCGGGCTTTTGCGGGCGGGCGGCGGACGGTGCTCGTCGGTCTTGCGCTCGCGTGCTGGGGTGGGGTCGGACTGCTCCAGCGGTCCTCGCCGGCTGGCGCGGCATGCCTGGATCTCGCTGGCGCCGTGCTGCTGGGGGGCTGGATCTGGCAGGTGAGCGCCCGGCGGCTGCTCGCGAAACTCGCTACGGCGTTCGTCGCCGCGCTGTTGGTCGTCGTCGTCCTGCTCGCATCGGTCCTGTCGCGCGTGGGCGCCAGCCAGCTGGTGGCCGACGAGTTGGACCGGCTCTCCGATTTCGCCCGTCAGCTGTCCCTTGAGATCATGGCCGGCTGGCCCGGCGACGCGATCCGCAGCGCGCGCGCGGTCAGCCCCGCGGGGGCGCGCTTCCTGGAACTCCGCAACGACGACCTCGTGCAGCTGCAGAGCCTGTACCAGCTCTCGTTCACGAGCCAGGATCTCTTCATCACGCTGGACGAGACCGGACGGCCGATCAACTGGTACGCGCCTGGCGAGGACACGATCACCGCGTCGCTCCTGCTGGCGGTCAGCGGATCCGAGCTGGTCGACCGAATCCTGACGCAGACACCCTCCGCCGGTGGGCTCGTCATGATCGGAGGAAGGATCGTGGCGCTCGGCGGCGTCCGGCTGCTGCCGGAGAATCCCCGGCCGGAGGACCGTCCCCTGGGCGTGCTCGTGACCGGCAGGATCGTCGATGATCAGTGGGCGACCAGGGAGGCCGTGACCCGCGACATCGGCCTCGTCGTGGCGGTGGGCGGCCAGGTCTCGGCGGCCTCGCCCGATCTGCCCGCGTCCCAGCTCATCTCTCCTGAAGAGCCTGACGGGCAGCCGCTGCCGGAGGTCGTCCAGGTCGGATCCGCAACGTTCTACCAGGCGGCGGTCCATGTGCTGGACCAGGACTCAGGGCAGGGTGTCGGGCGGCTCTACGCAATCGGCACGACGGGGGCGGTCGCGGCGCTCGAAGAGGCCCAGGGCCGCCGCCTGTTCCTCCTCGCCCTGTTCGCGGCGCTCTTCGCCGCATGCATGGGCTGGGTCTCCAGCCGCCGGCTCGTCGCTCCGATCCGCAGCCTGACCGAGGCCGCGGCGGCGGTGCGGGAGGGCGACCTGTCGGCGCGCCCGCGGATCTTCACCCGTGACGAGGTCGGCGAGCTGGGGCGGACGTTCATCGAGATGACCGCCTCCCTGTCCACCCAGTCGGCCCAGCTACGGGAGGCAGCGGCCGTTCAGGCGCGGCTTCGCGCCCGGTTGGAGGCGTTGACGGCTTCGATGAGCGACGCCCTCATCGCGGTCGACGGCGATGGCCGTATCGTGACGTTCAACCCGGCGGCGCAGCGGCTGGTCGGCCGCGACGTCGCCGAGGTCAGCGGCCTGCCG
This sequence comes from Egibacteraceae bacterium, assembly GCA_050743205.1. Lineage (GTDB taxonomy): Bacteria > Actinomycetota > Nitriliruptoria > Euzebyales > Egibacteraceae > JBOGED01. The sequence continues at coordinate 9,000 of JBOGEA010000164.1, read as the reverse complement.
CTCGGCGAGGTGCTGCTCGGGCGCGGCCCGGGGAATGTGGAGGCGGCGGAGGCGCTGGGCGCCCCCGACGGCCAGGAGATCATCGCCGCGCAGGTGCTGCTGTCCTCGCCCCAGGGCCGGTGGATCCCGACGTCGGTCACGGCCGCGCCGGTCCGTGACGCGAGCGGGAGAGTGCTCGGCCGGGTGTTCGTGCTCCGCGACGTGACCAGGGAGGCCGAGCTGGAGCGCATGAAGACCGAGTTCCTCGCCAACGTCAGCCACGAGCTGCGCACGCCGCTCACCCCGATCAGGGGCTACGCCGAGGTGCTCGCACGGCGCGACGTCGGCCTCGAGTCGACCCGCAAGTTCGCGGAGCAGATCCTCATCTCAACCGGGCGCCTTGAGCGGATCGTCGGGATGATCGTGGACTTCGCCGCGCTCGACAGCGGGCGCCTCGTCCCCCAGACAGAGCCGGTGGACGTCGGTCTTGTGGTCGACGAGGCGCTTGCGGCATGGCGGGCGCGGGACCGGGAGCGTGCCTTCCACCGTCGCGTGCCGGCGACGCTGCCGCCCGTCGCCGTCGATCGGGCGATGCTGGCGCGCTGCTTGGACGAGCTGCTCGACAACGCGGTGAAGTTCTCGCCGGGAGGCGAGCCGGTGACCGTCACCGCCGCGCTGGAGCCGACCGAGCCCGCCCAGGTGCGTGTGTCGGTGCGGGATCGGGGGGTGGGAATCGAGCCCGACACGGCGGTCCGCGTGTTCAGCGACTTCTACCAGGTGGACGCGACCGAGACGCGGCACTTCGGCGGGCTGGGGCTGGGCCTCGCGCTGGTCCGGCGGATCCTGGACAGCCTGGACGGCGACGCGCGGGTCGAGTCAGAGGTCGGCAAGGGCTCGACGTTTCACCTGCTTCTCCCCGTTGCCGAGGGGCATCCCCCCAAGACGTTCGGAAGGCGGGGAGACGGGATGAGAAGGATGGGCCGCGCTCCGGTGGCGCGAGCAGGCGCGTGACGGTTCCTTCCCGCGGCCCGACCGCCACACGTACGATGACGCGGTCATGAAAGACCTCATTGATCCGGTTTTCCCTGATCTTGACGATCCAGTTCGTGACCTGACGGGACAGCGGACGCAGCCGAGCGATCAGGGATCTCGAGACCGTCTCGCCGTCACGCTCCTCGTCGCTGTCGGCCTGGTGGCGCTGCTCGGCGGTATCGCGCTGCTGACCGGCGTCGATGGTCGAATGGGGCGTGGTGTCGCCGCGCGGGTGCGTGGGGGCGAGAGTCTCGAGGCGTCGGGTGAGGACCGCTGGGCGCGTCTGTGGCCCGGTGACGAGGTGCGTGAGGGGACGCGCGTCCGAACAGGCGGCAGCGAGGCGCGGCTGCGGCTTCGCGGCGGCGAGGTCTGGCTGGGCCCTCAGGCGGCGGCTCGGATCTTCTCAGACCATGTCGATGTCATCCGGGGCGAGGCGCTGCTCTTCAGCCGTGGTGACCTGCTTGCCCGGTGGGCGGATGTCGAGGTGTCGGGCAAGGGGATGTTCCGGGTCACACCCGGGGTGAATCCGCGGATCGGGGTCTATACCGGCAACGCCGAGGTGCGCCGCCCCGGTGAGCGTCGCGCGCTGGCCGCGCTGGAACAGCTTGGGGTCGCCACGCGCCGCCTGCCGGCGGCTCCCGATCCCCTGGCGTATCGGGCGGAGGATCCTTGGGACATCGAATTCCTCAGCCGGGCGATCGCCTTCGACGGCGAGGTCTCGCGCATCGCGCGTGGCATCGATGTGCGCTTCTCGACCACGCCGAAGCCCCCCGAGTTCTATCGCGGGTTCCGCGCGGTCGACGAGACCGGCGTGGCGAGCTTGAAAGCGGGCGCGCGAGAGGTCCTCGGCGATGGCCGGTTCGGCCCGCCGTCCGATGTGCTCATCACCCTGTTCGTCGCTGAGGCCGCGGGCGGCCCGGCTGTGCGGGGCACGATGCCGCGGATCGCCCAGTGGCGGGCGCAGGGTTCGCGCTGGGGCCTGATCGCGCTGCGGTTGGGTATCACGGCCTCGGACTTCACCCAGGTCGTGGACCTGTCGCAGATCGACCAGGTCGCCGGCCCGGTCGTGTCTGATCCACCCCCCGCGCCGCCGACGCTCCTGTTCCCCACCCCTCGATCAGCGGGGCTCGATGGCCCAGGAGCCGTCGACGATCCCTTCGCGTCCCCGCCACCGCCGCAGCCTTCCTCACCCACGGCGGATGCGGGTCAAGCCCTGCCGCTTCTCTCCCCCGCGCCGCCTCCGCAGCCGGCGCCTGGGCCCGAAAGCTCACCAGACAGCGTTGAGCGCATTGGCACTCCGCTCGACATCGACCGGAGCGAAGCCGGTGGCGTCATCGACCGGCTGCTCGACCTTCTGGGCGGTGCTGGCTGATGTCCCGGAGTGCTCTGATTGGGAGCATCCAACCAGTACGGGAGAACCGCACATGCTGACAGCAGACGAGATTCGGGCACGGGAGTTCCTCGTGTCGTTGCGAGGCTACGACCGCGACGAGGTGCACGGCTTCCTCGATCAGATCGCGAAGGATGTCCGTGACCTCCAGACGCAGGTGGAGACCCTCCAAACAGGGCATTACGCCCCGATGCCAGCCGAGCCGGCTCTCGCCCCGCCCCTTCCAGCCGTTGCCGACACGAACGCGTTCTTCGAGGATCTCGGCAAGACGACCCAACGCATCCTCGAGGCCGCGCACGAGGCCGGCTCAGAGATTCAGCGCAGAGCCCGCAACGAGGCCGATCGCGAGGTGGCCGAAGCGTGCAGCCACTCGGGGAAGCTCATCGCCGAGGGACAGCGCCGTCGCGAGGTGATCGAGAGCGTCGTGCGCATGCTGGAAGACCGCCGCGCCGCGCTTGTGGAGGACCTGCGGGGCCTCGCGCGGGTCGTCGATCAGGTGCTCGCTGACCTCGCGCCTCGTGGAGCGCTGCTGACACCCGACGAGCTTGTCGAGGTCGCCCAGATCAGCGCGCCGGACACGACATGGGTGCCGCCCGACGATGAGCCGGATGCCGCCGCTGAGATCGTCATCGACCAGAGCGAGCCGGATGCGCCCGAGCAGCTCGCACTCGACGGGCGGGACGCGGGGAAGGCCAAAAGGAAGGTCTGTGTGGCATAGTCGCCGCGCTGACCGATCAGCGGATGCTGTGCGTGTTCTGGGTTGGCGGTAGGGTCCAGGGCGCAGTCTCGGAGGGCTGGAGCTCTCTGGCGCTGCGCCCTCCAGCCTGGATGTGCATGGGGCAGAGCCGCGACGTCTTCGAGGCCCGATTATGACCGCCCGGACCATCCGTAACGAGCTGCGACGCCGCCCGTGGCTCGCTCTGCTCGGTGTCCTCGTACTCGTCCTGCTGCTGGCCACGCGTGTCGCAACCTTCTACACCGACGTCCTGTGGTTCCAAACCGTCGGCTTCGAGGTCGTGTACTGGCGCCGGCTGGCGACGCAGCTCGCTTTGGGCGTCACGGCGGGTCTGCTCGTGACCGGGCTGCTCGCCGGCAACCTGCTGACCGCACGTCGGCTCGCGCCGGCCTACCGGATCCCGTCTCAGGGGGAGCAGTCGATCGAGCGCTACCGCCAGGCCGTCTCAAGCTTCGCGCGCCCGCTCCTGCTGGTGATCGCGGCGGTGTTCGGGGTGCTGTCTGGGGCGGCGATGCTGGCGCAGTGGGAGGTGTACCTGCTGTGGGCAAATGCCCAGCCCTTCGGTATGCCCGACCCCCAATTCGGTCGTGACCTAGGCTTCTTCGTGTTCGTTCTGCCGTTCTACGGGCTGGTGAACTCATGGCTGTTCACCAGCTTGAGCCTGACGATCGTCCTGACCGCGCTCGCGCACTACGTCTTCGGCGGCATCCGTCCGCAGGCGCCGGGGCAGAAGATCACGCCCATGGCGAACGTGCATCTGTCCGTGCTGCTCGCCGCCCTCGTCGCCGTGCGCGCGTGGGGCTTCTGGCTGGACCGGTACCTGTTGAGCTACTCCGAGCGGGGTCACGTCACCGGCCTGTCCTACACCGACGTGAACGCGCAGCTGCGCGCCTACCAGCTGCTCACGGTGATCGCCGCGGTGTGCGTGGTGCTGTTCCTGGCGAACATCCGCGTCCGCGGCTGGCTGCTGCCCTCATCCGGCGTCGCGATCCTGCTGGTCGCCGCGCTCCTGCTCGGCGGCATTTACCCGGCGGTGATCCAGAGGCTGCAGGTGGCGCCTCAGGAGCTGCGCCGCGAGACGGAGTACATCGAGCGGAACCTCTTTCTCACGCGCTTCGCCTACGGGATCGACGAGGAGCACGTGGACTACGTGCCGTTCCCCGCGACCGGCGGGCTGAGCCCGCAGCAGGTCACGGACAACAGGGGAACCCTCGAATCCGTGCGCCTCTGGGATCCGATGACCCTGGAGACGGTCTACAACCAGGTGCAGGCATTCCGGCAGTTCTACGGCTTCGACAGCGTCGACGTCGACCGGTATGAGATCGACGGCGAGCCTCGCCAGGTCATGGTGGCGGTGCGCGAGCTGGAGGCCAGCGAGCTGTCGCCGGCGGCCCGCACCTGGCAGAACCAGGCGCTGACGTTCACGCACGGCTACGGATACGTCGCGTCCCCGGTGAGCACGGCCGGTGGGGACGGGCAGCCCGAGTACCTGGTCCAGGACATGCCGCTGGCCGGGCCAGCGCCGCTGATGATTGCGATGCCCCAGGTCTACTTCGGCGAGCGGGGCCCGGAATACTCCATCGTCGGCACCGCGCAGGATGAGTTCGACTATCCGGTGGGCGAGGGCCAGGCGACCCATCGCTACGAGGGACAGGCGGGGGTGAGGATCGGCTCTCCCCTGCGCCGCCTCGCGTTCGCGCTGCGCTTCGGCGAGCCGAACATCGTGCTGTCGGGGCTGATCGACGACGATTCGCGCATCCTGATCCGGCGGAGGATCGACCGTCTCGTCCGGGACGTCGCGCCGTTCCTGAAGCTGGACGACGACCCTTACCCTGTCGCCGTCGAGGGACGGATCAAGTGGATCATCGACGGCTACACGACCACCGACATGGTCCCCTACTCTCAGCGCATGCCGCTGGAGCGCCTCACGCAGTCGGTCAGGCGCGGCATCGTGCAGGTGCCGCAGCCCAACGGCCAGGTGGCCACCGTCGAGCAGCTGCGCTTCGAGCCCGGGCTCACGGGGCGCGCGAACTACATCCGGAACAGCGTGAGGGCGGTCGTCGATGCGTACGACGGCACCGTCACGCTCTACGCCACCGATCCTGACGACCCGATCCTCAACGCATGGGACAGCGCATTCCCTGGAATCCTGCGCCCGGTGGGGGAGGCGAGCCAGGAGCTGCGCAGCCACTTCCGGTATCCCGAGGACATGTTCATGGTCCAGTCGGCGATGCTCGCCTCGTACCACATCCAAGAGGCGGCGCCGTTCTTCACACGAGAAGACCTGTGGTCGATTCCCCTGGACGTGGCGTTCGCCTCGAACCAGGAGAACGCGCCCGGGGCGTCGGTGCGGCAGCGCCCGCTGCCTCCGAGCTATCAGCTGCTGCGCCTTCCGGATGCGGAACAGGAGCAGTTCACGCTTGTGCAGACGTTCGCGCCCGCCCAGCGCCAGAACCTCGCCTCATACCTTGCCGGCACCGTCGACGACACCGGTCAGGGTCGGCTGCGGGTGCTCCAGATGCCGCCCAGCGAGACCGTCTTCGGGCCTGAGCAGGTCCAGGCCCGCATCGAGCAGGACGGCCTGGTCTCCCAGCAGATCACCTTCTGGAATGACGCCGGGTCCGTGGTGATCCGCGGCAATCTGATCACGATTCCAGTCGCCGACTCGCTGCTCTACGTCCAGCCGCTGTTCCTGCGCGCGACGACATCCGACATCCCCGAGCTCCGCCGGGTCGTGCTCGTCCTGGGCGAGAGGGTCGTGATGGGGGAGCGGCTCGACGACGCCCTCGCCCTGCTGTTCGGCCAGCCGATCCCCGGCATCGCGCCAGGGCCAGTGGCCGGAACCCCGGTCGACCCCGAGGCCGCGGTGTCCGACCCGCGCGTTGCGCAATTGATCCAGCAGGCCATCGACGCCTTCGCCGCCGCCGATCAAGCGCTGCGCGGCGGCAACCTGGGCGACTACCAGTCCCAGACCCGCGCCGCCGAGGCCGCGCTGCGGGAAGCGCAACGCGTCATCCAGGGCGGCGCCGCCACACCCTGAGCGCCGCCCTTTGCGGGCGCCCCCATATGCCGCTACCATTCCACCCGCGAGGTGGAGCAGTTCGGTAGCTCGCCGGGCTCATAACCCGGAGGCCGCAGGTTCAAATCCTGCCCTCGCAACCAAAAACCAGCAAGCTCAAAGACACGAAGGCCCTCCCGCTCGGGAGGGCCTTCGCGCTGTTTGGTCACGGAATGGTCACGGACGAGTGCCGCCCGCTCACCCGCTCGCGGTCCTCGCGCCGCATGGTTGCCTGGTCGATGACCGCGGCGATGATGCTGGCGGCCTCCTCGTCCAGCTCGGGCAGCGCGTGTTGACAGGTGTCGCCCGTGATCGAGGTCTTCGCGTGCCCGATGCGCTCGGACACGACCCTCAGCGGTACCCCGGCACTCCTACGCGGCCGCGTAGGAGTGCCGGACGTCGTGCATGCCGATCCGTGGCAGGTTCGTCCCCCATAGTCACCTTCCCTCCGCCCTTGACTCGCTGCGGTGCGACCTGCAGCCGTGCGGCAGCGAGGTCTAGGTCGGACCAGCGGTTGCCGATCACTCACCGCGGGGCAGCCCCGTCGTGGCGGCCAACCGCCATAGCGCGTACAGCCGTTGCCGGCCCTGGGCGATGCGCTCCAGGAAGCGGTTCATCTGGGCAGGTGTCCACGTTTCATCTCCGGCGCCTCCGGCTGTTTGTGCGCTCCGGCTGCGGGGTTGCGGGCGATGAGTCGGTCCTCGACGGCGTCGGCGAGCGTCTTGGACAGCGTCAGGTGGATGTTTGTGCACGGTCTTGGGGGACAGGACCCCCTCGCCGCGCTCCAGCGGGCGGTCCGCCAGGGTGCCGTAGAAGGCCTTGATCGCGGGCTTCCCCACCTGCTCGAGCTGCTGGAGCGGCACGTCAGCGACCGGAGACGTGCCGTCCTCGAGGGCGAGGCAGCGCGGTTCACGTGCAGGTCATAAGACGACAAAGGGCGCGCGGTGAGCAGGCTGACCGTGACAGCCTCTCGGGCAACCCGATCCGGTCGGCGGCGTGGGCCAGCAGCGCCGTGCCCCGCATGAGGGTCATCCCGTCCGTCCGGTGACCTTGAACGGGGCATAACGTTTGTCACCCATTATTCAGGTCAGGAGGACTTTCTTCCTATACACCGATCGGCAAGCCGGACTGCGCGGAGCATCGGACTGGGCTTTGGGAAGAATGAGGCTTAGGCACAAATGCGAAACTAACTCCAAAAGCTAATCTGACTGTGTAGGTCGATTGGGACGCGTTGACCTCTGTTCTGGGGCCAGCGGGCAGCGGCGCGTGCGCAGACGGTTCTGTGCGGGTGATGTGTTTAGGGGGAAAAGGATGGATGAGTACCACTACAAGAACGGCGTATATTGCGGAAAGAAGAATTCCGAGGGCTACATCTACGATTATCGGCACAGAGAGGTCGGAAAGCAGCATGCCGATGGCCGCGTCTACGACAATGCGGGAAGATTGCGCGGGCACGATTGGAGATCGATACTTAAATGCCCTAAAAATTAACTTTCGTCGGACATAAACGACGCGAGGGGGCGCTGGCGGGCGGCGAGCCCGCGTACTGCCCAGGCCACATTCAGGTCGTCATGAGCAGTCGAACAGCAAAGCCGGCACTTCACGTCGCTGCTGGTCGGCGTCCTCGTTGCGGTCAGCGGTGCGATCGCGTTCGTCCCCCATGTCGCGCGGCTGAACGTCGGCGCCGACCACCGCCGCGTGCTGCCGGTGTCGGCCCTGCTCGGCGCGGTGTTCCTCCAGCTCGTCGACCTTGCGGCCCGGATGCTGGGCCAGCCGGCGGAGCTGCCGCTCAGCATCGTCACGGCGGTCTGCGGCGTGCCGTTCTTCCTGTGGCTGCCGCGTCGCCGCTCTCCCAACCCGACGAGATCGGGCTGGCGCGGTGAGCGTCGCCGTTTCTGGGGTGCGGCCTCGTACACTCTGCTGGTCTGGGGGACACCCCGATCGCTAAGCACGAGGGGTTGCCGAGGTGCCAGTCCGGCTTGATCGCGCGCCGCCGCTGTACCGGGTGCTTCACGCTGTCCTGCCCCCGCTCGTCACCGCGCTGTACCGGCCGTGGGCGGAGGGGCTGGGGCATGTCCCGGAGTCGGGGCCGGCGATCTTGGCGTCGAACCACCTGTCGTTCCTTGACCATTTCTTCCTGCCGGCGGTCATCGACCGCCCGATCTTCTTCCTCGGCAAGAGCGATTACTTCAAGGGCTGGCAGCGGTTCTTCTTCGAGAGCGTCGGCGTCATGCCGGTCGACCGCGGCGGCGGTGAGGCTGGAGAGGCCAGCCTCCGCAAGGGGCAGGAGGTGCTGGAGTCGGGGCGTCTGCTCGGCATCTATCCCGAGGGCACCCGGACGCCCGACGGGCGCCTGTATCGGGGAAAGACCGGACCCGTCCGTCTCGCCCTGCGCACCATGGCGCCGCTGATCCCCGTGGCGATGATCGGGGTGTTCGAGGCGCTCCCGCCGGGCGCGAGGATTCCGAAGATCCGCAGGGTCGGGATCCGCATCGGCGCTCCGCTCGACCTGGAGCGGTACCGCGGTGGTGAGAACGACCGCTTCGCTCTGCGCAGCGCCACTGACGAGCTGATGTACGAGCTGATGATCCTGTCCGGCCAGGAGTACGTCGACGAGTACGCCGCCAAGGTCAAGGCCGGCGAGGTGAGCATCGGCTCCGGCGACCTGGAGGAGCTGGCCGGCCGCCTCGACGGCCTCCCGACCCGCCGGGTCGGCTAGGCGATGGTTGTGTGCTGGATCCGCGCAATATCCTGCGCGGTTCCTTCACAATCTCAGCCGTGAGGGGCACAGTCGCGGCTGCGGGC
>JBOGEA010000163.1:0-12781 GCA_050743205.1 Egibacteraceae bacterium | reverse complement strand
ACAGGTTCAAGCCTTTGTGCGGAAAGGGCTCACCAACGAGCAGCAAGAAGCAGCCAACCTTAATTACTGGGCTTACTGGGTCGGAGAGATCCCTCACCTTGAGCCAGACGATGGGTTCATGGTTGCAACAGACGTCTCATCCTGGGATGGCAGCACGCTGTTGTGTCACCTTCTGAACCGTCTGGAGGTGGGCTCCGAGCATGCTGATCTCAACGTGCACACCCTATGGAACCTGCTCCAGGCGCGTCCGTCTTTGCTGCAACGTCACGCTGCGCTGCGCTCGTTGGTGCGGGAGCGGATCGAGCAGCTTATGGACGATCGTGGGCTGTCGTCCCAGGAGCGTCACAACCTGCAGGTTCTCGCGTATGCCATACGGCTCATCGAACGATAGGAAGGACTGTCCGTGCAGGACGAACGTGATCACCAAGCCGCGGCCGTTGCCAGCTTTGCCTTCGAGTTGGGTGTGCTCAAGCGGGTGCGCCGCGCCGGCTGGTGGCATGTTGGTGTGCGAGACCCGGAGTCAGTGGCTGAGCACAGCCTGCGTGCCTCACAACTCGCGGCGATGCTCGCCGCCATGGAAGGAGCAGACCCAATGCGGGCGGCGTTTCTTGCGCTGTGGCACGACTCTCAGGAGACGCGCATCGGAGACCTCCCACAGACCGCCAAACCTTATGTAGAGGTGGCCAGCAACGAGACCATCACCGCCGATCAAACCGCGCAACTCCCGGGTGCGGTGCGCAAGATCGTCCAGGAGGCCGTTACCGAGTACGAAGCCCAAGCCACCGTCGAAGCACGCTGCGCGAAAGACGCCGACAAGCTCGAATGCCTCATCCAGGCTGTCGAATATCGGGCGGCCGGCTACGCCGGCGTTCAGGGTTGGATCGACTCCTCACGGGGCGCCCTTCGCACCGATGCGGCTCGTCGCGTTGCCAGCCAAGCACTGCGTACTTCCCAACTGGCCTGGAGAGGACGATGACCAGAGATCAGCGGACGTCGTTGTGAGTTTGCGATCCAGCGAGGGGCTCCGCCTGCTCTGCGTCATTTCCCTGGGTTCAGGTCGAGCACCGGCGCTCCGACACCGCCGACCGCGCCCGCCAGCCCGGCGAGCTGGAGCAGAGCGTTCACCTCAATGGCCCAGATCATCGCACCCATCGTGATGGTGATACTGATAAGGTTACCCGTATGAAGACTACCGTCGAGCTGTCGCCGGCGTTGTTGGACGAGGCGAAGCGCATCGCGCGGGAGGAGGGCACGACGTTGCGGGCGCTCATCGAGGCGGGGCTGCGGTCGGAGCTGGCGCGCAGGCAGCAGCCTCAGCCGTTTGCATTGCGCGATGCAAGCTTCCACGGCAGGGGCCTGCAGCCGGAGTTCGCCGACGGCGGTTGGGAGCGGATCCGTGATGCGATCTACGAGGGTCGCGGCGCGTGATCGCCGTCGACACGAACATCCTCGTCTATGCGCACCGGACGGAGGCGCCGCTCCACAAGCCGGCGGTCGCCGCGGTGACGTCGCTGGCTGAGGGCCTGCGGCATGGGGGATCGCATGGCCATGCGTCCACGAGTTCCTCGCCGTCGTGAGTCACCCCCGCGTCTTCGATCCACCGACACCCGTCGAGGCCGCCATCGAACAGATCGAGGCATGGCTCGAGTCGCCGTCGATGATCGTGCTGGGTGAGACCGGGGATCACTGGAGCCGCCTCGCCGGAGTGCTGCGGTCCTCCGGCGTCGTCGGGCCCCGAGTTCATGACGCCCGGGTGGCAGCGATCTGCCTGTCCCACGGTGTTGACCCGCTGTGGACGGTCGATCGTTCCCCGCCCTCCGACCGCCAACCCGCTCACCTGAGGCTGCGGTCCGCCCCGTCTCGCGTCACCCTCCCAAGCGGGGGTGTGTCGATTGAGCTCTGGAATCCGGAACCCAGCCGACACACCCCCCGCTTGAGAGGGCAGATCAATCACGGCCGGCGGTGGCGTCGGTGAGGCGGACGTCTGTGCCTTGGTTGTTGCGCTGGGTGGTCCAGGCCTCCAGCGCCGATGAGGTGGCGTGGTCGAGGTGGCGCAGGCCGGACAGGTCGAGCTCGGCGGGCTTGCCGGGCGGAAGCTCCTCGAGGGTGTCGAGCAGGCCAGGCAGCCGCAGGAAGGTGGCGTTTCCGCTCAGCCGGACCCGTACGGCATCGCCGCGGTCGTCGAGGGCGACGTCCACGTGCGACAGCGTCCAGGCGGTCTTGGCCACGGCCAGCAGCAGCCCGACCAGCACACCCTCAAGAAGGTTGGTGGCGACGATCGTCAGGGCGGTGACGACGAGCACGAGGGCCTCGCCGCGGTCGGTCCTCCACAGCCGGCTCCACGATCGGATCCCGATGAGCTTCCAGCCGGCGTGCACGAGCAGCCCGGCGAGCGCGGCCAGGGGGATGAGCCCCAGCGCGGCGGGCGCGAGCGCGACGAAGAGCAGCAGCCACAGGCCGTGGAGGATTCGGGAGGCGCGGGTGCGGGCGCCGGCGCGCACGTTGGCCGCGCTGCGCACGATGACCGCGGTCATGGGCAGCGCGCCGAGCATGCCGCAGACGCTGTTGCCGACGCCCTGGGCGATCAGCTCCCGGTCGTAGTGGGTGCGGGGGCCGTCGTGCATGCGGTCCACCGCCGCGGCGCTGAACAGGCTCTCGGCTGAGGCGATGAGGGCGAAGGCCAGCACCGTGCCCGCCAGCGCGGGCTCCGCCAGCCTGGTGAGATCCCCCAGACCCAGAGGTTGGAGGGAGCCGAGCAGGCCCTCCACCCGCACCCGTCCCACCGGCAGGCGGAGCAGGGCCGCGGCGCCCGCCGTCAGCGCGATCGCGGCGAGTGGGGCCGGGACGCTCCGCAGGGGCCCTGGCGCGAACCGCCAAACCGCCAGCAGCGCGATCGTGGCCAGGCCTACGCAGGCCGCGACGAGGGCCTCCTGGGCGCCCGCCGTCTGGACGAGGAGTTGGGGCAGCCCGGCGAGGTTGGCCAGCGCGCTTCCCGGGGGAGCGCGGTCGGCCAGCGCGTAGGCCTGCCCGACGATCAGGACCAAGCCGATGCCGGCCAGCATGCCGTGCACGACCGAGGCCGAGATGGCCCGGAACCAGCGACCCAGCCGCAGGGCGCCCATGAGCAGCTGGAGCAGACCCGCGGCCAGGACGACCACGCCGAGCGCGCGCAGCCCGTAGATGGTGACCGTCTCGTAGACCAGCACCGTCAGCCCGGCGGCGGGGCCGCTGACCTGGAGGTGGCTGCCCGGCAGCGCGCCCGCGATCAACCCGCCGACGATGCCGGTCACGATGCCGAACTCAGCCGGCACCCCGGAGGCGACGGCAACCCCGATGCACAGCGGCAGAGCGACAAGAAACACGGACAGTGAGGCGAGGAAATCATGACGTAAGGTTCGTCGATACTGTTTGCCATTGGAAAACATCAGATCCCCTTTTCCATAGAAACGACGCTGCAGGCGGATCGGCGGCATCTCCCGCGCGTGCGTGCCTATGACGCAAACCGCGCGGGGATGGCGATCAACAGCGGAATATCTGCAGAAACGCCAACGGTGAGGGGCCACAGCGGCCGATTCGGGAAGGGTCCCCGCCGGTGAACGGGCCCACCCCAGGTACGGCCCGCGCCGTCTCCGCCAGCACGGCCGGCACCTGCGCGCTCACGGGAGCCGTCGCGCGGGGTGAGGTCACGCCAGCCCCGCACTCGTTCCGCCTGCCCGCCCTCGCCAAGAGGTCGCCGCAGGCGTGCCAGGCGGTCTCCTCATATGGAGAAGGTGGCTCCAGGGGCGCGCCTGCCGGCGTCAGCAGGAGCGCCACGGCGCCCAGCAGCGCCACAAGCACGCTCGCCGCCCAGCTCCTCATCTGCGCATGCACCTTCCAAGCATTCCCTGATATGCGCCGGTAGACCAGCGAACGCGCAGATCTTTATCAAATCTTCACACTGGGCGCAGTCGCGCGGTATCGGTGGATCAGGGCGTTCGTGGAGCTGTCGTGGCCCGGCTCGGGCCCAGACTCCAGCTCGGAGGCGATCCGCGTGGCGAGGACCTTGCCCAACTCGACGCCCCACTGGTCGAACGAGTTGACGTCCCAGATCACGCCCTGCGTGAAGATCTTGTGCTCGTAGAGGGCGATGAGCTGGCCGAGCGTGCGCGGGGTCAGGGCGGTGGCCAGGATCGTGTTGGTCGGGATGTTGCCGGCGAACCGCCGGTGGGGCGCCTCGTGGTCCTGGCCGAACGCGAGCGCCTCGGTCTGGGCGAACAGGTTCGCCATCAGCAGATCGTGCTGGCGCGTGAGGTCGCTCAACGGCTGGCAGAAGCCGATGAAGTCGCAGGGGACCAGCGTCGTGCCCTGGTGGATCAGCTGGTAGAAGGCGTGCTGCCCGTTCGTGCCGGGCGCGCCCCACACGATCGGGCCGGTCTGGGTCCCCACGGGCCGGCCCTGGCGGTCGACCGACTTGCCGTTGCTCTCCATGTCCAGCTGCTGCAGGTACGCCGGCAGGCGGGCCAGCGCGTGGCTGTAGGGCAGGATCGCGTGCGTCTGCGCGCCGAAGAAGTCGCGGTGCCACACGCCGATCAGGCCAAGCAGCACCGGCATGTTGGCCTCCAGCGGCGCGGTCCGGAAGTGCGTGTCCATCTCATGGAACCCCGCGAGCATCTCCGTGAAGCGCTCGGGCCCGATCGCGAGCATCAGCGACAGCCCGATGGCGGAGCCCATCGAGTAGCGCCCGCCGACCCAGTCCCAGAACGCGAACATGTTCGCCGGGTCGATCCCGAACTCGGCGACCGCCGCGGCGTTCGTCGACACCGCGACGAAATGATGCTTGACAGCCCGCTCGTCATCGAATGCCTCGACCAGCCAGTCCCGCGCCGTGATCGCGTTGGTCAGCGTCTCCAGCGTCGTGAACGTCTTTGAGCAGATCACGAACAGCGTCTCGGCGGGGTCGAGGTCCCACGTCGCCTCCCAGAAGTCGGCGCCATCGACGTTCGACACGAACCGCACGGTGATCAACCGGTCGCTGAAGTCTCGCAGAGCGTCGTATGCCATCGCCGGGCCGAGGTCCGACCCGCCGATGCCGATGCCGACGATATTTCGGATCCGCTCGCCGGTGAACGCGCGCCACTCGCCGGAGCGGACCCGACGGCTGAAGCCGGCCATGCGGTCGAGCACCGCGTGCACGTCCGGGACGACGTCGCGCCCGTCGACGATCACACGTGTGTCCCGCGGGGCGCGCAGCGCGACGTGCAGGACCGCGCGGTCCTCCGTCACGTTGATCCGCTGGCCGGTGAACATGGCCTCGATGCGCTCGCGCAGGCCCGCCCGCTCGGCGAGCGCGACGAGCAGCCGCAGCGTCTCGCCGGTGACCCGGTTCTTCGAGTAGTCGAGGTAGAGGTCGCCGGCCTCCACCGCCATCGCCTCGCCCCGGGCCGGCTGCGCGGCGAACAGGTCGCGCAGGTGCTCATCGCGCACGGCGGCGTAATGCTCGGTGAGCGCCCGCCACTCAGGGGTCCGCGTGATCGAGGTCATCGTGGGCTCCTCTGCCGTGTTTTTGTGCTGGATCCGCGACATATATGTCGCGGATCCAGCACACACCTATCGCTCGTCGTGGCCGCCGAACTCTTTGCGCATAGCCGACATGACGCGGTTCGCGAAGTCCGCCCCGCCGCGAGAGCTGAACCGCTCGTACAGGGCGGCGGTCAGGACGTGGGCGGGGACGCCCTCGTCGACGGCGGCCATGACCGTCCAGCGGCCCTCGCCTGAGTCCGCCACCCGGCCGCCGAAACCGGCCAGGTCGGGGGAGGCGCGCAGGGCGCGGGCCACGAGGTCGAGCAGCCACGACCCGATCACGCTGCCCCGCCGCCAGACCTCGGCGATCTCGGCGATGTCGAGGTCGTAGCGGTAGTGCTCCGGGTCGCGCAGCGGCGCGGTCTCGGCGTCGGCCACCCGCTCCCGCGCCCCGGCGTTCGCCCCGCGCAGGATGGCCAGACCCTCGGCGTAGGCGGCCATGATCCCGTACTCGATGCCGTTGTGGACCATCTTCACAAAATGCCCCGCGCCTGTCGGGCCGCAGTGGAGGTGGCCGTGCTCGGCATTGCCGGCCGCTCCCTGGCGTCCAGGTGTCCGCGGCGCGGCCTCGACGCCGGGCGCGAGCGCGGAGAAGAGCGGGTCCAGGTGCGCGACCACCTCGTCGTCGCCGCCGATCATCAGGCAGAAGCCGCGCTCCAGGCCGAACACCCCACCGCTCGTGCCGACATCGACGTAATGGATGCCCTCGGCGGCCAGCGTCCGGGCGCGGGCGATGTCGTCCCGGTAGTAGGAGTTGCCGCCGTCGATCACGATGTCGGCGGCCTCCATCCGCTCGGCCAGGTCCGCGGTCACCCCGCCGACGTAGACCGCCGGCACCATGACCCACACCGCGCGGGGCGGCACGAGCTTGCCGATCAGGTCATCCAGCGACGTCGCGCCGATCGCGCCCTCCGCCTCCAGCCGCTCCACGGCGCCGGCCGCGACGTCGTAGACCACGCACTCATGCCCAGCCCGCATCAGCCTCCGGACAAGATTGGCGCCCATGCGCCCCAAGCCGATCATCCCCAGCTGCATCCGCAGGCTCCTTCTCTCCGTCAGCCAGCGCGCCCCAGCCTAGAACGCCTGCGGAGCGGCTGATCAGCTGGTCGAGTTTGGGCGGTACGCCGCCTCGAACCGGGCGGAGCGTGGCGAGGGGAAGCCCGAGACGTTTGACTTCCTCGGCTTCACCCACATCTGTTCCGAAGACGAAGAGCGGACGTTTCTGGGTCAAGCGCAAGACCATCTCGAACGGATGCGGGCCAAGCTGGGCGAGATCAAGGTCTTGCTGAGGCAACGTCGGCATCTGCCCGTGCCCGAGCAGGGGCGATGGTTGGCGAGCGTGGTCAGAGGCCACCTTGCCTACTATGCCGTGCACGGCCACCGACGCGGTGGCGCGTTCTGCAAACAGGTGACGCGGTGCTGGTGCAAGGCGCTACGGCGCTGTAGCCAGCGCACGCGGCTGGACTGGACCAGGACGAGCCGCCTCGCGGCCCGATGGGTACCGCCAGCCCGCGTGAAGCATCCTTTCCCCAGCGTGCGCTTCGACGTCCGCACCCAAGGCAGGAGCCCAGTGCGTTAGCAGCGCTCGCTGGATCTGTGCGGGGGGCCACCCGCAAGGGTGGTCCCTACCGCGATCTCTCCGAGGTTTGGCCGCGCGTGAGGCGGCTGAGATCGACCCGTTCGCGGAGACGTGCGCCAGTGGATCGCGCGACCGCGCTCTATACGGACAGCGCGGCACTCGCGAGCGGGAATCCCCCACGCATAACAGCGCCTGCGCCTTACCGATCGTCATTGCATACCCGTAACCGACATGTGCCCTCACATACCAGGCAGGCAGAACATCTCGGCACGACCGTCAGCGGGGACATGGTCAGGTGACATCAGCGACGCCGTCGACCGACCCTGACCCCCTCCCCGGGCGCGCTAACTCAATACGTCCCATCGTCGCTCTCCCGTTTCCTCGCTTGTCGGCCCATACCTGGAAACTTGCCGCCAGGCGCGTATGCGACCGATGGCCCGCGCTCAGCACCGGAACGCTTGACGAGAACCTCCCGCTGCACAAGATCTGCCAACATGCTGCGGGCCTGATAGACGTCAACGTCAAACAGACGCTGCAGAGTGCGGTTGTTTATTTTGCCATAGTCTTCAACATGCTCGACAACTTTGCGGTCGATCTCGTCCCAGGTACGCCGCTGATACCTCACAGCTCGTCCAAGCGCCTGCAGAGCCGGCCCTCGAAATCTATAAGTTGGAAAAGCTCGTCTTGCGCTTTCTCTAGTCCGTTCGAGCATCGCAATCGCTTCGCTGGAGAGACGACGCAACGATTCCTCCGCTTCCTCCACTCGCCGTTGCATGACGGGCGCCATCTTTTGCGCAGTCACGGTCTTCTTGTTGCAAAGCCGGACTATCGTCAGGAGCGTATCCGTGTCCTGTCGTTCCTCGGTTGGAAGGGTCGCAATGTACTTTGTGATCCTTGTGTTCGGGGCGCCGCCCAACAGCGCCACGCGAACTTCTTCGTAACTCTCCTCGATCTGTGGAACCTCTTTACCCGCCGCAATCATCTCCCTATACATGCGATCGATTCCCTGACCAACCTCCTCAGCCAAACCTAGCACTCGTACTGCCTTCGTCAAGACTGGATAGCGAGGCTTTGAGCTATGAGTGATGATGTTGGCCGGTGTAATCCCCGCCACCAGAGGGCCAGGTGACCGAACGCTAAAAACGGCAGGCGAATGCTCTATCTGAATCGGCGAGCCCAGCCGGTGGTCGCCATGGATCAGAGCGTTCACGGTGCTTTCCCGCACAGGCACGTCGGGAAAGTCTTTGATCTGAAGCTGCTGCCCGTCCGGGAGGTTTACAGGGGTAATGTTTTGCCGCGCATTGATGAGTTCCATCAGGCGGCTAAAGGTCAACAGTAGGGGCGTCTCCAAGCGCTCAATGACGGTAGGTTCACCGCCCGGAGTCCGTCGGTACTGATAGACTGCGACCGGATGGGCAACATCCCGTCGACACAAGAGAAGAGCGCCTGCATTGTTAAGCGTGCCTTGAGCAGCCAGAACTCCGAGAAGACTGAGCAGATCTCGATCGCTCATCCTGGCGTACTGACGGCGGCCAGCGTCAATGGAATTGCTTAGCAGCTCACGAGCAGTCGCAAGGGCCAGGGGCGCTACTTCATCTATCCTTCGCCCTGATTCCTGCGAAGACCAATCAATTCCACGCCTTTCCTCGCTCAGCCGAGTCACATCCATCGGCCTCAGCGTTAGACAATCGCGCCCAAGACGTCGGGTTGCGCGGCCACGACTCGTCGCGTACACCTCTAACCCCTCCGGTACCCGAAGAACGAGAAGGCCGTGACCTCGGTAGTCGACAGACTCGGCCTCGATCAGGAGCCTTGGCTCCGTAAGCTCATGAACTCGCTGTCGGACCTCAACCGCTGGCAACTGTGCACCTACAAATGCAGAAGGTCCGGAGAGGCGATCCGCAACCCCAACGATGATCGTTCCGCCGCGACCGTTGGCGAAGCACACGCAGGCGTCCGTCAGGCTGCGCTCCGTCTCCCCTCGATTCGAGGATTCCTCCTTAAAATCCAGGACATCGCTTTCAAGGTCCGCCGGCTTCGCCCCCTTGGAGATGGCATCCAGGGCTGCTTGGCGTCAGGAGCAAGCACGCCGACTCCTTTGTAGATAATTTGACATTGCCTACACAGTGTAGGGTGCCATCAAACTTCCCACAAACTGAGGCACTCTTGACCAGGCAGACCGACCAGTGGCCAGCGCCAAGCCAGCCGGATCAAGGTGAACGCGCGTGGCCAGGGGACACATCCCACAAGCGTGAGAACGGCACCTTCCGCGTCCTCGTCTACGCCGGTCGCGACCCCCCCTCAACGGCAAGAGCGGCGGGTCACAGGGACCTGGGCGATCGTCGGGGTTCCCGCCTGGCTACGCCTGCCGGGCTCCCGCAACCCCGTTCTCGATGACGAACGAGGCGCGGGTGGTCACCGGGGCGCCTTCGCGTTGGACGTACCCGAGCACGCGATAGTCGGCCTGCCAGCGGTCGGGCGTGCACTCGCAGCGGACATAGCCGCGCTGGTTGTTGTAGAAGCGGATGTGCGGGTTCCCGGCGATCACGGCCTCGCCGTCGGGATCGCTGTCCGCGCCGTCCCCGCCAGAGGTGATCGAGGTGCCGACGAGTTCGGTGCCCAGGATCGCCGACCCCCGGGTCGTCGAAGTCGGCTTTGAGGTCGGCGAGCCAGTTCGCGTGCCAGTCTCCGGTCAGCACGACCGGGTTGGACGGCCGGCGCCGCGCGATGAAGTCCAGCAGGCGGTCACGTGAGGCGACGTACCCGTCCCAGCCATCGACGTAGACCCCCGGCCATTCCCTTCACGAGGTCGATCTGGGAGAGGAACACATGCTGAGCGAGCACGTTCCAGCGTGCGGACGAGCGGACGAGGCCGTCGAGCTGCCCGCGCGCTCCTGCTCGGCTCCAGTGATCGTGTCAGCCGAGTCGGACCGCTCCGGGCACTCGCCGGGAAAGGCGTCGCCGCACGGCTGGTCGGTGCGGTACTGGCGCGTGTCGAGCACGTTGAGCTCGATGAGCGGCCCGAACGTCAGGCGGCGGTAGAGGGGCAGGTCGATGCCCCGCGGCGGCTGGCGCAATGGCAGGTGTTCCCAGTAGGCCTGGTAGGCGGCGGCGCGACGATCACGGAACGCCTCGGGCGACTGGCCCTCCTCGGGATCTCGTCCGCGTAGTTGTTCTCGGTCTCGTGGTCGTCCCACGTGACGATCCAAGGGAGCGCGGCGTGCGCCGCTTGCAGTCCGGGTCGGTCTTGTACTGGGCGTGCCGCTGCCGGTAGTCCGCGAGCGTCACGGTCTCAGGGCCGACGTGGTCACGCACGTTGCCGCCTGGCGCGACGTAGTCGTGGGCCGGGTACTCGTAGATGTAGTCCCCAAGATGCACGGCGAAGTCGAGGTCCTCCTCCGCCAGTCGGCGATAGGCCGTGAAGTAGCCGTGCTCGTACTGCGAGCACGAGGCGAACGCGAACCTCAGGCGCTCGGGGTTCGCGCCTGCGGCCGGCGCGGTGTGGGTGCGCCCGACCGGGCTGAACTCCGAGCCGCTCCGGAACCGGTACCAGTACCAGCTCGCAGCCGAAGGCCCCGAGCGTCGACGTGAACGCTGTGGGCGAACTCGGACGTCGCGCTGATGGTGCCGCGCTGGGCGATGCGGCTGAAGGTCTCGTCCTGGGCGATCTCCCACTCCACGGGTACGGGCATGGGGGGCATCCCGCCACCTTCGGTGAGGGGATGCCCCCCATGGGCGAGGCGGGCCCACAGGACGGCAGCGGGTCGCCCGAGGCGACACCGAGCGTGAACAGGGAGCCCACGGTCTGGGCAGCGGTGCGAGCCGGAAGGCTGGCGGTCGCCAGGGCGACCACGCCTCGCAGGCCAGCGGCTCGGTCAGGTCCAGTTCTGGCGTGGCCTCGGTCAGCAGTACGAGGATGCAGCCGTCCTCGTCCTCGCTGCGTTCGCGGCCGTTCGGCGTGATCACCCACGTCGGGCCCAGCCAGACCCGCCAGCCCAGCCGCTGGTAGAAGCCTTCGATGCCCGCGCCGTCACCGAGGGCTCCCAGCTCGTAGCCGCAGAGGATGATGTCCTCGACCGCGAGCATGACCGCCGTGGCGAACCCCTTGCGCCGGCAGTCCTGGCGCACCGCGACTCCTTCGACGTACCCGGCACGGAGGGCACGGTCCGCGCAGTGCAGCCAGCGTTCGACGACCGACGCGTGCGCGACGAGCTCCCGCTCCAGCCAGCCGAGCACGTGCACGCCGCCCAGGCAGTGCTGCCAGTCGTCCTCGCCGAACCCGTCCTCGTAGGCATCCTCGAGCAGGTGGCGCAGGGCCCGCGCCTCGACCGTGGGGAGTTCGGCGGTCGCCGAGCAGCGGATGCGCAACACGGCGCCATTCTCTCTGCCGCGGCCGGGACGGCTGCCCTCTCAGTCCTGGGACGGCTCGAAGAGCTGGAAGCGCACCCCTGGTTGTCCTCGCACTCGACGAGGCGGCCGTAGGGATGGACGGTCGGGCCCGCTGCGGGTGGTCCTCCAGTCCGAGCCGGTCGCCAACGAGTCCCCGCCCCAAGCCAGCCGGGACCCCGCGTGGCGGCCGTCATGGAGTCGCCGCTGGTAAGGGCTTGAGCACAAACAACTTGGTGCTTTCGTCAGGATTTGACCTGGTCAGCGAGTCATACAACCGTAACTTCGGCCACGTTATTCATGCCCAGGTCCTGACTAAGCGAGGAGCACGTCGTCAACGGATCAGGCGCGGTCATGGTCCACCGGACGCGCCACAGCGGCCTGCGGGTCGCGGCCGGCATGCGGCACGTCATCAACGGCCCCGCAGAGCTGGCGGTGGACACCGACAGCCTGCCCGATGTCAGCAGGGTGACGGTGGCGGCCCGACTGCGGGCAGGGCAGCGGCTGCAGATCTCGTGAAGTTCGCGGCGAACCCTGCCAGCCAGCCGTGACTGGCCTGCTCGCGGCCTCCGCCTTTCCCATGACGCCATCGTGGTGAGGCTGCGCGGGTACTTCTGTGAGAAAGCAGGCGGGGAAGTCGTCAAGCGCCAGGAATCACGCTGGACTGTCTGGCTCAAAGAGAACTTCCCGATGCTGGCCACGCCTAGCTGAACCAATCCCCCTGGGGCGCCCCTTTGAACGGCAGAAGCTGTCCGCCGCACGGATCGCAGACGTGGAAGAACGGTGACTGGGAGCCAAAGGGTGATGAGCGAGCCGGTCCACAGCGGCTGGTGGGTGGCCATGTCCACCGCATGACGTCCCCGAGGCTGTGGGCAATGACGGGTCTTCTCACGTTTCCGTGGGCGGTCGGGTCTGTCCGGGCGCAAGCAGGTCACGCTCGCGCTACAGACCTCCACCGCCGAGCATGGCCGCGCACAGGTCAGCGGACCCCGTGACGCGCACGCGGCCAGTCCACGTCCTTGGAGGGCCACCGTGAACACAGCGCCATAAGCGGCACACACAACGGAAATACAGGCGGACCAGACGGCTTCACACCATCACCCATCAACCTGTGAATGTCCTTGCGCTACCGCCCCCAGCATGCCATAATCAAACATATGTACGAGACAGTGATGTTGGGAGAGCCTCAGGCGGCGCGCGGCGCCGTCGACGCGCTCGCGCCGCCGCTCGACACCCTCGCCGCCATCGCCTGGGACA
>JBOGEA010000162.1:0-12807 GCA_050743205.1 Egibacteraceae bacterium | reverse complement strand
ACCAACACCACGGCTTGGCGGCGGAACTCGGCCGGGTACGGCGGTTTCTTCGCCGTCATCATGGACATCCTCTCCTGGGCAATACAGCCCAATCTATCAGATGTCCACCAAACCGGGGCAATTCCACCCCTCCTTGCGCTCGACCTGCCAGCAGCAGCGTTCGCGCAGGCGCTGCCACTCGGCGTGCAGGCCGGCGATCAGGGCTCGCGCGGTCTCGACCTCGGCGTTGTCCAGCGCTTGCAGCGTCCAGCCCAGCCGCAGGATCGCGGTGTCCACATAGCGCGGATCAGACAGCGCTCGGACTTGCCAGCGCAGCAGACGCATGTCAGGCTCCTTTCCGTTTGGCGTCGAGGTCGATGACCGTGGCGCCGCCAACGCTGCGAAGTCGGTGGGCGCGGGCGGCCAACATGTCGAGGTCGGCGTCGGACAGGTGGTAGCAGCGCAGCCTGACGGGCTGCTCGCCTTCGGCGATGAGCAGGCCGACGCCGCGCTGATCGCCGGCGATGTCTGAGGCGGTGAACCCGGCGGTGGCCATGCCGGCGCCGAGGATGGTGTCGGATGCGCCTCGGGTGGCGCAGCGCAGCGCCCAGCGGTAGCCGACCAGGTCGCGCAGCGAGGTCGGCACCACATCAGCCGAGGGTTTCTGGGTCGCGCCGATCCAGATGATCCCCGCCGCCCGCCCGCGGCGGATCAGATCAGTCGACAGGCTGTTGAACGCTTCGCGGGCTTTGCGCTCTCCGCCGGCGGTGTAGAACGCCAGCTCGTCGCAGCCGACCACATGCAGCCGCAGCCCGTCGCCCTGTTCGACTTTGCGGCGGCGCTGGTCGAGCAGCAGCTCGTAACGCTGCTCCATCTCCTGTTGGAGTTGGCGGAGCACGTCGATCGCCTCGTCGATGCTGGGGCCGACGAACGCGCGGGCGCAGTCACGCCAGACGGCCAGCTCGACGCGTTTGCCGTCCAACAGCCACAGGTCTGTGTCGGGGTCGAGCGCGGCGGTGGCGATCAGCAGCGACTGGGCGACCGATTTGCCGGCGCCGGGCTCACCGCCGAGCAGCAGGTTGCGCTCGACCAGGCTGATCGCCACCGTGCGGGCATGCTCATCCACCCCGACCGGGACCGGATCCCACAGGCACAGCCGGGGCGCGTGCAGGTGGGGCCAGGCCAGACGTACGGTGCCGGCCAGCGCGTCACGGCGGACCAGGGCGATTTGGGCGTAGCGGGCGTTGTCCGCATCGCGGGTCACCTGCACCTGGCGGAGTTGGAGGTGGGCGGCGAGGGTCTCGGCGCGCGCTTCCAGGTCGGTGACGCAGTGGCCGGCGGGCAGGCGTACCCGCAGCGTCTCCCCGACCGGCACCCGGTCGATCCGGGTGATTCTGGGGGTGCGCTCGTTGAACGTCTCCAGCCCGGCGTGCCGGCACGCCCGCGCCCAGCGTCGGCGCAGCCTGGCCCGCCGCCAGATCCCGCTCAGCCGGGCGCGCATCCGCGCCGGCGCGAGCACGGCGAGGACCAACGCGAGGGCGAGGAGGGCTGCGACCAGGCGAGGCACGAGGATGCTGAGGCCGCTCCACACCGTCACTGTGATGAGGGCAGCGGCGAGTTCGACGCGCCACCGCCAGCCCGCCCCGATGAGCAGCCCGGCCAGACGCGCCGCGGGATGCCGTCGTGCGGGCGGCTGCCAGGGGTGGGTGCCGGGTCTGCGGGGCGGGGCCGGCGGATGCTCAAGCAGCCTCATCGACTGCTCCCCTCCGGTCCGAGTGCGGTCCAGGGGTCGAGATCGGCGAGGGCGCGGTCTTGGTGGGCGAGGTGACGCCAGCCGGTGTCGTGGAAGACCCCAGGCCCGTGGCCGATCGGCTCGCCGCACAGCGCGCATGCCGTGGCGACGATCGCCCGGACCGCGTCGCGGTCGTCATGCGCGCACACCTGGGCGCACACCTGTGCGCGCTCGGGGGTGATGGCGACGGCCATCACCACCACCCCACCCGTGAGGAGCGCGCTGTGCGCGGGTTGCGCTGGCGGCCCGCCGCAACCAGACAGGTCGCTGACCTGGCCGTGCGGCGTTGACGGCTGGGGCGTCCACGACCCGTACGCGCACAGCCACTGGCCACGCGTGTCCTGGCTGTGCTGGTGGGCGTGGCGCAGCGCCTGGCAGCCCTTGACCGCGCACGCTGTGGCGCCGCCGCCTATGTCGATCCAGTCGTGCGCATGCGCGTCGGCCATGGCGCTCACCCGGCCTTCGCGCCGTTGCGGACGCCAGCGGCGGGGGCGGGCTCGATGCCGAGCGCGCGGAACGCCACGCCGGATTTGTCGCCGATGCTCCACGGCTGCGCGGTCAGCTCATGCAGCATCACCGGCTGGCCGGGCACCAGCCCGACCGGCTCGCCGGGGACTTTGACGTTGATGATCTCGGCCTCGCCCGCGCCCATCGCGACCAGGCGGACGGAGAACAGCGGCACGCCGTCCTCCACCTTCGCCCGGCCGCTGTCGAAGTCGCGCACCGGCGCCGCGGGCGCGACCAGCAGAAACGTCAGCTCCGATGTGTCCACTCTCAGCTTCACCACAGCGCCAATCTATAGGGGTGTCCGTACAGGCCATGCTAGGCCTGTACGGACAGATTGTCAAGCTATGGGAACATACGAGAGCGCTTCAGTCCACGCGGATCCGATACGCCAGCCTGAGACGGTCGGCCGCCATGAAGATGTCGGCGGTCTCAACCGGCCGGTCATCCGCCCACATCGTACGGGTGACCACGATCACCGGGACCCCGCCCGGCAGGCGCAGCAGCCGCGCCTCCTCCGCGGTGGGAGCGCGGGCCTCCAGCTCCTCTGTGACCTCGGTCACCGTGACGCCGACGCTTTCCATCTGGCCGATCGTCCCGCCAGGCCAGGGCTCATTGCGGGGGTCCTCCACCGGGGTGCCCGCCACCAACTCGTAGGCCACATAGGACTTGGAGAACTGCGTAGGCTCACCGTCTACGAAGAACCTGTACGCGCGCTCCTGCACCTCCCCGGACCAGCTGGCCGGCAGGTCGAGACGCTTTGCGATCTCAGGCGTCGCGCGCATGACTGTGAACTCCGCCATCACATGAGTCCGGGAGGGATCCTTGCCAGCGTCGGCCTGTGACGGTGTCAGACCCGCCTCGCGGTGATAGCGGGCGTAGCGGTCCGAGCCCACCCGGCGGATCGACCGCCGACCTCGAACCCGGGTGCCTGACCCTTTGACCGTCTCCACCAGCCCCTCCCGACGCAGCTCCGCCAACGCCAACCGCGCGGTTGTCCGAGACACGTCGAACTGTGAGACAAGCGCAGGCTCGGACGGCAGAAGCTCGCCGGCTTTGAGCTCCCCCGACAGGATGCGCTCGCGGAGCAGTCCCGCCAGCTGCTGATAGAGAGGCGTGTGGCTGTCTGGATCCAACATGATACGTCAGCCTAACAACTTCAGGTCCGACCTGCTCCGACATCGACTGCCCGAACTTGCCGACCCGCAGTGCGCTCACCGCGGCTTCGGTCGCCGACGGCGCAGGCTGCGGCGCTCGTCCTCAGGTCTCCGCCCCAGATGCCATCCGCCTGGCTCGTGGCCAGCGCCCACTCCAGACACTCATCGATGACCGGGCAGCGGGCGCACACCGCCTTCGCCTGATCTGCATGGTCAAGCGCCGGGCCGGTCGTCCCCAGCGGAAAGAACACCTCCGTGTCCGGCCGCCCGCTCCCGCCAACGCCGCGCTGCCCCCGTCATGGCCGCCGCCCGCGCAGCCCCCACCGCGGGAGCAGACGAGGCTGGGACCACACCGCCTCTGTGATGATGAGCTCCAGACGCCGGACGCGCCGGCACAGCGCCACTGACCAGGAGCGGCAGGGCGTGACCACGATGGGCTTGCCGTCGTCCACCTCGCACCTTGGATCCGTCATCACAGCGAAGGGACGCACGGGGGCCCCTGAGGGGCGTCGGGGCCCCCGGCGTCGAGGAGGCGGCGACGGCGCGGCTTCTCCCTCCGGGGTCGGGAAAAGGGGCCCCGTCTCCGCCACGCTCACCCGACCAGCTCCATCACGCACGCTGATCGATTGCGTGTGAGGGCGGTCGCGGAGGGGCCGCTGTCCGGAGCGTGGGAAGGCGACGCTCCAGGCCGGCTCACGTCCCCGGCCGCCACACAGCTCGCACACGCGCCCGGCAGCAGTCGGGAAAGAGGGCCGGCCAATCCCCGACACTTCGGGGGCCACGGACCGTGTAGAACGCCTCGGCTGGTTTGGCCAGCTCACAGACTGTGCACACGATCAGTCCCACGGCGACCGCGGTCACGTGCCCTCCTTCAGGCGATTCGGGCCGGAGCGCTGCTCGCGCAGCCGGGCGGCCGCGTCCTCTGGGCTGAGCAGCCGCGCCGTGCCGACCCGCTCCACGCCGAACCCCTCGGCCAGCGCCAACCCGAGCAGGTCCGCGCGGTGGCGCTCACCGACCGGGCCGACCGCCACCAC
Organism: Egibacteraceae bacterium; assembly: GCA_050743205.1. Lineage (GTDB taxonomy): Bacteria > Actinomycetota > Nitriliruptoria > Euzebyales > Egibacteraceae > JBOGED01. The sequence continues at coordinate 8,341 of JBOGEA010000162.1, read as the reverse complement.
CACGCCGCCTGGGTCGCGCAGCAGCGCCACCCAGCACGCCGGCCCGAACGAATCCTGGTGGCCGCTCACGGCCGCCGCCTCGCCGGCCGCCAGCACACCGCCAGCCCGTGGCGGCGGTCAGCCACGAACGTCACCTGGTAGAGCTGCCGGCAGGTCTGGCAGGCCACCCGCTGAATCAGCTGCAGGTCGGTGACCTCCCGCGCCAGCACGATCGGCGCAGGACAGGCACACGGCGGCCACAGCGTGTACCGGTCAGCCGTCACCCATACCCGAGACGGATCCGCCGCCACCGCGCTCACCGCCCACCCGAGTCCAGCCGCTGCGCCCAGGTCGGCCGCAGCCCGCCCTCCGCGTCCTCATCGGGCGTCAGCTCGATCTGCCACCGGCGCCCGCAACGGGAACAGATCGCGTTGACCACGGCCCCCGCCACCACCGCGGCCGTCTCGAAGAACACCCGGGCGCCGTGGCAGGGCGTGAACATAGCGACGAGCGTCGAACTCTGGTCGCTGACCGGATGCGGCCGGTCAACCCGACCAGCCCTATTGCTTACGCGTCCCTGCCGTGTCGCACGCTCATCGTCCATGCAGACGACGCTAAACCCGCCGGCTCCTAGTCACGCATACCTGCGCATGTGCGAGAAAATCATCAGTCGGCGACGTTGAGCTGCTCCGCCAGCTTGCGCAGCCCCGGCGTCCGCGAGCGCTTCTTCTCACGGTTCACACCCACCAGCACCAACTCCCGCACTCCCGCGGAGTAACGAACGACCTGGGGGGCGTGCCGCGTCGCCTCCTTCACCATCAGCACCATGGCTTGGTCGTTGCTCTGCAGCGAGTAGGCGCGGGCCACGTCGATGCAGAACCGGGCTCGCCGCTCCGCGCTCGGCAGCTCCTCGACCTCAACCCGGTCAGCGATGCGCAGCGCCTCAAACGCATCCTCTGACTCCAGCGCTATTGCGACCTCGATAGCCCCCACGTTGGCCGGCCCGAACGCCTCCCAGTAGTCGTTGCGATCCGACCCAACCCGTTCCGCGGCGGCGCGGGCATCACGCATCGCCGCCCCAGCTCCAGCCCTGTCCCCGGCTCGGGCGGCCGCGACTCCTTCCGAGAGATGCACCGAGCCCCATACCACCCAGCCCTCTGGCGGCGTGCGGTCGGTAGGGGCGATGGCGTCGGCCGCGTCAGAGCACACCGCCCCGGCCTCGCCCAGCCACGCCTTGCCCCGACGCATGAACGCGCAGCCCAGAAGACGCCTGGACACCGCCACGAGCAGCTCATCGCCCGACTCTCGCGCGGCGGTCACCGCGCGGTCCGCGGAGATCCACGCCAGCTCTGTGTCCCCGAAAGCCCGGGCGAAGCTGGAGGCCACCTGATACGCGCCCCCCAGACACCACCACGCGTCAGGCGCCTGCTGCGCGACGGCGGCGCGGCCGGCGATGAGCAGCTCGGGCAGGACGATCTTGAGGGGCAGATGCTGGCCAGCCTGACGCAGCTGCTTGGCGCGCTCGACCTGGGCGCGCAGATCCGCGGCGGAGGGCGCCTCGCGGTCGGGCGCTTGCGTGGTCATCACCGCCTGGGAGATCGCGAGGAGACCGTTCGGCGGGTCGTGTGGGTCGCCGCCGTTGGGCGGCAGGCCAAGCTTGGGTTGCAGCTCCCATATCCCTACCTTGAGCACGTTGGCCAGCCTGAGCAGGACGGAGATGCTGTCCATGGGGTGCTTGCCGCGCTCGACCGCTGACAGCCACGGCACCGACCGGCCGACCAGCCCAGCGAGTTCCGCCTGCGTCTTCTCGTGCCGCTTCCGCCAGTAGGCGATCCGTTCCCCGATCGGGGCACTGTGTTCCATATCCGCTGCCCCCTGTGACGTGCCGTCCTGGGAAAGGCCATCCTGCGGGGCCTTTGTTTGTTGGGCAGGAGGCTACCCGGAGTGAGGCGGAGGCTCCAGCCGTACGCGGAGCAGTCCCACTCGAAGCCCCATCGGGGGACGGGGTCGCGACACAGAGGGAGACGGGGAAACGCCGCGTCATCATCCTTGCCGGTCGCCGACTGCGCCCGGCTGGAGCCAGCGCCTTGAGATGTCAGGCCGTCTTGTGACCGGCATCAGGCACATCGCGGGGCCGAAGCTCCAGCGGTAGGGCGACCTTCGGGCGGCTGTGCGGAGATCGCCGGAAGAGGCCGGAGCATCGTAAGAGTCGGGGAATCGGGATCACGAGTCGAGCGATGTGCAGTATCCTTGCCGCACAGACGGTGATCAGCTATCGCGGGTGCTAGGCGGGGATATGGCACGTCGAGGGGTCGGGTTAGCGGCAGCAGGGGCGGCTCTGGTCGTGTTGGGCGATGTCGGGGTCGAGTTGGCGGTAGCAGCTACGGACGTGCCGTGGCACGCCTATCGCTGGTGGATCTACGCGGCGCTCGCCCTCGTGGTGATGGCGACGGTGCTGGTGGAGACGAGACGCGGAGGTAATCCCAGAGGGAGCGCCTCGGTACGGCAGCGCGCGGAGGGGCAGGGCGTGATCGAGGACTCGCCGATCACAGTCAGGGGAGTTGACGGCCGGGTCGAGCAGCGCGCCGAGGGTCGTGGAGTGATCTCCGGCAGTGGAATCGACGTCGAGTAGCGCGGGCAGCGGTGACCCTGCCCAGCCCTGGACACTTCGTCGGCCGTGAGGAGGCTCTGGCCGCGTACGACGACCTGTGGAGCCTGCGGACGCCCCAGCGGATACTGAATGTTGAGGGGATCAGCGGCACGGGCAAAACCACGCTTTTATGGTACATCGTTAACCATCATGACCAGTCTGGCCGCCTTCGAGTGACACTCGATCTCGGGGACGGGCAGCTGCGAGCGCTCGATCACGCCCTGCTCGACGCGTTGGTGGATCAGCTCGCCCTCCCAGACCACAGCCTGAGCCGCATGGGCTACTACAAGGTGGCAGATCGTCTGGACCGACAGGCGGCTGCTATCCGTGGCAGTCGAGCCGACATCCGCATTGAGCAGCTTGCGCAGGACCGCGGCAGCATCGGGTCGTCACCGATCCACGTGAGCATTGCGATGAACCAGCGGCTTGCGGACCATCGCCGTGCCGCTCGACACCGCCTCACCCGTGAGCTGCTCGAGGTCTGTGAGCCGCTGCGCGGGCGGGAGTGCGTGCTGTTGCTCGACACCTACGAAGCAGTGGGCGGCAGCGCTGACGCGGACTTTCGGGCCTGGCTTGAGGAGGAGCTGCTGCCCGGGCTGCTCGCAAGGTGGCCTGGGCTGCGGGTCGTGCTGGCCGGCCGAGAGGAGCTTCCATGGCGTGCAGACCAGCACCGGCGAACAGCGCTGCAGGGGTGGACACGGTCAGACAGCGATGCGTTCCTGGCGCAGTGGGGCGTGACCGATGACGCGTTGAGAAAGGCGATCTTCTCCCACTGCCGGGGTCATCCTCTGCTCACCGACATGGCCCGAGAGGTATGGAGGGCAGGTATCGACTCGGGCGTGCTGCTGACCGCTGCCGACCTTTTGGAAGGCGTCGATCGAGAGGCCGCGTCGGAATGGCTGTTCAAGCGGCTCGTGGAGCGCCTGCCCACCCCACTGGGCGAAGGACTCCGGGCAGCAGCCCTGTTGCGCAGACTTTCCCTCGAAGCGCTCAACGCCCTGCTCGACGAGCAGCGGCGCTTGGACGCAGGCGCCTACCAGCGGCTGCTGCGGCTGTCGATCATCCAGCGCGTCCCCGGTAAAGCCGCAGTGGTCCACGATCTGCTCCGGCAGGTCGAGGATGCCCGATGTCGGCAGGAGGAGCCCAAGAGGTTCCGCGACTGCAACGAGCGGGCGGCCTCCTACTACATCGAAGAACCGACCGGGAGCACTGCGGACGTCCTCTACCACATGCTCGCGATCGATCCAGTCGAGGGGTTCCGCAGATGGATCTCGGTCATTGATGCCACCCGTCTGTCCTATGACATCGCTGAGCAGGTTGCGCTGCTGGAGATCGCCCATCTCGCTGAGCGTTGGCGCTGGCTAGGCTCAGGCGATCAGGCTGCGTGGTGGCTTCGCAACGGTCTGCTGGCCCAGTACACCGACCGGCTGCGGGAGGCCGAGGCCGCCTACGCCGCGGCGCTGGCGCTCTACCAGACGGTCGAGGCCCGCCTCGGCGAGGCCAACACCCATCTGGCGTTGGGTGACCTGTACGTGCGCACCGACCGGCTGCGGGACGCCGAGGCCGCCTACGCCGCGGCGCTGGCGCTCTACCAGACGGTCGAGGACCGCCTCGGCGAGGCCAACACCCGTAAGGCGTTGGGTGACCTGTACGTGCGCACCGACCGGCTGCGGGACGCCGAGGCCGCCTACGCCGCGGCGCTGGCGCTCTACCAGACGGTCGAGGCCCGCCTCGGCGAGGCCAACACCCACCGAAGCGTGGCTCGCCTGCGGTCAATCCAGGAACGCAACGATGAGGCCGTCGCCTCCTTCGCGGATGCGTTGTGCATCTACCAATCGATCGAGGATTCCTACAGTGTGGCGGTCACGCTCACCGAGCGAGGCGAGCATCGAGTCGCGGATGGCGATCCGGCGGGGTTTGCGGATTGGGGGACTGCATTGGCAATTGCAGCCGTCACCGACGAGTTCCTTTTTGAAGGGACGTTTCAGGATTGTTTCAGCCGGACGGTCGAAGCGCTGCAGCCTGATGGCCGTCCCGAGCTGCTTGGTGATGGGGTGCCCCAGTTGCTGGAGGCCGTTGAGACTACAGTCGAGACATTCGACCCTAACGATGAGGTCAGACCAAATCTTTCGTTCGTCTATGGTTGTTTCCGGCTTGCTTGGATTCTCTCGACCTGGCAAATCATAGTCGACGAGGCTCAGCGCGACGAACTGGCGTCGATCGCTCGGCAGGAGGCCCGTGAGCTCGACGAGGCCAGCAATGGTGCATTAGAACTGTCCAATCTCGTCGTCCAAGTCCTGACGGCTGATCGGTGAGTTCGAGCGCGCAACGGCGCGCCGGGGTGCGCAACGTCGCTGCTTCAGCGACCAGAGCCACGGGGGTGGCGCACGGAGCGGGCTCACACGTGTTCGGGCGGTCGCCACCAGTACTCGGATCTGGTTGATCGTGACCGTCCGCTCCGAGCGGGCGCCACGCTTGAGGCCGAGCTGCCGGATACCACACCGGATGTCGCGCCCGGCACTCAGCTCACGCCCACGGTGTCTTCATCATACGCATCGTCTCGTCCTAAACAGGGTGGCGTTTCACGCTGGGCGTGCCTCGATGCGCGTGAGCAGTTTCTCTACTATTTCAAGGGCGGGGGCATGCCGGGACCGCCGGTTGAGACGTCGCGCGGGGAGATCAGGGGGTGCAAGGGCGGGCCTGCGGGCGGCGGCAAGCCGCCGTCCTCGGCCCGCGCGCGTCTCGGCCCGGACGGTCGCCGGCTCCGCCCGCGCGTGGAGTCTCGGGCGCGCCCGCTCACCGTGACTACCAGACTGACTGCCTACGCCATGGACACGCTCGGCGTTCGACAACTCGCAGTGGACTGCAAGCTGTTCACGAGCTGCGTGGATGCATACGGCCGCATCCGTGTGGACGGGCGCCTACGGAGCTTCAAAACCGTAGAGACCGGCCCGGCCGGTCTGGCGGATTCGATTCCCGTCCGCCTCCGCTGACCAGCCCGTTACCCTCAGCGCCGTCGAGCCTTGCGGCTTGCCGTGCGGCGCTGTGGTAACGGGCCTGGTAACGGATGCGCCTCGGATGGTACCGGTCCCAGTCATGGTTTGATGACGCCAAGCGGGCGCAACGGATCCTTGAGCCTGTTACGCAGGCGCTTCAAGACAGGTCGAAGTCCCAGGCCATTTGTTTTGGGAAACTCACCTCAGGGCTTTGGAGAACAGCCCGATCAGCGACAGGCATCCCCAGAATCTCGCGGTGGCCAAGCTCGTCCGGGCCGGTCCACGCATACCGCGGGCACGGGACAGCGTCCCACGCCCAGCTTCGCCGGATCGATCACGCCCCACCCCCGGTTTGTCCCGGCCGCGGGCCGGGCGGCGCATCAGATGATGCAGCCCTTTCCCCAACGCCCGACGGCTAACCAATGTCAGCGCTGTCCCCGAGCAGCGCACTGGCGAGGAAGATCCTCCACGGCAAGGCCGGGCAGCTCTGCCAGAGCTGCCACGAGGAGGGGGACACCAGCCCGGCGCGCTCGGCCACCCCCCAACCTCACGCTGCTGCCAGCACGACTGGCTCTGGAGCGCAACCCCAAAAGGCAAGTAAGGTGGTCGCCTTTGCCGCAAGCCGCGTAGGGAGTTGTGTGGAGCAGCCGCTGCCGATCTCGCTCATCCAGGTCACCGATGTCAAGCGGATCACGCCGCGCATGGCGCGCGTCACCTTCGGCGGGGACGATCTTGCCAGCCTCACCTTGGACGCGCCTGACCAGGAGGCGAAGCTGTGCTTCCCGAAACCGGGCCAGACGGTGCCCCGCGTTCCGGAGCCGAGCCCGGACGGCGACGGGATGCGGTGGTATCAGTCCTATCTCGCGATGCCTGAGGACGAGCGGCCCTGGATGCGAAGCTACACGATCCGGGCGCACCACCCGCGACGCAACATGATCGACATCGATTTCGTGCTGCACAGCGATGCCGGCCCAGCGACGCGGTGGGCACAGTCCGCAGAGCCCGGCGACACGCTCGGCATGGTCGGCCCGTCGCCGAGCCGCTCCTGGCCCCCCGGCACATCCGACTGGCTCCTGCTGGCCGGGGACGAGACGGCGCTGCCGGCGATCGGCACGCTGATCGAGGCGCTGCCCGAGGGCGCTCGCGTGGTGGCCTGCATCGAGGTCCGCGACGCGGCCGAGGAGCAGCGGTTCGAGACGCGCGCCGAGGTGGCCGTGCGCTGGGCTCACCGGGGCGAAGTGCCGGCCGGACGCAGCGACGTGCTGGTCGAAGCCGTGCGCGGCGCCCAATTCCCGCCGGGCTCTGTCTTCGCGTGGCTCGCCGGCGAGTCGAGCGCCGTCCGTGCTCTGCGGCGACACCTCATCCACGAGCGCGGCATCGACAAGCGATCGATCGAGTTCACCGGGTACTGGCGGCTGAGCCTGACGTGGGAGGACGCCCCGACCGAGGAGGACGTCGCCGAGATACAGGAGCGGCTGGCGGACGCCCAGGACCAGGCCGTGCAGAACGGCTGAGCGCGCTCGACGGCGTGACGGATTGATCGCGCGGAGACCTCCGGTGGGCGCGGGCGGCAGCGCCTCACACACCGTCATGCCCGCCGTACCGTGTACGGCCGGATTCCTCGTCCCGTGGCCAGCGGCTGGTGACCCCAGCGATAGCCTCGGGCGAGGGCTTGAAGCGCTTCCGCACGCTCTCGGGCTTCTTGTCGCGGGACTGGCCATGAGCATCAGCAGGCTCGCGCCGGCCTCGCCGAGATGCGTGAGGCGAAATGTGTGAGGGAGGAGTGCCGCCACTCGTGGATGGTCTCAGCCGGCCCGGCCCGCCGACGGCGGCGTGCGCATCGAGCAGCGCGGGCCTGACCATCGGACAGGCGGGCCAGGTGGGTGTCCGGGCAGACGTCCCGCAGCCGGATGACCTGCCCAGTCCGGACCTGCGGTGGGGTGACAAAACGCCCTTCAGCAGACGAGGGAGGCGTGGCGCCGGCGTCCCGGCGTCCCGGCGTCCGTATCCAGCAGCGACTCCAGACCTCCTGACCAGGGGGATGAATGCGCTGGTAGAGGGGGTGAGGGCTTCCGCCTTCTGTCAGTTCTGTGCGTGTATTCGCGCGGTGGCCGTGAGCGGTTCGCCGCACCTGCGCGTGAGACGGTTCGGCGAGGGCCGTATGCCTGCGCTGCCGTGTCAGCCACAGGTTTCCGTCGGATGGAGGCTGTTGCAAAATAGGGTGGCGAAGTATTCGCGACTTTTGTCATGTTTTAGCGTAGTCTGTGGTATGGCGAAACGGTACCTGACCTTCGATCGTGACCAGCAGTTCCTCCTGCCCCCCGACCCCCGCGAATGGCTGCCCGCCGACCACCTGGCATGGTCCGTGCTCGACGCCGTCGCCCAGATGGACACCTCGGCGTTCCACACCGCCACGTCCGGCGGGCCGGGCCGCCCGCCGTGGGACCCCGACCTGCTGCTGGCGCTGCTGGCCTACAGCTACCGCAGCGGCAACACGGACAGCCGCGACATCGAGGACGCCTGCCGCACCGACATCGCCTACCGGGTGATCCGCGGCGGCCGCGCCCCCGACCACTCCGTGATCAGCCGTGGGAATGATGGTCTGATTTGGCCCCAGTAGAGGCCGAGTGATGGTTTGAAATGGCCCCACCTTCGAACCCTAGGCCTTACGGTGCGTGATCTGTCAGGATCGCGACCAAAGGGGCAGAAGGGGTGT